>NZ_CP109137.1:8577813-8885979 GCF_035918095.1 Streptomyces sp. NBC_01750
GCCGTGACGGCGGCGAAGCCTTCCTGACGGAAGCGCACAAGACAGGGGGGCGCGCGCAGCGGGACACCGAGGCTGCGGCCGCCTGCACGGACACGAGGGGGACGGGGCAGGCGAGTGGCAGCTCCCTCGCCGCCGCCTGTGCAAGACCCTTCGACCCGGGCCCGGTACCCCGAGCGGTGCCGGGCCCGGAGCCACGAATCACAGGGTCGGCCGGTGTCGCCGAGCCACCGCTCGACGAGCCGGTCGGGGTACGTCGGGTGCAGCCCGGAGCTGCTCGCTGAACAGCAGGGCATCCGGCCAGTGAGCCCCCGACGCATCCGGGGCCCTGTGCACGTTCGCCGGGTCTGGCAGTGACCTTGTGACCTGCTGCCGGGGCAACCGCAGGCGTCTTGCGCAGAGCTGGATGTGCCCTGCATGTGACGGCCCGGCGCCGTCCGACGTCCTGCACAGTCCGGTGGGGCGGATATCGAGTTAGGCTGGTGTGGCTGATTCCGGGGTGCATGCATACGTACGGGGCGTGGGACTGCAATGGCAGGCGCAGAAGTTACCGCGTGGCGCGGGTCGGACCGGGCCGTGGCCGCGGCCAAGCTGATGGCCGGCTGGGTGGCGCTGTTGTGGGTGCTCGAAGCGGTTGACGTGGTGACGGGCCATGCCCTCGATTCCTACGGAATCGTGCCGCGCGAGCCGGGCGAGCTTGGCGACATCATTCCATCGGCTTTCATCCACTTCGGCTTCGGGCATGTCGCGGCCAACAGCGTCCCGCTGCTGGTCTTCGGCTTTCTCGCCGCGCTCGGTGGCATCCGCCGTTTCCTGGCCGTGTCGTTGCTGATCGTCGTGGTGGACGGCCTCGGCGTCTGGCTGATCTCCCCCTCCAGCACCAACACGGCGGGTGCGTCGGGTCTGATCTTTGGCCTGTTCGGCTATCTGTTGATGCGCGGATTCGTGGACCGCAGGCTGCTGGACGTGGGCGTTGGCGTGCTGATCGGCTCGCTCTGGGGCAGCTCGATACTGCTTGGCATCTCCCCTGCCAACACGGAAGTCAGCTGGCAGGGCCACCTCTTCGGCCTGATCGCCGGTGTGGCGGCGGCCTTCGCCTTCCGCCGGCGGGCCGGAGAATCCAGCGCCGTCGGTGTGTGAGGCCAGAGTCCTAGGGGGAGCCCGGACGGGGCGTGACCGCTCGTTGCCACCACTACGGTCGGGCCGGGCCGAGACCCGTCGGGTGAATGGCGGCCCGATGCCACCCCGGAGCAACTGCGCGGCCAGGTCGAGGAGAACCTGCCCCGGCTCGGCCGTGGCCACCTCGACGTGGTGGGGGGCAAGCCAGGCGCGGATGGCGCCGACAGCCGCGAGGTGCTCGCCGTCGCGAGCGCACATGGGGCGAGCGCGGCGCACATCCGGCTGGCGTGGACGCTGAACGGGCCGCATGTGTCGGCCATCCCCGGTTCCGATAACCCGGATCACCTGGTCGCGAACGTGGCCGTCGGCGCGCTGCGCCTGTCCGAGGACGAACCGGCTGTCCTGGACTCCCTCCGCCAGGCCGCAGCGTGAGCGGAAGGATCCGCTTACTGACCCAAGGACAGGGATAGGCGAGGACACCGCCAAGCGCATCCTGAACGCGCACCACACGAGCCCGCCCAGGTCTCCCCGGACTGTACCTGCGTACAACGCCCCCTGACGGGCCAGGACATTGTGCGACCACCGTAAGCGTTGCCGCTTCCGGCACCCTGCTGTTCGCCGTGACGACGCGAGGGCACAGTCCGCCCCCGCTGGGTGTGGGAGCCGAACTCCGGCGTCGGCCGGCTCCGGAGACGCGGCCGCAGCACCTCGCAAGAACCAATCACACGTCGGAGAAAGGCACTTGCGTGATCGGAACCATTTCATCCGGGACCATTGTCTGACATCTTGCGTCCACCACTTCCCACACTCGACCCGGTCGGCACCACCAGCGCCGCCGGGTTCTCGGAGGATGCATTGCTTACCCTCATATCCGGCCGTCTCAGACGCTCGGTCGTCGCCACCGCCGTCCTCGGCGCGGCCGTCGCGCTGGTAACTCCCGTCGGGGCCGCCCAGGCAGCGACGACGGCGGCGGGGACTTCCGCGGCGCCCGCGACCTCGTGGGCCGCCGGTACCCGGGCCTACCTGGTCATCACCGCACCGGGCGACACGTCGGCCGTACAGAGAGCTGTCACGGACAACGGCGGCACGGTGTTCGCACACTACGACGCGATCGGCGTGATCGTGGCGCACTCGGCGTCCACGACCTTCGCGGGCACCATGCGCTCGGTCAGCGGGGTCCAGCAGGTCGGCGCCACCCGGACCTCTGATGTTCCGGCCGACGCGTACAACCCGGCAATTCCCGCATCTCCCACGCAGGCCACGACCACCCTAACCGAGTCCAACCGCTGGGACATGACCCAGATCAATGCCGACAAGGCATGGGCCGTGACCACCGGTTCCTCCGCGGTCAAGGTCGGCGTCCTCGACACCGGCGTCGACGACCAGCATCAGGACATCGCGCCCAACTTCGACGCGGCCGATTCCGTTTCCTGCGCCTACGGCAAGGCGGACACGAGGACCGGCGCGTGGCGGCCTGTCGGCGACCACGGCACGCATGTGGCGGGCACGATCGCGGCGGCCAAGAACGGCAAGGGCGTCATCGGTGTGGCCCCGGGCGTCAAGATCTCCTCCGTCCGGATCGCCGAGCCGAACACCAGCATGTTCTTCGCCGAGAATACCGTCTGTGGCTTCATGTGGGCAGGCGACCACAGCTTCAAGGTCACCAACAACAGCTATTACACAGACCCATGGATGTTCAACTGCCCGGACAACGTGGACCAGGCAGCGATCATCGAGGGGGTCAGGCGCGCCCAGGAGTACGCGGAGAGCAAGGGCTCGCTGCAGGTCGCGGCCGCGGGCAACTCCAACTACGACCTGGCGAACAAGCGGACCGACACATCGAGCCCGAACGACTCGACCCCGGTCACCCGCACCATCACCAACGCCTGCATCGACATCCCCACCGAGCTGCCGGGCGTGGTGACCGTGGCAGCCATGGGCAATGGCAACGTCAAGGCCTCGTACTCCAACCTCGGCCGGAACATCATCGACATCGCGGCCCCGGGCGGCGACGGCGCGTCCGGGGTCTACTCGACGCTGCCGGGCGGCAAGTACGGAACCATGAACGGCACGTCGATGGCTTCCCCGCACGTCGCCGGGGTGGCCGCGCTGCTGGCGAGCACCAACCCCGGCTCCACGCCTGCGGACCTCCGGGCCAAGCTGGCCGCCCAGGCCACCGACACTGCCTGCCCCTCCGACAGTCGCTGCACGGGCACGACCGCCAACAACAGTTTCTTCGGCGAGGGCAAGGTCGACGCGCTGAAGGCTGTCGGCGGCACGCCGCCGCCCGGCACGTACTTCGAGAACACCGTGGACGTGGCCATCGCGGACAACGCCACGGTGGAGTCTGCGCTCACCGTGACCGGGGTCGGCGGCAACGCCCCGGCCACGCTCAAGGTCGGTGTGGACATCAAACACACTTACCGCGGCGACCTCGTGCTCTCTCTCGTGGCGCCCGACGGCACGGTCTATACGCTCGAGGACTTTCCGGACAACGACGGCACCGACAACGTCGCCAAGACGTACACGGTGAACGCCTCATCGGAAGTGGCCGCCGGCACGTGGAAGCTGCGCGTCCGTGACCTGGCCTCCCAGGACACCGGCAAGATCGACGCCTGGAACCTGACCTTCTAGCGCGTCACCGGGTCCCGGTGAGAGCTGTGTGCGACTCTCACCGGGACCTTCGGCTGTTACTGCCCGCCGCCCAGCGGACGACTCCGCCGACTGCTACGCCCTCGTCCAACTCCTCATGCACGCAGCCCCGATGACTCGGTATCAGACACTCCGCTCCTTACGCGGAACCTGGTGGCGGGCGACCCGTGAACAACAGGCGACACACGCAGAGGTCAGGCAAGAAGCGGAATGCCGTCAACTCAGCCGGATCGGATCTGCCTGCCCGGATAGGCGTACCCATAGTGTTTCGCTCATGGGTTCGACCGCCTGCATATATGAGGAGTAGTTATGAGGCGCCTTCGCCGCTTCGCCGCTTCGGCAGCAGTCGTCATCACGCTGTTGGCCGGCACATCCGCACTCTCCATGGGCACCGCGTCGGCTGCCCAGTCGGCCCCCGCCACACCGGCGGGTGAGACAGGGGCAGCCGCCGTCTACTGCGGCTACCACGGCGCGGTCACCCCGCCCACCATCCGGCGGGGCAATACGGGCAACGCCGTACGGGAGGCCCAGTGTCTCCTCCAGTTCTGGGGCTTCTACATCGGCCCGACCGGCATCGACGGGGACTTCGGCGGTTACACCGACGCGGCCACCAGGGACTTCCAGCGCACCTGCCGCATCGGCGTCGACGGCATTATCGGTCCCGTCACCTGGAACCGGCTGCGCAACGGCTGCTGACACCCCGAGCACGTACCATGCCGGTCCGGGACCCACGTCCTGGACCGGCGCCGCGCCGGCTGATGCCGGAAATGTGAACGCTCTGCCACGGCGCTTCCCAAGTGTCAGCAGTCACTTGATGGACCGGACAGCTTCTGGGTGTGCACGAGGTTGCCGTTGCTCCAGGCGGTGATCAGAGGCTTCCTTTCATGTGCCCATTGTCCAGGCCCGGTTGAGCCGCTCAGTCAGTGGTGTTCGTTCATGTGGGCGAGTGCCTGCTGGGCCGAGTCGGGGGCGAAGGCGCTGTCGAGTCCTTCGGCGCTGCCTTCGGCCGCCTCGATGGAGCGGGGCAGCAGGAGCTTCTCGTAGGCGCGGACCGCCTCGCCGAGGGTGGGCTGGGCGGTGATGGCCCGAGCGAGGTCGGTGGCGTCGAGCATGGCGAGGTTGGCTCCCATACCGGAGAAGGGGGACATGAGGTGGGCGGCGTCGCCGAGGAGGGTGACGCCGGGGGTGTGGTTCCAGGTGTGGGGTACGGGCAGAGCCGTCAGCGGCCGGTTGATGTAGCCCGTGTCGGTGTCGGTGATCAGTCCGAGCAGGTCCGGGCTCCAGCCGATGAATTGCCGCAGTAGATGTTCGCGGACGGCGTCGGTGTCGGTGAGGTCCAGGCTCGCGCGTTCGTGCCAGTCCTGCTCGATGCGCATGCCGATGTAGATGCGGATGTGCTGGTTGCTGTTGCGCTGCGCGACCAGACCGAGGTTGTTGTCCAGCGCCATCATGGTGCCGTCGCCGGTGAGCGCGGCGAGCTTGGGGTGGCGGGTGTCGGCTTCCTCGAGGCCGGCCTCGACGAAGGTGACGCCGGTGTACGCGGGCGTGGCCTCGGAGAGGAGGCACCGCACGCGGGACCAGGCGCCGTCGGCGCCGATGAGGAGGTCGGTGTCGGTGGTGGTGTCGTCGGTGAAGTGCAGCCGGTGGACACCTTCCCCGAGCGGTTCTGCGTGGGTGAGTTTGTGGCCCCAGTGCACGGTATCGGGGGTGAGGGAGTCGAGGAGCAGATCGCGCAGCTGGCCGCGGTCGATTTCGGGGTTGCCCCGGCCGTCGGCGGCCTTCGGGGGGAGGGCGTCGAAGTGGACGGTGGCGTCGCTGCCGAGCAGCCGCATCCGCTCCCCCTCGGGCCGGGAGAGCTCGGTGAACTCATCCATGAGTCCGGCAGCAGTCAGGGCGGCTTGGCCGGAGGTGGGGTGCATGTCGAGGGTGCCGCCATGGCCACGGGCGGTGCGGGGCACGTCGGCGTCGTGAACGGTGACGGCAATTCCGTGGCGCTGCAGGATGCGGGCGCAGGTCAGTCCGCCGGGTCCGGCCCCGATGATCGCTATGCGGGGGGCGGTGGTGCTGGTGTTCATAGGGTGCTCCGTTCTTTCAAGAGGGTGTCGAGGGTTACTCGTTGGCAGGGGTCCACGGCATGGTCCGGAGCAGGCTTGAGGGTGGTCGGCTCGCCGCACAGGGGGACTTCCTTGATGAACACGGCGGCCAGGCCGACCACACCAGGAGAAAAGCACACTCACTTAAAAAGTGCAACGAATCAACTTTGTGCATCAGGCAACCGTGACGCTATGCTGGGCCCATGCCTGAGACGACCGTGGGACGCCGTGAGCGCAAGAAGGCCGCCACCCGCCAAGCCCTGGCCGACGCCGCCCTGAACCTCTTCCTGGAGCGCGGCTACGACCAGGTCTCCATCCGGGACATCGCGGAAGCCGCCGACGTCTCCACCACCACCCTCTTCAAGCACTTCCCCGGCAAGGAAGCCCTGGTCTTCGACGAGGACTCCGACCAGCAGGCCGCCCTCGTCGCCGCCGTACGCGACCGGGCGCCCGGCCAGTCGATCCCCCAGGCCCTGCGCGAGCACATCAAGCGGGTGAGGATCAGGCTCGACGATTCGGACGCCCGCCTCACCGGCTTCATCGAACTCGTCAAGAACACCGCCGTCCTGGCCGAGTACGCCCACCGCATGTGGATGCGCCACCAAGACGCCCTCGCCCGGGCCATCGCCGCCGACATCGGTGCCCCCGCCGACGACCCCCACTGCAGGGCCCTGGCCCGCTTTGCCCTCGAAGCCCGCAATCTGGGCCACGCCGGCGACGCCCCCCTACGCGCCGTCGACGCCGCCTTCGACCTCCTCGAGCACGGCTGGAATCCCGCCCGCCCCGCGCCCGTTGATCCGCTCAGCCGCCAGGACACCGCAAAACCAGGCTGACTTGCACGAGCACTCAACCAGCCGTGCATCCGTGGTCGCGGACCCCCGCTGCTCGGGCCTGCGGACGGTCATGACGCTCAGCTCACCAGGCCCCGCCAAGAGGTCGGTCGCCGGACGAGGCCGGCGCCTGGGTGTCGTGGTCCTGGCGCCGAGGGCGCGGCCGAGGGTGCGGTGACCGCACCGGTGGTGCGGGGCGGGCCGTCGCGGAGCCGGCGGCGGCCGGCCCGTGGGGGTCGAGCAGGTCCTCGCCGTAGAGGTCCTGCACCCAGTTGGCCTGGTAGATGGTGTCGAGGTAGCGCTCGCCGAGGTCAGGGGCGATCGCCACGGCAGTGAGCCCTCGCGTGTCGTGCTGGGCGAGCCAGCCCATCGCGCCGCTGACGACCGTGCCGGTGGAGCCGCCGAACAGGAATCCGCGTCTGGCAAGGCGACGGCAGGTGCGGATGGTTTCGGCCTCCTCGACGCGCACGGCCTCGTCCACATAGGACTCGTCGAGCAGCGGGGGACGGATGCTCATGCCCAGGCCTGGGATCATCCGGCGGCCGGGCTCGCCGCCGAAGGCCACCGAACCGACGCTGTCCACGGCGACGACATGCACCGGCCGCTGCCGCTCCCGGAAGTAGCGCGCGCAGCCCATCAGGGTCCCGGTGGTGCCGGCTCCGACGAACAGCACATCCAGTGCGGGGAACTGGCGGGCGATCTCCGGCGCTGTCCTGCGGTAGTGCGCCTTCCAGTTGCTCGGATTGGTGTACTGGCTGAGCCACACGTACCGGCTGTCGGAAGCGCACAGCGCGCGGACGTAGTCGATCCGGGCGCCGAGGAAGCCGCCGTTCGCCTCGTGTGCGGCGACGATGTGCACCTGGCTGCCCAGCGCCTCCATCATCAGCCTGGTCGACAGATTGCAGCGTGAGTCCGTCACGCACAGAAACCGGTAACCCTTGCTCGCGGCGATCATGCTCAGCGCCACGCCGAGGTTTCCGGACGAGGACTCGACCAGGATCGATTCCGGCGTCAGCGTTCCATCCCGCTCGGCGGTCTCCACCATCTCGGTCGCGGCCTTCAGCTTGATGGAGCCGGCGAAGTTGAAGCCCTCACATTTGAGGAACAGTGAGCGCCCGAAGATCGACTGGAGGTCGACATAGAGCTCTTCCTCGTTGAAGGCGTAGGGATCGGAAATGACGGGCACGATGGCCTCCTCCTCTGCGGCATTGCACCTTCAGAACGTCCTTCCGACCGTGGTTGGGGGGCTTCTCGCCTTACCTGGATTCACAGAGCCGGACGGGGGGTTGGGCTAGGGGCCGCGGCGTGGTGCGCGTTGACCTGCGGCGAAGTTGCCGCTGTTTTCTCCGGGGTTAGCTCCGCATGAGCCTCCTTGTCGGTCAGCCGACGTCTCGGCTGTTCATCCGTGTCGACGCAGTTCTTGGAAGAAGTTGTCGATGATCTGCAGTTCTCCGGAGCGGGTCACTTCGTCGTAGACCCATTTGCCGACGGCGAGGTCGAGGACGCCGAGGCCGAAGGGTGAGAACACGGCGGGGCGGTCTGCCGGCACTGTGACCCGGCCGGCCATCACGTCGTCCAGCGTGCCGTGCAGGAAGTCCCGGTTGCCGGTGAGCTGCTCGGTCAGATGGGTCGAGGTGCCGGCCCTCTGGCAGTGCGTGATGTCGTCGACGATGTTGGTCGATGCCAGCAGGATCTGCGGGGAGAGGTCGCGCAGCGAGATGTGCAGTACCAGTGGGTTGTGTGCGAACCACGACAGGTCGCTGATGTGCGGCCGGCCGGCGACGGTGGCGAAGACCACCAGGTCGCTGAGGCGGATCAGCTGCTCGGGGCTGTCGTGGACGGTGATCCGGCCGGCGGTGCCCGACTGCTCCAGGTAGGTACGGAAGCCGGCCGAGCTGTCGGCGGACAGGTCGTGCACGCCGATCTCGTCGAAGGTCCAGCCGGTGCCGGCCAGGAAGGTGTGGATGTAGCGGGCGATCAGGCCCGCCCCGAAGAACCCGACGCGCAACGGCCGCGGCCGGCTCCGGCTGAGGCAGTCGGCGGCCGCGGCGGCCGACGCCGCTGTCCTGGTGGCGCTGATGATCGAGCTTTCCAGGCAGGCGAACGGGTAGCCGGTGTCATGGTCGTTGAGGATCAGCACGGCCGAGGCCCGCGGGACACCGGCCGGCACATTCTCCGGGAAGCTGGAGATCCACTTGAGGCCGTCCACCCGCACATCCCCGCCGACCGAGGCGGGCAGCGCGATGATCCGGGAGGAGGGGCGGTCGGGGAACCGCAGGAAGCAGGACGGCGGGTTCACCGAATCACCGGCGCTGTGCAGCCGGTAGGTGCCCTCGACCAACTCCACGATCTCCTTCTCACGCCCCTCCAGCACACGCTGGACCTGCGCACCGGGGATCACCGCGAACGGTGGCACAGGGGCGGGGGCGTGTCCGGTGGCCGCGGGCTCCGCCGCGGTGGAGCGGACGGTGGTCATGGGACCCTCACCTCGACGGTCGGTGAGCAGTCGGCCAGACGGACCGGATCGGCCATCGCGACGAGCACTTCCCGCGGCCCGCCGAAGGGTTCCCTGCTGTGCGCGGTGCGCACATTGTCGACGAGCATCAGGTCCCCGGCCTGCCACGGCTCGCGCGCGGTGTTGTCCTGGTAGAGCTTGTTGAGCAGTTCCACGACCTCCTCACCGATCGGGTCGCCGCCGCCGAAGCGGGTATTGAACGGCAGTCCCTCGGGGCCGTACTCCTCGACCAGGTACTCCCGCACCTCCGGGGCGAGCGTCCACTCGTTGAGGAACGCGATCTGGTTGAACCAGCAGCGCCGGCCGGTGACCGGATGCCGCACCACCGCGCTGCGGCGCTGCCGGGTACGCAGTCCACCGTCGGGCTGCCACGCGAACTCGATCGCCTGCGCACGGCAGTAGCTCTCGACCGCACCCCGGTCATCGGTACCGAACGCCTCCGCCAACGACGCCCCGATCTCGTCGTTGTAGCTACGGGTGAGCAGCCAGCCCTCCCGCTCGAACCGCTCGGTCAGCTCGGTGGGCAGCGCATCCAGCACGGCCGGCGAGTCCGCCACCCCCGTCGCCCCGCCCTCGGCGGGCGCAGTGAGGCAGGCAAACAGCATCAGGCCCGGAAACTCCAGCCGGTAACTCAGCTCATGGTGCATACACATCGGCTGATTCGGCGGCCACTTCGACGAGGAATACACACCCTCGGCGAACGACTCCCGAGGAGCAAAGGCCTCCCTCTCGACCACCGGAACGGCCGCCAGCCCCCGCAGGACAGCACCCACCCCGGCCACGTCACGCAGACCCAGCCCACGAACCAGCACCGAACCATGCTCGGCAACCACAGCACGCAGCGCCTCCCGCTGCTCGGCCGCCCAGCTCGCCGCGTCGACGGCGGCCTCAACCCGCAGCATCGGAGGCCTACCGGGTTGCAACTCCACGCCGAGAGATGAGTTGGGGAGTGCGGACAGCATCTCGATATTCCTTTCAGTCATGGTTCAGGAAGAAACCGGCAGCCATTCGGCAGCAGGGCACCGGCCTGGGCGCCGTGTGATTCGGACAGTGGCTGCAGCAGGCCGGAGTGTTGTTCGGACTTGTTGTCGACCAGGTCGGCGAGGTCGGTGAGGACGGGGTGGCGGGTGACGTCCTTGAGGGTGATGGCGCGGTCCAGGGTGATGGCGAGTTTGACTGCGGAGAGGGAGGTGCCGCCGCGGTCGAAGAAGTGGTCGTTGCGGCCGATCCGGTTCTGGGGGATGCCGAGGACTGTGGCCCAGGCGGCGGCCAGTCGTTGCTCGGTCGGGGTGGCCGGTGGCTGGTGGTCGTCCTCGGTGGTGGCGAGGTGGGCGGCGAGTGCTTCCAGTGCCTTCTTGTCGATTTTGCTGTTGGCGGTCAGCGGCAGGTGTTCGCGCCAGTGGAAGGCCGCGGGGACCATGTAGTGGGGCAGTGAGGCGCTCAGCCGGTCGGTGAGGGTGGCGGCCCGGAGGGGCTGGGGGCCGCTGTAGAAGGCGATCAGGTGTTTGCTGTGGTCGGCGCGTTCGGTGACGACGACGGCGCCGTCGCGGACACCTGGCACCCGCAGCAGGGTGTTCTCGATCTCGCCGATCTCGATCCGGAAGCCGCGGATCTTGACCTGGGCGTCCCGGCGGCCCAGGAACTCCAGCTTCCCCGAAGGGTGCCAGCGGCCGTAGTCGCCGCCGAGGTAGAGCCGTTGGCCTTCACGGTGCGGGTCGGACAGGTAGGCGGCCCGGGTGCGGTCGGGGTCGTTGATGTAGCCGCGGCCGACGCAGACGCCGGAGAACGCGATCAGACCCGGGGCGCCCAGGGGCACCGGGGTGAGGTGTTCGTCGACGACGTAGAGGTGCACGTTGTTGACGGGGCGGCCGAGCAGGACACGCTCCGGCGCCCGGTCCATGACCTCGTGGTTGGTGTCGTCGGAGGTCTCGGTGAGCCCGTAGGCGTTGACCAGCCGGGTCCGGGGCCGGGCCGCGAACCAGCGCTCGGCGAGTTCCCTCTTCAACGCCTCGCCGGTGGCCGACACGCAGCGCAGGTCGGGCAGGTCGCGGGGGCGCTGTTCGAGTTCGGTCAGGACGGCTTCGAGGTAGGAGGGGACCAGTTGCAGGACGGTGACCCGGCCCGCGGTGAGGGTGTCGAGGAAGCGGGGGATGTCGAGGATCGCGTCCTGTTCGACCAGGAGGGTCTTCCCGCCCGCCAGGAGTGCGCAGAGCAGTTGCCACAGGGAGATGTCGAAGCACTGGGGTGCGGTCTGGGCCACCACCCCTCGCGCGTCGATGTCCAGGTCGTCGATCTTGGCGTAGAGGTGGTTGAGCAGGCCGGCGTGTTCGCACATCGCGCCCTTGGGCTCGCCGGTGGAGCCGGAGGTGAAGTAGATGTAGGCGAGCTGGTCCGGTGTGACGCGGATGCCCGGATCGTCGTCGCCGTGCTCTTCGGTGCAGGCGGTGTCGATGAACAGTCGCTCGGTTTCGGGCCGGGTCTGAAGGGCGGGGTCGAGGGTGGTGGTGCTGCCGGGTTCGGTCAGCACCAGGGTGCACCCGGCGCGGGTGAGGGTGGCGGCGATGCGTTCGGCGGGGAAGTGCGGCTCGATGGGCAGGTAGACGCCGCCGGCTTTGAAGACCGCGAGGACGGCGGCCAGCCAGTCCAGGTTGCGCTCGGTGACCACCGCGACGACACCCTCACGCTCCAGCCCCCGCGCCAGCAGGGCCCGGGCCAGCCGGTTCGCCCGGGCGTTGAGCTCCCCATACGTCCACCGCCGGGTGCCGTGCACGGCGGCGACGGCGTCCGGGTGGGCCCGTACCCGGTCCTCGAACAGTTCGTGGAACCGGCGCTGCGGCAGCTCCCGGACCGGTCCGGCCAGCCCCTCCAGCTGGAACCGCAGCTCGTCGGCGGACAGCAGGCTCTGGCGTGCGTGGTCGGCATCCGGGTCGGCGGCGATCAGCGCGAGCGCGGCCAGGTGGTAGCCGGCGATCCTGGCCGCACCGTCCGCATCAAGCATCTCGGTGCGGTAGCGCAGCCCCAGACGCAAACGGCCGCCGTGCCGGGAGAATCCCACCCCGACGACGGTGGCTTCGGCCAGAACACCGCCCGCACCGCCCGGATCGAACACCGTCTCCGGCGACAACTGGGCCAGACCCAGCTCCGCCCTCAGCTCATCGACCGCACAGTCCCGGTGCGACAACAACTCCGAAACAACCAGATCAGTGGCCCGCACCAACTCCCGCCACGACACGGGCCCGGTCGACAGCCGGCACGGCAACGGCCCGCCACCCCCACAGCCACGTAGCCGGTGGACACCTCCCGCTCCCCCGACAACGCCGCCAGCACCCTGGCATGCGCAGCCAGCAACACCGAACCCAACGGCACCGCCAACTCCCCCGCCAGCCCACGCAACACCCCCACCGTGCCGTCCGGCACCACCGCCTCGAACACGCCAACACCCGCCACCGGACGGAGCGCCCACCGCGGGACCGACGTGAACCCACCGGCGGCGAGCACACCGCGCCAGAACTCCCGGTCGGCCTCCACTTGCACTCCCATAGTGGTCTACTCCCGCTCCTGGCCGCTGTTCCGGGGGATCTGCCGGGCGGGATTGCCCGCCCACCGCGCCTGCTCCGGGACGACCTCGCCCTTCATGAGGAAGGAGTCGGGGGCGAGCACTGCGCCGTCGCCGATCGTCACGCCGTAGTGAACGAAAGCACCGACCCCGAGGGTGCAGCCGGAGCCGATCGTGCTGCGGTCGGACTTGAAGGCGCCGTCCTCCTGAGAGTGGCACTGGATGACGCTTCCCCCGTTGAGCGTGCAGCCGTCGCCGATGGCGACCATCGTCCGCTCCGTCAGATAGCAGCCGTCGTCGAAGACCCTGCGGCCGAGCCGCACACCCAGCAGCCGCCAGATCACGTTCTTGAACGGGGTGCCGTTGAAGATCCGCAGATACGTCTCCGACGGCACCTTCCAGTAGCGCTCACGCCGCCAGAAGCGGAGGTCGTAGATCGAGCAGAACAGCGGGCCCAGGGGGTGGAACACCGTGACGGCACGTTCGACCAGCACGAAGTACACGGCAGTGAACAGAAATACGAGGACGTATGCCAGCGCGAACGCCGACGCACCGAAGGAGGTGTAGAGGTCCGAGGCGCCCGAGGCGAGCAGGGTGACACCGAAGAAGTAGATCCATCCCACAAGCAGGAACAGCCCCATGGTGGCGGCATTGTGCCTGTTCTTGGATGCGAGGCGGCTGCGCAGCTTCTCGCCGCTCTTCAACCCGTCGAACGTACTGTCCCGCTGCACCGATCGCGGAATCTCGAAACTGGGCGAGCCGAGAAGCCCCACCCCTTCCCGGATCTCCCCGTCGACCGGGACCATGACCTTCGTCGCGAGGAGGCAGTTGTCGCCCGTCCTGCCCCGCGAGGGGTAGGCGATCCTGTTGCCGAGGAAGTTGCGCGCTCCGATCGAGGCGCGGGACACGCGAAAGGAGGTGCTCGAGAAGTCGGCGTTGACGATCGACAGGCCGTCGGCGACCATCGTTCCGCTCCCTACGGAACTGAGGTACGGGGTCTCGTGTCTTACCTCCGTACCGAAGTTCGACCCGGTCTGCTCGATCCTGGAGAGGTCGTACCCGAGGAAGCGCAGGTAGTGGACGATGCCGGAGCTGTCGCCGAACAGGCGGGTCAGGAACCTCCTGTTGGTCATGAACGCGATCGCCCGGTGCACTCCGTAGTGGAAGCCGTACAGGGGATAGACCCTGCCTGGTGTGATGGCCCGATTGAGCAGGCGGGGAACAGTGGCCAGGACGATGAGGAGCAAGGGCACGGCGCCGAAATAGAGCACGGCGGAAGCCGTCAGGGCGTCGAGGAGGAACGGCCGGCCGGTGAGGGCCGCAGGCCCGGGTTCCAGGACCGCTCTGAGCTGCGGCGCCTCAGCGAGCAGGATGCCCAATCCGCCGACCGCCAGCGGTACGTACACGAGCAACACGGCCAGCAGTTGCAGGACGCTGTGAGCCACCCTTCTCAGGGCACCGCAGGCGGCCGGGCCCACCACCTGGTACTCCACCTCGGTGGGCTGCGCGGGTGACCCGTGCCAGTGCTCGCCGTCAGGCACAGCCTGACCACTGTGCAGGGAGGAGGCATGGCCGATCTGCGCACCGTTGCCCAGCGAAGTCTCGATGTCGAGCACGGTGGCCTCGCTGACGGTCACGTCCTTCCCGAGGCTGACCGCGCCCACCTGGATCAGGCCTGCGTGAGCCCGGTAGCAGTTGAAGAACGAGTCCTTGCGGATGACTGTGCCGTCGCCGATGACGAGGAGATCGGTGCACACGGGTACATTCCGCGAGAAGACCGCGACCCCTCGCCCGATTCTCGCGCCCAGCGCCTTGAGGTAGAGCAGGTAGAGCGGCGAACCGACGAACAGGACCAGTGGGTTCGACCGGATCAGCGTCTTGACGATCCAGAAGCGGACGTACCCCAGGCTCCAGATGCGGATCTCCCCGGGCTTCCACCGACCGATGAGGGCCCACTTCACCAGGATCGGAAGGGCGCACAGAACCAGAAGGCCTGCAGCGCCGAACATGACCGATCGCAGATATGCGCCGAACACGCCCGACCCGGTGGAGATCCACTCGTAGCCCCGAGCTGTGACAACCGCGACGACGTAGGAGTACCCGAGAAAGGTCAGGAGCTGCAGGGCGCCGCACAGAACGTACGCGGGCATCCCCGCCGGGGCCGCTGACACCGGGGCCCCCGACACCGGCGCCGAGGGCTCGACCGGGGTAGCGGGCGCCGAGTCCTCCAGCGCTGTCGCCAGGCTCCTGATCGTCGGATGCCGGTAGACGTCCTTCATCGATACCGACGGCAGGTCCGTACGCTTCCTGACCCGCGCGCAGAAATGCGCCATCACCAACGAGTCGGCGCCCAGATCGTCGAAGAAGTGGCTGTCGACAGACACCTGCTCGACGCGAACGACGTCAGCGAGCATCTCGGCGAGGATCCTCTCGGTACCAGCGGCCGGTTCGTCATACCCGACCCGGACGGTTGGGGACTCTTCCTGGTCGGAGGTCAATGCCTCGACCGGGTTTCCGAGCATGTCTGCTCCCTGGAGAAGTTGCGGTCACCGGCCCACCACGGGCCCATGTGCCGGGCCCCGTCGTTGCACGCCGGCAAGGTCACAGCGTGCGACGGCGGGTAGCGTTGCGGGCATGGACGGCGAGCGGGTGGGGGGACTCCCCGACCCGGTCCCGTGGATGCTCGACGCGAGCCACAGACGGATGTCATCACTTGTTATTCGACGCACGTGGCTACAGAGATTGCGCATTTCGGTACTTATCTCACATGTCGGTCCACATCTCGAAGAATGGACAACCGACGGCCCGGTCGTGGCGACCGCTTGGGCATGCCCCACAAGGGAAGAGCGGCAGCGTTAGGGGAGAAACAGGGCCGGCGCGAGCCACGCTGCTATTGGTCATCCTCATCGGCTTCATGTCCGACGAACTCGCTCCGCGCGGGAACACCACCACTGCATCGGTGCCGCGCAGGCGCCGGCTCAGATGGACGGGTGTATCACGGCGGGTATGCGGGCCGTCAGGACGCGTCTACTCGGATCGCCAGTGCTGCCTGATCGAGCGTCAAGTCCGCGCCCCTTGCACGGGGTCGCGCTGACTGCACGATTGGGCCCGCTGGAGCGGCTGGCGGGCCGCCCGCGGAGGAAAGACCACCGCGGAGACGGAGGAAAGACCACCGCGGAGAAAGGACCACCTGAGGAGGAAGGACCCGTCAGCTGGTGGACTCCACCAGCTGCGCATACTCTTTGCCGAGCTGCGACATGGCGTGTTCGAACTCCTTGTGAGAGATGGCCTCTTGCAGAGTGCTGAAGACCGCCCGGACGCCGCTGGCGGTTTCAGGACCGGACAGGCCGGTGCGCCCGCGCACCTTGCGGATCGACTCATCGGGCCCGAAGGTCTCCATCTCTCCCCGTCCTCGGTTGAACGAGTCACGCAGAGGCTCGGGGAGTTCGAGGGCCAGATCACGGGCTTCGCCGTCGCTGAGACGACGTGCGAGCGTCTCGAGAGTGGCACGAGTGAGATCGGCCGCTTCCTGTCGCGAGAGTCCCGTGCGATCCGCCACTGCCAGGAAGAACTCCTTGTCGTCCATGCGGCCTCCTCATCGGAATCGAGGGATGGGCGAGGGGTTACCTCACATTCCACCTTGCCACGCACACATCCCGCATGCGACGCCCGTGACCCCCCCGAAGGATCCGGATCACTGGCGGAGGCGGTACGCCGTCATACAGACGACGACATCGGTGCGCGCCGGCAGGACCGTGGCCAGCAGAAAGCCGGGCTGGTTCGGGAGGGTCTCGTGGTGATGCCGGGCTCGGCCTCGGGGATGAGAACGGCGATCTCTCACCCGCTGCCGGCCACCCACTGTACGCAAGCGAGCACTGACTGCACCCGGTGTGGGCTCGCGCTCGTCCCTGAGCACCGCCGCGGGCACGGCTCCTCTTCGCACACGTGGACAAAGGGCGAGAATGGCAGGCAGCGGCGATGAGCGCGCCAGGTCGTGCTCTCGCTACTGACGAGAGGGGTCAGTGCAGGAGAAAGAGGGTGAAGGCGCCGCCCGACTCGGCGGTGCGGGCGATGTGAGCGTAGCCGCGGACAGTGGCGTACGCACCGGTGCCGCCGGTGACGGCGATATCGAAGTCGCTGGGCGGCGTGCCAATGGGGCTGGTCTTCAGGTGTTGCCATGACACCTGTCCGCGGGGAAGGCTGAAGGTGCCCGAGCAGAGGGTGGTTGCTGCTGCCACTCGAGTGCACTGCGCCCCTTCGGTGCCGTAACCGGCACCGTTGCGGAAGAGGTTCGCGGTGAAGATGATCTGATCGCCGATCCCGGGTCCGGACGGACCGTTGTCGACCATCGTGGTTCCCGTGCTCGTCGACGTCAGGCGGATTGCCTCTGTGTACCCTCTGCCCACGCCCCATTCCAGGGGGTACGGGTCATGGGATGCAGAGGCAGAACTCCCGAGAGCTGCCAGCGAGACCGCCGTTGCCGCCACCACGCCCCATTTTGAAACGGAAAACATTCTTCCTCCCCTCATACAAGTGACTTCTTGGGTGCGCCTTAGAATTGCCATTGTCTGATGTAGCGTCAATTATCAAACGCCTAAAAAATGCCAGCTTCACCCATTCGGCCGCCCCTGGCGCATCGCCGGGACGACGGCCTCGTTCGGCCGCTCCTCACGGGGCGGGCCCCGGAACGTGGCCGCCGATGTGTCGGCAGCCACCTCGGATTCGCCGTTACCGAGACTCTTGCGGAAAGCCCGGGCGTTCAAGCCGGGATGAATGCCTCTCAAGGCTGCTCTGACGTGTACTTTGGAGCGGACGTTTTTGCTGTTCGATGTACTGGCGGACGATGGCCAATGGTGCTCCGGCGCACGATGCGGGGAGATACGAGGGTGACCAGAGGTGCCCGTGCATGATGGCGCGGGTGATCCGGCCGGTGAACTCCTGCCGTATCCGGCGGGCGGAGACAGCCTTGAGGCTGTTGACCAGCTTCGAGACGGCGACCTTGGGCGGGTAGTTGATCAGCGGGTGGACGTGATCGCGTTCGCCGTTGAACTCTTTCAGCTCCGCTTCGAAGTCCTCGCAGACCTTGCGCATGATCTCTTCGCAGCGTGTCAGCATCTCGTGGTTGAACACCCCACGCCGGTACTGCGTCACGAAGACCAAGTGCACTTGCATGGCCGAAGCGACGTGCCTGCCATGCCTGTAGTCGTTCTCCTTATCCATGAGACCAATCGTCGTAGGATCTGAGGTGTGCAGCTCCGCTACAACTACCGGGCCTACCCGGACGCCTCCCAGCGCCGGGCGCTGGCAAGTGCGTTCGGGTGCGCCCGCGTGGTGTGGAACGACTGCCTGCGCGACCGGAAGGAAGCGCACGCGGCAGGACTGCCGTACGTGAAGTCGACCGAGCTGTCCCGGCTGCGCATCACCCAGGCCAAGCGCACCGAGGAACGCGGCTGGCTCGCCGAGGTGTCAGCGGTCGTCCTGCAACAGTCTCTGCGGGACCTGGACACCGCCTACAAGAACTTCTTCGACTCGGTCAAAGGCAAGCGGCAGGGCCGCAAGGTCGGCCCTCCCCGCTACAAATCGAAGAAAGACACCCGGCAGTCGGTCCGCCTCAACACCAACGCCTTCTCCCTCCAGGACGACGGCACGGTGTACGTGGCCAAGGTCGGCAACCTCAAGGCCAAGTGGTCCCGCCGGCTTCCGGCCGCCCCCACGTCCCTGACCCTCACCAAGGACAGCTCCGGCCGGTACTTCCTCAGCTTCGTCGTGGACACCGAACCGGACATCCTCCCCGGCCTGGAGACCGACGCCGGTGTCGACCTCGGCCTGTCCGCCTTCGCCGTCCTGTCCGACGGCAGCAAGATCGACAGCCCCCGCTTCCTGCGCCGCGCCGAGAAGAAGCTCAAGCGCCTTCAGCGGGAGCTGTCCCGCAAGGTCAAGGGGTCGAAGAACCGGGCCAGGGCCCGCCTCAAGGTCGCACGCCGGCACGCCAAGGTGGCGGACCGGCGCCGGGACTTCCACCACAAGGCTTCCACGCAGATCATTCGCGACAACCAAGCGGTGTATGTGGAAGACCTTGCCGTGTCCGGCCTCGGGCGCACCCGGCTCGCCAAGTCCGTGCACGACGCGGGGTGGTCGGCGTTCGTCGGCATGCTGGAGTACAAGGCGGTCAGGCACGGCCGCACCTTCGCCAAGGTGGACCGTGCTTTCCCGTCCTCGCAGGTCTGCTCGGCCTGCGGATCCCGGGACGGCCCCAAGCCCCTGCACGTTAGGGAGTGGACGTGCGACGCGTGCGCCACCGTGCACGACCGCGACCACAACGCAAGCCGCAACGCCGCCGAATCGTCGCCACCTGGAGGTATGCGAAATGCAGATCGCCGCAACGGCGCCGTGTGTCCTGCGCGAGCAGCCTGACTCGCTCACGCTGTAGTCACTGGAGAGCCGGATGATCGGGAAACCATCACGTCCGGTTCGGCGGGCCGCGCGGAAAAGGGTCTGCCAGGGCAGACACCTCGCCGCGCGGCCGACCCATCGTCCTGGCTGACCGGCTACCGCAGACTCAACCACGCTACGAGCGGCACCCGGGGAACTACCTGGCCTTTCTCGGGCTCGCAGCCGCCCTCTGCTGCTACAAACGCTTCCGCAACCTCACCATGCGCGACCATCTACCTGGCCGGACTGCACGTCGCGGGCATCTTCCTCTGGTCCGCCCGGTGATCCAAACGAAACGGCCTAGTAGTGCTTCGTGAGGTCTGCCGATCTTGGCTGGTCGGGGGCATGGTGAAGGGATGAGGCTTGGGGAGGTGGAACGGCTCCGGGGTGAGTTATCGGAGTTCGTTGCTGATGTGTTCGCCTCGCTCACGCGGCGGGATCAGCGTCGGTGGGGCGGGTGTTATCTGCGGGGCCTGATGCTGGATGGGCGGCGCAAGTCGATCCAGCCGATGGCCGAGCGGCTGCCGGACGGGAACATGCAGGCCCTGCAGCAGTTCGTGAACCAGTCGCCGTGGGACCCGTTGCCGGTGCGGCGGCGGATCGCTGAACGCCTGGCCGGGTTGATCACGCCTGAGGTGTGGGTGGTCGACGATGTGTCGTTCCCCAAGTGCGGCACCCGGTCGGTGGGGGTGGCCCGCCAATACTGCGGAGCGGTGGGCAAGCGGGCCAACTGCCAGGTCGCGGTGAGCGTCCACGCGGCCACCGACACCGCTTCCTGCCCCCCTGAACTGGCAGCTGTATCTGCCCCGGGAATGGACCGACAACCCGGCCCGCTGCCGGGCAGCCGGGGTCCCGGCCGGGGTCGGACACCAGGAAAAGTGGCGTCTGGCGCTTGGCCTGCTGGACACGCTCGCCGACTGGCAGCTGACCGCTCGGGTGGTGGTGGCCGACGCAGGGTACGGAGCGAGCACGCCGTTCCGCCTCGCCCTGGAGGAACGGGGCTTGTCCTATGTGGTGGCGCTGACGGGCAAGGAGGTCGCCCACCCGGAGGCAGCCGAGCCGCACCAACCGGCTTATGCCGGGCTCGGGCCGCCGACGCTGCCGCGCTATCGCACCTCGCCACGGTCTCTGCCCCGCCTTGCGGCCGAACTACCGGTCTCCCGCTATGCCGAGGTCACCTGGCGTGAAGGCAGCAAGGGCCCGATGACGTCACGTTTTGCCCTGCTGAGGGTGCGGCCGGCGGGCAAGCAGGCCCTGCGGGCCGCCCAGGAAACAGGCGGCGGTCACTACGAGTGGGACGGAGTCCTGCCGGTCCGGACGGTGCTGGTGGAGTGGCCCTCCGATGAGACTGCCCCGACCGGCTACTGGACCTCCAACCTGCCCGCCGCCACACCGATCGAGGATCTGGTGCGGTGGGCGAAGATGCGGGCGCATCGAGCACGACTACCGCGAACTCAAGCACGGCCTGGGCCCTGGACCACTTCGAAGGCCGCACTTGGCGGGGCTGGCACCACCACGTCACCCTGGTCACCGCCGCCCAGGCCTTCCTCACCCTCCACCGGCTCCACCCAAAAGCCCATACACCGGCGTGACTCTCTACCACGTCCTCGACGCCATCCAGGACCTCCTGCGGTGCTGGGCCGGAACCTGCACCACCTGCGGACGCCCCCTACCCACCACACCCAGCAGAAGAAGACAGCCCCCGACCTAACGAAGCACTACTAGGGCCTGTTGCGAAAGTGCTGGTCAAAGCCATTCGTTGATGGCTGCGACCAGCACGGTGGCTTCGTAGCGGACGGCGAGTTTGTCGTACCTCGTTGCCACTGCGCGATGTCTCTTGAGGCGGTTGATGCCGCACTCGACCGCGTGGCGTTGTTTGTAGTCTTCCCTGTCGAACTTCGGTGGTCTGCCTCCGCGGGAGCCGAGGTTCTTGCGGTTGCGGATCTGGTCCGCCTTCTCCGGGATGGTGCAGGCGATCCGGCGTCCGTGCAGGTAGGCGCGGTTGGCGCGGGATCCGTAGGCCTTGTCGCCCCGGACCTTGTCAGGTCTGGTTCGCGGCCGTCCGGGGCCTGGACGGCGTACTCGGATCTTCTCCAGGACCGGGCGGAAGTAGGGACTGTCGTGCCGGTGGCCGGCGGTGATGAGCAGTGACAGTGGTTTCTGTCCCTGCTCGGTGGCGAGGTGGATTTTCGTAGTCAGACCGCCGCGGGAACGTCCGAGGGCGTGGTCGTCGGGCTCGGTGACGAAGCCGCCGGGCGGTTCCTTTTGAAGGTCCCCTTTTTACGTGCCCCGGCGGCGTGCTGATGAGCACGGCAGACCGTGGAGTCCACGCTGACGTCCCACGTGATCAGGCCCTTCGCATCGGCATCGGCCTGCAGTTGCTCCAGAATCCGGTGCCAGGTGCCGTTACGCTGCCACCGGCGGAACAGGTCGTAGACCCGGTCCCACGGCCCGTACCGCTCGGGCACATCCCGCCACGGCGTTCCCGCCCGCGTCCGCCACCGTATGCCGTCTATAAGCTGCCGCCTGGTCCAAACCGGCGGCCTCCCGGCCTTCTTGCCCATCGGCAGCAGCGGCTCCAGCCGCGACCACTGTGCATCTGTCAGATCTCCACGCGCCACAACGCATGATCATCACCGATCAAGATCCACTTTCGCAACAGACCCTAGGTAGAGGTTCGTGCCAGGGCCGACGTCGATGCCGCGGGCCCCGGCCACCGCGGGGACCGGGGCCGCCTACTTGCTACGGCCACGCCGCGGCCCGGGAACCTCGGGACCCTGGCGGGGAGCTGCCCGGTGGTGCCCGGAGCTGGTGCTGCGGATGGCCTCTGCTGCGGAGTCGGCGCCTTGGCATGGGTGGTGCTGCGGGCGCGTGCGGCTTTCGGCGAGGGTCGCAATGGGAAGGTCCGCCGCCCGGCAACGTGGTCGAACAGAGGCCGTGCCTGCTCCTCTATACGTGCGAAGGGCTGGCCATTCGCCGCCGGGCCCGTGGCTGGCTTCGCGCAGCCGCAGAAGTCACGGGCGTGCCGCTGAGTGGACGGCTGTGGCGGGTGTCACTATCTCTTCGATCTGATCACTCCTGAAAGCACTGACGCAGTTCCGATACTTCGGAACTGCTTGGGAGGAATACGTGACAACCAGTCATACCGAGATGAGGGACGGCATGTCCCCCGTGACACCGGCTCCCTGCGCGGGTCGTCGGCGGCGGTGGGGTGGGCTGATGCGGGCGCTGGTAGCCGGTCTGGTCCTGGTGGCAGGACTGGCGCTGCCCGTAGTGGCCCCGCAGCCTGCCCATGCCGTGCCGCCGGGCACCTACGCCTACGTCGCCAACAGCGTCAGCGACAACGTGTCGGTGATCGATACCACAACCGACACGGTGGTCGCCACCATCCCCGTCGGCGACCTCCCGCGCGCGGTGGCGGTCACCCCGGATGGCACCCGCGTCTACGTCACCAACCGAAACGGCGACACTGTGTCGGTGATCGATACCGCCACCGACACGGTCATCGCCACCATCCCCGTCGGCGACGACCCTGTCGGGGTGGCGATCACCCCGGACGGCACCCGCGCCTACGTCACCAACCAAATCAGCGACACTGTGTCGGTGATCGATACCGCCACCAACACGGTGGTCACCACCATCCCCGTCGGCGACCGCCCGTTCGGGGTGGCCATCACCCCGGACGGCACCCGCGCCTACGTCACCAACGCCAACGACGGCACGGTGTCGGTGATCGACACCGCCACCAACACGGTGGTGGACACGGTCCCCGTCGGCACCGTCCCTCTCGATGTGGCGATCACCCCGGACGGCACCCGCGCCTACGTCGTCAACCGAAACACCAATAATGTGTCGGTGATCGATACCGCCACCAACACGGTCATCACCACCATCCCCGTCGGCAACGTTCCGCAAGAGGTGGCGATCACCCCGGACGGCACCCGCGCCTACGTCACCAACACTTCATCCGACACCGTTTCGGTGATCGACACCGCCACCAACACGGTCATCACCACCATCCCCGTCGTCGACAACCCCATCGGGGTGGCGATCACCCCGGACGGCACCCGCGCCTACGTCACCGGCCAAACCAGCGCCGATGTGTCAGTGATCGACACCGCCACCAACACGGTGGTGGACACGGTCCCCGTCGGCACCGAGCCGACAGGGGTGGCGATCGCGGTCGTGGCCGCTCCGACAGCGCCGGCGTTCACGCTGCTGAAGACCGTCGGCGGGACGTTCGTCGCCGGCGGCCAGGGCACGTACACGCTGACCGTGACCAACAGCGGTGACGCGGCCACCGACGGCACCACGGTCACCCTCACCGACACCCTTCCCACCGGCCTCACGGCGGTCAGCTTGTCGGGTACCGGCTGGACCTGCGTCGTCGCCACCCTCACCTGCACCCGGACCGGCGCCCTCGACCCCGGTGAGAGCTACCCGCCGATCACTCTCACAGTCAACATCGCCCCCAACGCGCCGAGGCAGGTCACGAACACCGCCACGGTCACGGGAGGCGGCGCCACCGCCACCAGCACCGCCACCGCGACCACCAACGTCAAGCGCGCCGAGCCCAAGCCGGCCCCCAAGCCCAAGCCGCCGCACGGCCGCCCCGACCACGGCCACCGTCCCGGCCCACACCAGCAGTAGCACGTGAGCCGCACGACGAACGCCCCGGCCACTGGCCGGGGCGTTCGCGTGCGGCCACGTGGGCCCACGGGGCAACCGGGGCGATCAACCACCCCCTGTCGGTCCTGGAAACTCGGACGTATCGTATGATCCTTCTTTAGGTGGCCGGCGGGTGCTTGGGGAGCGCTCTCCCCCGGACATCCGCCGCCCTTGCGTACCGGACCGAACCCTGCCGCCCCTGTACCCCGGCTACTGCGCCGTTGCCTGCGGTGCTGTCCACTCCAGTCCGAGTCCGGCACGAGCTCCTGGCCGACTTCTACACCAGACCGGACACCGCGACGCTCCCGTATCTGAGGTGACCCGGACGATTTTGCCCTGCGCCGGCGGCACCGCTATGCCACCGTGGTGATCGACGCCGAGACCCATGAGCGGATCGACGTGCTGCTGGACCGCACGGCCGACACGCTGGAAGCGTGGCTGCGCGACGGTCCGGGCGTCGAGGACGTGTGCCGCGACGGCTCAGCCACGTACGCCGAGGCCATCCGCAGCGCTCTGCCCGACGCGGTGCAGGTCGCCGACCGGTGGCAGTGCGCCATGAGGCGCCTTGTCGTACCCCCGATTCAGTCGGGATGAACTTGGAGGGAGGTTCTTGGGTCCAATGGCTTACCTAATCCGGAAAGGGTGATGGGGCCGCAGCATGCCAGGAAAGCGATAACCGGGCTCAGGTATCGGAGACGGGGTATCGCGGGACCCGCGTGACACGGTGAAAGCTGGATTGCCTGAACCCTAATTCCCAGAAGACTGAAGGTCGAGTCCGTCGGAAAGATACCTGACGCCGACGCCGCACCCTGCGACGGCTTAGACCGTGTCCTACTGGTGAGTTGGCAGTTGTTCTGGGCATGGGGAGTGGACGGTGGGGATGGATCGTTCCGGAGGGGCTATGGGAGATCGCCAGGCCGTTGTTGCCGCCGGCGCGCGTGCGGCCGCAGGGCGGCGGCGTCCCGAACATCGATGACGAGGCGGTCTTCGCCGCGATCATCTACGTACTGGTCAGCGGCTGTGCCTGGCGGGCCTTGCCTCCTTGCTTTGGAGCGTCGAAGTCGACCGTGCATCGCCGGTTTGCCATCTGGTCCCGTGCGGGGGTCTGGGGCAGCTGCACCAGAAGATCCTCCAACTCCTGGACGAACAGGACTTGATCGACCTCTCTCGCGCTGTCCTCGACTCCGCCCATGTCCGCGCTAAAAAGGTGCCTCTATGGCTTTCGTCAAGTCGTAGCTGGCGTAGGTGGTTGGTAGAAGGTGCCGTCGCGGAGCATGGCGAAGAGGACGTCGATGCGGCGTCGCGCCAGTGCGGTGAGGGCGGCGATGTGGTGTTTCCCCTCGCGGCGTTTGCGGTCGTAGTAGGCGCGTGACTCGGGTTGGGACAGCGAGGCGAACGCGGCAAGGTAGAAGGCCCGTTTGAGTTGTTTGTTGCCGCGTCGCGAGGGGTGTTCGCCGCGGATGGAGGAGCCGGAGTTTCTGGTCACGGGTGCCAGGCCGGCGTAGGCGGCGAGTTGTCCTGCGGTGGCGAAGCCGCTGCCGTCACCGACGTCGATGAGGATGCGGGCTGCGGTCCTGACCCCGATGCCGGGCATGGAGATCAGGACCTGGGAAAGAGGGTGGGCCTCCAGGAGTTCCGCAATCCTTGCGGCAAGGATTTTGCGCTGGTCAAGAACGGACTGGAGGGAACTGGCGAGGCTGGGGACGATGAGCGCGGCTGCGTCAGTGCCCGGGACGACGACGGTCTGTTCGTCGAGTGCGGTGAAGATGTCTTCGACCAGCCGCTCTGCCATCCGCGGTGCCTTCGGACGTATCAGGGTGACCAGCCGTCGCCTTCCCGCTTTGCGGATCTGGGCCGGGGAGCCGAACTGGTCCAGCAGCCTGAGCACAGCCGGGTGCTGGATACGCGGGCTCAGGACTCGTTCCAGGGACGGATGGATCTGGGTGAGCAGGCCGCGGAGCCGGTTGGCGATCCGGGTGGACTCGCCCGCGAGGTCGTCGTCGAACCCCGCGATCATGGCCAGCTCGGCGACCGTCTCGTCAGCGGGATCGATAGTCCGCAAGGTGTGGGGCATCGCTCTGGCGGCATCCGCGATGACGAACGCGTCGCGGGCATCGGTCTTGGCCTCGCCGGGATACAGATCGGCGATTCGCCGCATCGTCAGCCCGGGGAGGTATGCGACTTGGCAGTCTGCCTGCTGGGCGACCGCCAGGGGCAGGGCTCCGATGGAGGCCGGCTGGTCGACGACCATTTCCGTGCCTGGCCCGCAGTTTCTCGAACAGCTCCCGCAGCTTCGGCTCGCTGTTGGGCAGCGGCTTGTCGAACACCATCTTCCCGGCGCGGGTGAGGGCGGTGGCGTGGTGCTCACCCTTGCCGACATCCAGGCCAAGATAGACACCTATAACGGTTTCGTCCGTCACGCCCGTCGCTCCAGTGCTCGCGCTTTCCCGGCCTCACCTGCGGCATCAGCGTGCCGGCATCCACGTTACGAAGAGACTGCCTCGCCCCTGTCAGGGGATCGGCGCTCGTGCCTCTACTGACCTTGCTGGCGTGATGTCGCGGGGGTGACAAGCTGTGGTTGCCGCAGTAGGCCGGTCATATGAGGTATCCGCAAGGGGGCGGGCTGACCGCGGAGCGACGAGAGTTTCGCGAGCACATCCGGATGCAGGCGGCCGAGTTATTCGCCCTGGGACACGACAATGCCATAGTCGCCAAGCAGTTACGTGTCAGCCTGCGGTCGATACAACGATGGCACCAGGCATGGGAGCACGGCGGAGCGTCAGCTTTGGAGTCGAAGGGTCCGGCGTCCAGGCCCAGGCTGAGCGAGGCACTGTTTGAGGTGCTCGAGCAGGAGCTGGCCAAGGGGCCTGCAGCGCACGGCTGGCCGGATCAGACCTGGACGCTGGCGCGGATCAAGACGCTGATCGGGCGCCGGTTCCACAAGAGCATGACGCTGTCAGCCATCGCGCAGTTGCTGCACCGGCACGGCTTCAGGCACCAGGTCCCCGCCCGCCGTGCGGTGGAGCGCAACGAGGAAGTCGTCACCGGCTGGGTGAAGGAGACCTGGCCCCAGGTGGCAACGCCGTGGCGGCGCTCGGGGCCTGGTTGTGCTTCGAAGACGAGGCCGGGTTCTCGATGACGCCGCCCACCGTCCGCACCTGGGCCAGGCGCGGACACACACCTGTCATTCGGGTGCGGGGACGCTCCCAGCGCCGTTTCTCCATCGCCGCTCTGGTCTGCTACAAGCAGGGTGAACGCTCACGCCTGATCTATCGGCCCAAGCGGCACGCCGATCACAAGCGGGGCGGCAGACGCAGCTTCGCCTGGACCGATTACCGCGACCTGCTGACCGCCGCCCACGAACAACTCGGCGCGCCGATCGTACTCATATGGGACAACTTGAACGTGCACAAAGACGCCCGGCTGCGGGAGTTCATCGACACCCACGACTGGATCACCTGCTACTTCCTGCCGGCCTACGCACCGGACCTCAACCCTGTCGAGGGCATCTGGTCACTGCTGCGACGCAGCAGCCAGGCCAACACCGCTTTCACCGACCCTGACCACCTGATGCGCGTTCTTCGGCAGGGCCTCCGCGAGATCCAGTACCGCAGCAACCTCGTCGATGGATGCCTCGCTGAAACCGGCCTCACCTTGACGACATCACGCCAGCAAGTTCAGTAATCAGCGGTCTGCCAATGCCTTCGACCACCGACGACACCACCTTTTCGATCATCTCGACTGGGGGCTCAAGTCATACCGGGGCCGAAGACCGTGAGCCTCATTGCGAGGCCACGAAGAAGGTAATTGTGATAGTCGACCTGCGGCCCGGGTTGGGCTGCTGTCAGGCTGGCGCTGACGTTCCGGTATGACCCGCAAGGTAATTGGCGGCTCGTCAGAGCCTGCCGTGCCCCCGAGATGTCTGCCGGACGTCGGCGTCGGCCTGGCCCACCCCGTTGGCTTGATCAGCAGCTTGTCCGCCGTTTCGACGTAACTCATCACAGATATGCCACGCGGTGACTCCACCCAGGTCGGCGCCGACCACGGTCGTCCAGCCTTCGAAGGAGAACAACCGCGTGACCATGCTCGCAGAACGAGTCGACGGCGTCATCGGCGTCGACACTCACCGGGACACCCTCGCCGCCGCGGCTGTCAGCCCGATCGGTGCGGTCCTCGCCAGCACCGCGGCGATCAACCAGTTCAAGAGCCTGATCGTCTCCGCACCGGACGACCTGCGTGCCGAGCTGCGGAGACTAAAGCGTCCGGCCCAGATCAGCCGTTGTGCTCAGCTGAGAGACCGCCCGACGCAAGGCATCGAGCACCGGATGACCGTCCGGGCCTTGCGGTCCACCGCCCAGCGTGTCCAGGCACTCCAAGCTGAGGCCAAGGAACTCGAGAATGAGATCCTCAACCTCGTACGTCAGATGGCTCCAGAGCTGTTGGACCTGCAAGGGGGCGGCCCTATCACCGCAGCCCAGGTGCTGGTCAGCTGGTCGCACCCTGGCCGCTTCCGCTCCGAGGCTGCCTTCGCGTCCTTCGCCGGCGTCTCACCGATCCCGGCCTCTTCAGGACTCACGAACCGACACCGGATCAACCGCAGCGGTGACCGCCAGCTGAACCGGGCTCTCCACACGATCACGCTCATCCGCATGCAACTGGACCCGCTCACGAAGGCATACGTCGCGCGCCGGCTTGCCGAAGGTAAGACCTCTCGCGACGCACAACGCTGCCTCAAACGAGCTGTCTGTCGCCAGTTGTTCAAGATCCTCGAACGCTCAGACCCCTCACCTGACGGCAACCACGACAACGCGCTCCAGCAGCTTGACGCGACATAGCAGCCTCGGGGCGAACTTGCAGGTCCGAGCCCGGTGGACCGGGGCAAGCCGGGTGCCAAGATGCATGTCCTGTCCGACGCGGACGGACTGCCCTTACGCGTCGGACTCTCCGCCGCAAGACGACGCCGCAGTGGTGGAGAAGGCGGTCGAGAATGGCGGTGGCGAGGACTTCATCGCCGAGTACCTGTCCCCATTCGCTGAAGGTCTTGTTCGATGTCAGGATGATCGAGCCCTTTTCATACCGCTTTGAGATCACCTGGAAGACCAGGTTGGCCTCGGCTCGCGCGAGGGGCTGGTAGCCGACTTCGTCGAGGACGAGGACCGCCGGCCGCAGGTAGCTGCCGAGTTTGCTGGTCAGGCGTCCGGCCGCTTCGGCGGCGGTGAGGTTGCGGACCATGTCGTCAAGGCTGGTGAAGTAGATCGAGTAGCCGGCCCGGCAGGCCGCGACAGCGAGGGCGACGGCGATGTGTGTCTTGCCCACCCCCGGCGGCCCCAGGAGTGCGGCGTTGGCCTTGGCCTCGACGAACGACAGGGTGGCGAGATCCTTGACCTTGCGGGGATCGAGGTCGGGCTGGAACGAAAAGTCGTACTCATCGAGTGTCTTGTGGTGCGGCAGCTTGGAGAGCCGCAGCCCTTGGCGGAAGCGGCGGTCGTCACGGACGGCCAGCTCTTCGGACAGAACCAGGTCGATGAAGTCGAGGTAGCCCATCTTGGCCTCGTCAGCCCGCTGAGCGTATTGAGTCAGGGCCTCGGCCAGGTGGGGCAGGCCCAGCTTGGCGGCCGTGCTGCGGATGCGGGTGGAGACCAGCTCGCTCAACGGGATTCCTTCGTGCTCGGCTTGGTGGTGAAGGGGCGGGTGCCGGTCAGTTCGTCATAGACCGACAGGGGGCGGCGGCCGACCTCGACCTGGGTGGCCGCGGCCCGGTTCAGTAAGGCCAACAGCGACCCAGTCTCCGGGCCGACACCGTCCGACCGCCGCGGTGCGGAGACATCGCCCGTGGTGACGCGGCGGCCCGCTCCGCTGGGCAGCCCTTCCCAGTGCTTCTCGTCGACAACTCGGGCCCCGCGGCCGAGAGCGCGGGGATGGGTGGCCAGAAGGGTTTCGCCAGTGTGGTCGGGTGTGGTGGCATGCAGCATGACCTGGGACTTTGTGGCCCGGACCTCGACCAGCTGGCGGGGACGGACCCTGCGGGCCGGCACCGAGTAGAGATTCGCGTCGAACGCGACCAGACAGTCCTTGCCGACATGGCGAAGATGCCGCTGAGTGACCACATATGGGCTTCGCGGAAGGGATCGAAGTGCCATGTGGTCGCGGACGGCGCGAAGGCCGATGACCTCGCGATGGGTGCCGTGGACCTTCGCTCGCCGCAGCGGAACCCAGGCGGTGAAGGCAGCGTTCAGCTCCTCGACCGAGGAGAAGGCCCTCCCTGCCAGGACGTGATCACGGACGATCAGGACCTGGCGCTCAACCCGGCCCTTTCCGGTGGGCCGGTAAGCGGCCAGCACGTCGGGGTCGAAGTCGTAGTGGCCGGCGAACGCGACCGCCTCCGGATGCAGCGGAACGGCCTCACCAGGGGCGACATGCCGGCGGACCACGGTCTTGGTCCGGTCGTAGACGATCGACATCGGGACACCGCCGAAGTGGGTAAACGCCTGACGGTGGCAGTCGAAGAACGTCGCCAGGTCCTGGCTGGTGGTGAAGCAGCAGAACGGATCTCGCGAGTACGACAGCGTCATGTGGAACGAGTAGACCTTCGGGATCCCGACATGAGCGAGGATCTTGCCCTCATCCCCCCAGTCCACCTGGGCCTGAGCACCGGGCACCACTTCGAACCTGCGGTGCAGGCCGGCCAGCTCACCCGGGCTGATGCCCAGTTCCTCCGCGACCCTCGGCCTGGCCTCCTGCAAATACATCTTCACGCGCTGGTAGTTGCCGGTGAATCCGTACTCCGCCACCAGCCGCTCGTGGATCACGGCCCCCTTGAGCAGGATCTCGGCCCGCAGCATCGCGTCGATCAGCGGGGCGACCTCGTCCACAACCCGCTGACGCGGGAGACCGCTCGCCGCCCTCTTCGGCGGTGCAACCGGAACCTCGCCCGACAGGTACTTGGTGACCGTGCGACGGTTCAGCCCGGTCTCCTTCGCGATCTCCCGCAGGCTCATCGCACCGGACTCGTACAGACCGCGAAACCGCCTGAGTTCCAGCCACCGATGCGGGTCCAACACCACTGCCAGCCCCCTTCCACCGACCCGAACGGACGACAGAAGACTCCCGGTCTCGACCCCCTCCACGCATCAACAACGGTGCATTCTCATCCGTACGTGGTGGTGCGCGTTCACTTGTACGCCGACACCAGGTGACTCGGACGCACCAGACCCGGGAGGTATGCGAAATGCAGATCGCCGCAACGGCGCCGTGTGTCCTGCGCGAGCAGCCTGACTCGCTCACGCTGTAGTCACTGGAGAGCCGGATGATCGGGAAACCATCACGTCTGGTTCGGCGGGAGGCCGCGCGGAAAAGGGTCTGCCAGGGCAGACACCTCGCCGCGCGGCCGACCCATCGTCCTGGCTGACCGGCTACCGCAGACTCAACCACGCTACGAGCGGCACCCGGGGAACTACCTGGCCTTTCTCGGGCTCGCAGCCGCCCTCTGCTGCTACAAACGCTTCCGCAACCTCACCATGTAGGACACGGTCTTAGCCTCGATCCACCGATGTGGGCTGAGGGTGATCTTCTGGCTGAGGTCGGGGGACGGCCGTTGGATTGGGCACCTTGTAGCTGCTGGTCTGCCCAGCGTTTCCACGTGTTCGGTTCCGGTTGGGCCCTTGCGGGCGGGGTGGGCAGGGACGTTCGTGTCAGCCGGCTGGGCCGTGGACGGTGTCGAAGAGGTGTGTCCAGGCGTGCTGCCAGGGCCAGTTGTTCGGTAGGTGCAGGGTGACGCGCCGTGCGGAGCGGGCGGTCCGGGCGGGAACGTGGATCAGGTGGGCGCGGAGGGTGGCGGTGGTGGCCTTGGCGTGGAAGGCGGAGGTCAGAGCACCGGTGGCCCGCAGCAGGTTGTAGGTCATCGCCCACAGGGTCAGCCAGGCGGAGTTGGCGTGGAAGTGTCCGGACGGCAGGTGGGCCAGAGCTGCGGCTTTGCTGTCGGCGATGACCTGCTCGACGACGGCGTGGTGACGGTGTTCCCGTTCTGACTGGAGGGTCGGGGCGGGGTTGTCGGTGAAGAACGGGTGGTAGCGCCAGAGGGGGAACAGCTCGCCCTGTTCACCCACGACGGCGGGTTCGGCCAGGTCCCGGACCCGGCGCACGATCAGCCGGGCCGTGACCCGCTCGCTCTTCTTGCGGCCGGTGAAGGCGGTGTAGGCGGGTATCTCGGCGACTTCGGCGCCGGAGATGAGCTCGCCGGTGTCGGGGTCGGGCACCGCGGTGGGATAGGTGATCTGCTGCCATGCCTCGTCCGGAATGCCGAGGACGGCCCGCTTGATGGAGGGGTTCATGCCGCAGGTGATGGAGAAGCGGGCCCCGGTCCGGCGGCAGGCGGCGATTACACCGGCGTTGTAGAACTGTGAATCTGCCCGCAGGATCCGCAGGCCGGTGCAGCCGACCTCGACGGCGGTGGCCAGCGCCTCACTGACCAGTTTCGGGGCGCCGCGTGAGTCGGCTGCCTTCCCGCGGCGCATCCGCACGGTGGCGATCACCGGCCGCGAGGCGGGGGTGCAGATCGTGGCCAGCAGCGGGTGCAGGGTGCGGACGCCCTTGAACCGGCCGTACTCGGCGCCCTGCTTGGTCCGGCCGTAGACCCGTTTGTGGGTGGAGTCGACATCGATGAACGCCTTCTCGCCTGCGCCGGGCAGCAGCGGCGTGTGCGAGGCCAAAGCGGCCAGGAACCTGCGGTGCACCGCGTGGAGCTGGAGTGCGTGACCGTGGGTGAACGCGCGCAGGAAGCTGCCCAGCGTGGAGGGCGCACGGACGCCTGCGAACAACACGGGCATCGCGCCGTGGCGCAGGACGTGAAGGTCGTCGATGCTGTCCGCACCGGCGGCCATCCCGGCCACGATGCTGGTGACCTTGGCATCCGGCCCGGCACCCGCGCCGTTCTTCGCTCCGGTCAGCTTCACCTTCTCCGCCACCAGACGGGCCAGCCCGCACCGCTCGGCCAGCTGCATCACCGGGACCAGCCCGGCATGCGCGATCAGATTCGGGTCGTCGAACGCAGCGGAGACCGCCGCCGGAGTATGGGAAACTTTCATCTACGAGGTGCCTTGCTGATTGTGCGTGCTGGAAGCGTCAGAACTCCCATCATCGCAGGTCAGCAGGCACCTCTTCTTGATTCCTTATCCACAGGAGGCGGGTCACTCGGTGGATCGAGGCTTAGGCCAGGGAGCACGTCAAGGCACGGTTCCGTACCGCCGGTGCTGCCAAGGGACCCGGCCGGCGCGGGCGGAGCCCATGAACGGCGCCGCGCCGCCCGGGGCTTCCGGGCGGCGCGGGGGTATGAGCTCTGCCCTGGGAGGTGAGGGCGTTCAGACGGCGGGCTTCAGACGCACGGGCAGGTGCTGGTGCCCGTTGGTGATCAGCGAGGCTACGCGCGGGAGTTGGTCGGAGGGGACGGCGAGTTCGGCGTGGGGGAAGCGATCGAAAAAGGCCCGTATGGCGATGGCTCCCTCAAGGCGGGCCAGGGGAGCGCCGAGGCAGAAGTGGGCGCCGTAACCGAAGGCGAGGTGCTCCGGGCCCGGGGCGGTGCGGGTGACGTCGAAGCTCTCGGCGCTGTCTCCGTGCCAGTCGGGATGTCGGTTGGCCGCGGCGTAGGAGGCGAGGATTGCCTCGCCCTCGGCGATTACTTGACCGTCGGGCAGCGGAATGTCACGGACGGCGAAGCGCATCGGCAGATGCTTGACGGCGGGCTCCAGGCGCAGAGTTTCCTCCACAACGTCCCCCCATGTCGCCCGGCCTGAGCGGACGTTGTGGAGCTGTTCGGGGTGGGTCAGGAGCGCGGTGATGCCCTGGTCGATCAGGTTGACGGTGGTCTCGTAGCCCGCACTGATCATCAGCAGCAGAGTGTCGCGCAGCTCGTTCTCGGACAGCGCAGACCCGTCGCCGTCCTCGTCCCGCGCGGCGATGAGCAGGGACGTCATGTCGTCGCCGGGCTCCGCCCGCCTGGTGGCGATGAGGTCGTCGAGCACCGCGTAGAGGGCGACAGTATTGGCGGCGGCCTGCTCCGGGGTGAGGGTGGTGGCGAAGACGCCGTCGACGACCGCGCGAAAGCCCTCGCGCCGGCCGGCGGGCAGACCCATGAGGTGGCCGATGACCTGGATCGGCAGCGGGTAGGCGAAGTGCTCACGTAGGTCGGCCTGTTCGCCGGGCTCGGTTTTCTCCAGGTCGTCGAGCAGCTCGGCGACGATGTTCTCAACGCGATCCTTGAGCGCGTCGACGCGCCGGGCGCTGAAGGCGGGGGCAACCATCCGGCGCAGCCTGCGGTGATCCTGGCCGTAGGCGGTGAACATGTTCTCGACCGCTACCCACAAGGCGAGTGGCCACGTCTGTATGGCGTCGTTGAACTGCGGCCAATGCCGGCGGGCGTCCTTGGAAACGTCCGAGCTGGTCAGCAGCCTCTTCAGCAAGTCGGGATCCGTGACGGACCAGGCGGTTACGCCGAGAACGTCGACGCGGGTCGCGGGTCCCTTGGCGCGCAGCGTGCGGTGTTCGGCGTCCGGGTCTGCACCGGCGGGGTCAAGGACGAAAGGCTGGGGCATGGTGGGATCTCCGATTCAGGACAGGGGAACGGGGGTGGCGGGCGGGAAGGTCACGGGGAGTGCCGCCAGGCCAGTTCGAGGGTGGGAACGGCTGGGTCCGTCTCGGGCAGGGCATCCAGGAGGCGGCTCGTGGCCGTCCGGGCGATCAGGTACGCGTGGGAGCGGGCGGGGCAGCCCTGACGCCGGGGGCTGGAAAGAGGGCGAGCGCGAGGTGCGCCTGTCGATCACCAGGGTCATCGGGGCAATCGTCCCTCAGCCCACACGAGTTGGCGAGACCGCAAAGTCCTCGGGGTACCGGAAGGTCGGCCGGCACCGGGCCCTTCCCCGGCGAACTTGCCTCTGCACGGCGTCGGGGGTGACGGGCGTGAAGAAGTTGATCAAGTTGCCGTCGGTGTCCCGGACGAGGAGGGAGCGGTTGCCCCACGGCATCGTCGTCGGCTTCTGGACGAACTCGCAGCCGAGGGGAGTCAGACGCTGGAATTCCGCGTCGACGCCGGCGACTCGGAATTCGGTAATCACCGTGCGGTTTGCGGCCGGTCGGTGCACGCCATCAGCGGCCGATGGCGATCAACCGCACCGACCGAAAGGGCCGCAGCAGCGACCGCGTCGTCCTGCCCTACGGTCTCGTGGCGCATTCCGGACGGTCGTACCTGACCGGTGCGACCCGGCCGGCGGGGAGATACGCACCTTCCGGCTGGACCGGATCGGCGCCACGACCGTGCAATCCGGCTCGTTCGTTGATCCCGGCCACGGCAACACCCGACGACGTCAACCGGGCCGACACAGGCGGGACCCGCGCCGACGGCTCGAGCGGCCCCGCGGCAGCCGACGAACGCACCGGATGGGTCCACGTCCGGATTCGAGCCGAACGGCTGGACTCGATTCCCCCCGTACTCGCCGCTCTGGACCGCCCGTTCGTCATCGACCACCCCGCCGCCCCGCACGATCTCGTGCGCGCGCCGGCGGCCGCCTCGATGAGCATGCCGTTGTCGACGGACTTGCCCGCCCGATCACGTGACTGTCTGGCTTTCGGTTCGCTTCGGCATTCCGGCACGGGGCGGGGTGACTTGACGGACGCGGAGTGGGAACGGCCGTGGCCGTTACTGCCGGTCAGCAACAACCGTTGCGGCCGGTGGCGGGACCACCAAGGAGGCGACGTCGGCCATCGCGCCCCCGCCGGTGGCTACGCCGCCCTGTGGCTTGGGTGCTGCGAAGGGAGGCGTGTCCTGTTGGCACGTTGCTCCGGCGGGCGGGAGGGTGCCGTCGATCAAGTAGCGGCTCTCGTAAGCTTTGACGCAACTACTGGGGTTGATCAGTTCGGTGTGCCCGTACCCGTTGTTGGTGAGCAGGCGGGCGTTGGCCAGTTGTTTGGCCATGGCCTGTGCGCCCGAGTAGGGAGTGGCGGGGTCGTAGGTGGTACCGACCACCAGGACGGGGTGCGCCGTCGCCTTGTTCCACGGGCCGCGGTAGATGTTGGCCGCTGTGGCCGGCCAGTCGGCACATCCCTCGGCGGCCCAGGTCCAGAAGCGTCCGGCGTCGCCCGCACGGGTGGCGCTGACCTCCTCCATGGCGTGATAGGCAGCGGGGTCACGCGGATTGGGGCTGTCGCTGCAGAACACCGCACCGGCCTGTTCATCGCCCAGGTAAGGATTTGGATTCGGGACCGGTGGCGCGGGCGGAAGAGCGGACGGCTCCGGAACGCGGCCCTGCCACAGGTTCTGCAGCCTGCCGGCGAGGCCCGTCCATCCGGGGTGGACAACGTAGAGGCTGTTCACGGCGTCAGCGACCGTACGGCTATAGGTCCATGCGCCCACGGGATGCTCCCTCAGCCGCCGCATCAACTGGTCGAACTTGTCCCGGGTCGCTTTGGGGCTGCCGGCGGAGAAGGCGCAGCGGGCGGTGGTGGTGGACCCGCAGAGGGCGAGGAACTTGTCCAGGACTGCTGCCGCGCCGCGGTCCGCGCCCATGCGCAGGAATGTCGTGAGCGGGGGGTCGGAGGCGTGGGTCCAGGCCTGCGGGTCGACGTTGCTGTCAAAAACCATGGCGCGGACCTTGCCGGGGTAGAGGTTGGCGTAGGTGGCGCCCAGGAACGTGCCGTAGGAGATCCCGAGGTAGGTGAGTTGTGGGTCGCCCACCGCCTGGCGGAGCTGGTCGAGGTCGCGTGCGGTGTCGGCGGTCGACACATGGCGCAGGAGCTCGGGGTCACGCTGCTGACAGCGCCGGGCGAGGTCCTTGTACGCGGCGATAAAGGCCGTCCGCTGCTGTTCGCCCACCGGGAAGCCTGCCGCTTTGCTCGCATTCCACGCGTCGGCTTCCTTGCGACTGCCGAAGCAGTTCACCGCGGTGCTGTTGCCGACTCCGCGGGGGTCCCAGCTGACGATGTCGAACCGCTCCCGTACCTGCTGCGGGAAGGACTCGTAATTCTGTGGCATCTGCACCGTCCCGGGCCCGCCGGGGCCGCCGGGGTTGAAGAACAGGGTGCCGATGCGTCGGCCGGGGCCGGTTGCCTTGTGCCTTATGACTGCCAGCTCGATGGTGCGAAGGCCGGGGTTGAGGTAGTCCAGCGGTACCTTCGCGGTCGCGCAGTCGAACGGGCTGCCCTGGACGCAGGGTTTCCAGTCCAGCTGTGGGGCAGGCACCGAAGGTGACGGCCCGCCACCGGCCGGAGAGAGATCCGGCACCGCGAATATCGTCGAGCAGATCACCGCCGCGGCCAGGGCCGCCGCATAATGCCGGTGACCCGCTATGGAACGGGGTATGTGCATACCCGTCCTTCCTCCTTCGTGGCTGAGCGCCCGATGCCACCATGTCCTGGACGTCGGTGCGCACCAGTGTCAACAACACGACGGTCCGACAAGGCGCGCAATCCAATCGCGGCCGAATGGCCGAGCTCCTCGAGGGCGTGCACATCGCTGGCGGAAACCGGCATCGGGCGGATGTTGCCCTGCGGGACAGCGCGCCGACTTGTGCCGGTGCTGTTGCAGTGAGGGGGCCCTCGTAGGGTGACGTGCGTGATCGTTCGCGAGGGCGCAGAGAACGCAGAGAACGCAGGCGGTGGTTGGCGACCGGGCTATCCGGCTGCGGCAGTGGTGTTCGCCATCGGGATGGCCGGGACCACCCTGCCCACACCGCTGTACGGGCTCTACCAGGAGCAGATCGGGTTCTCCGAGCTGATGGTGACCGTCGTTTTCGCCGTCTACGCAGTGGCGGTCATCACCGTGCTGCTGGTGGCGGGAAACTACTCCGACGAGGTCGGGCGCAGACCTGTGCTCCTGATCGCCATGGCCTTGTCGGCCGCGAGTGCGGGATGCTTCCTCCTGCAGAGCGGTCTGCCTCTGCTCTTCACGGGGCGGCTGCTGTCCGGCTGTGCGGCCGGTCTGCTGAGCGGCGCGGCGACAGCGGCCGTCATCGAGCTGGCCGGTCCTGGGCAGAAGGCGCGGGCCGGGTTCGCCGCCACCGCGGCGAACATGGGTGGTCTGGGCTGCGGGCCACTGCTCTCCGGCATCCTCGCGCAGTACACGCCCTGGCCGCTGATGCTGCCGTTCTGGGTCCACCTGGGGCTGGTGGCTGTGGCCTGTGGAATCACCTGGTTCCTGCCGGAGACCGTGGCGGAGCCGAAGCGATGGCCACCTCTGAAACCGCAGGGAGTCACGGTGCCTCCGGAGGTGAAGGGTGTGTTCACGCCCGCCGCGCTGGCGGCGTTTGCGGGCTTCGCACTTCTCGGGCTGTTCACGGCGGTCGCGCCGAGCTTTGCCTCGCAGACGCTGGGCGTGCGCAATCTGGCGGTGTCGGGCGCGGTGGTGTTCTCCGTGTTCCTCGCTTCGACCGTCGGGCAGTCCTTGACCGAGCGGATCGGCGCGCGTCTCGCGCTCCCCGTAGGGTGCGGCATCCTCGTCGTCGGCCTGCTGTTGGTGGCGTCATCACTGATCGCCGAATCCTTGCCCCTGCTCGTCCTGGGTGCCCTGTGCGGCGGCACCGGCCAGGGACTGGCCTTTCGCGCGGCACTCACCCTGGTCAGCGGCGCGGCACCGGCACAGCATCGTGGCGGCACCATTTCGGCGTTCTTCGTCGTCGCCTACACCGGGATCTCGCTGCCGGTGGTCGGTGTCGGCGCCATGGCCACATGGCTCGGGCTGCGCCAGGCCGGGCTGATTTTCACGGGTTGCGTGATGCTGCTGGCGGGGGGCGCGGGAACGTACGCTGCGCGCAGGCCGCCGGCAGGGGCGTAACCGGGTACCCGTGACGGCCGCACGCACATCGACGACTGCACCGATCGCCTCATCACCAGTGGCGTCGGCATGTCCGCTGCCACTACGGCCCGCGGCAGGCGTAGCGGAGTGCCGCCGGCAGGACCAAGATCGAAAGATGCCGGCAGCGTCCGCGAGACCGTGACTCAGCGCACGGCTCTGTCCACCTGGACGGGGGCGACACGCGATGGATCCGGACGAACCGCAGAGGCGGCGCGGAAGCCGATACGCCTTGGCCCCGGCAACATGACCGAGTGTGTCGTCCGCCGGGGGCTTTCCCCCTAGTCAGGCGTCGGCCGGGGTCGGCGGCAGGCCATGACCCTGCGTCTCCTACGCTGTGCGTTTGTGCGGATGCCGCGACGGGCGCAGCGTGGAACTATGACCGAGAGTGAGACCCCGGCGTTTGTGACCTCCCCGATCCTCATCTCGCCTGTCGAGCAGGGCGAGCGGCCCTTCCGTGTCGTGCAGATCAACGGCGTGATAGTGGGGATCGCCCGCGATGTGGTGGATGTCCTGCAGCTGGCGCATGCGGCGGGTATGGTGCACGTCGATCTGGACGACCCCGCGGTCGTACGGTGGGTCGGTGGCGGGAAGTACAGATGGGCTCCCTGAGCGGGCGGACTCCGCGGCGGATTCCCCAGTGGGTTCAGGGCACACGCAGCTGAACACGGTGCACGGCAACCGGCTGGAGTCCGTGCCTGGCCGCCGGTTGCGCCACACGATCGAAGCGATCGGCCGCACTCGGTGCGTACCTGCACAAGGGCGCCGTCACCCCGACGACGTCGTCCGGGACGCTGAACGCGTCGCCATCCTTGTTCACGGTGGAGACCGGCACGCCACGGTCCCGTAGAACCCGTGCGCGCCCGGCAAGCACGGGTGCCGCGTCATGGGCGCAGACGGCGCAACCCAGTGAGCACCATCGCCTCTGCGCGAACCGATCCGATCGGAAGCCGCGTCGCGTCACCGACGATCACGCCGTGCGGCAGCCGGGCAGAGCCACTCCACGCACGCCCTTCGAACGATCCACGCCAGGGATCCGCGCAGCCCATCGCAAGATCTTTCCCCGTTTGGCCCCGCCCTGACCTGTCCTACTGGATACCGTTGAGCGCCACCGCTGAGGCGGACGGGGGACCGGGGGGACCGAGAATGGGTGAGTTACACCCAAAGCTTCACGCTGCTGTCCGGCAGGCGATGGCCGCACCGGACGAGGCAGTACCGTTCGTGTTCGAGCCGTCGGAAAACGTGCTGGCGCGGGGGACGCACTACAAGATTGCCGAGCTCCTCTACGACGTACGCGAGAAGCTGACGCCCCACCAGACGGGCGGCCCGGACGGTGTAGACATCGATGTGGTCTACCTTGCCGCCTGTTACCACCTTGCGCGGTGCCAGTACGTGCCCGAGGAGCAGCGGGCGTGGGATCACCACGCGTGTACCTTCCTGTTCGGGGTTGTGCACGCGTTGCGTCCCGATGCCGTGCCGCAGCCGCTGCGCGGGGCCTTTGCGGAGGATCCGCCGCAGGTGGTGCCGCCGTACGAGATTGTGCACGCCGTGGGCATTGCGCTGCTCCTTGCGAGCACGTCGGCCAAGGACGAGGCAGGGGTCGGCCTGGCCACGGTACTGATCATGTGGGCACGGGAAAGGGCGCGGGGGACAGAGTCCGAACCGCAGATCACCTTCAACCTCGGTACGGCCCTGGCGACGATGTCCGATTTCGACGGTGACGAAGGCGATACGAAGCGGAGGAGAGCCGCCGGCGTCCACTGCATGCGTGAGGCTGTCGCCGCGCTGCCCGCCGGTCATCCGGCGCGCCAGGAGATGATGACCGTCCTCATGCGGACGCAGGCGAAGGCCCCACCGGTCCCGGTGGCCGAGGGCAGCAGCGCGGCCGAGCTGACCCACTACATGCGGGACGGGGATCTGGACCGGCTCGACACGATGATCGGCCGGCTGCGATCGGCCGTCGACGCGCCCCCGACCGGTGAGCCTGAGCGCACTCACCGTCGTATCGAACTGGGCCAGGCACTGCGCATGCGCTTTGAGATGGAGGGCGAGCTGGCCGACCTCGACGGCTCGATCGCCGAACTCACAAAAGCCCTCGCCGGCCCGCTCGATGACGAGGTACGGGCAACGGTCGTCTCGTTCCTGGGCCTGGCACATCTGGACCGGTACGCCTCCTCGGGGGACCTCGCCGACTTGGAGGCGGCCACCGCGGCCGTCCGTCATCCGCACCCCGCCGAGCAAGCCGCCTCGACCACCCATGCCCAGCGGCTCACCAATCTGGCCGCCGTCCTCACCGCACGGTTCGACGCCTATGGGGACACGGCGGAACTGGACGAGGCACTGAACCACTTGGAGTACGCCGTAGCGGCCACTCCGCCGGCTCAGCACGACCGTCCCGTGATGCTGATCAAGTTGGCCGTCGCACTCTCGAAACGCGGGACACACACGGCGCAGGACGCTGACCTCGACGCCGCCGAGGCGATCCTCAGGCAGGTGGCGGGAAAGCCGTCGGACTCCGGGCCCAACCAGCAACTGGCCCGTCTGGAACTGGGGCATCTGCTGACCACGCGGGGCCGGAACCGGCGTGCCGTGAATGACTTGGTCGAGGCCGTCAAGCAGTACCGCACCACCGCGCTCGCGCCCACACAAGACGTGCGCACCCGGCTGCACTGCGCCGCTCTGTGGGCCATGACCTGTGTGACGCTCGGAGATCCGGGCCAGGCGCGCACCGCCTTCGGCGTGGCGCTCACCGACCTGCTACCCAAGCTGACCGGGCGGGCGCTGGGCAGAGAGTCACAGGAGGTGCGGCTGCGCGAGGTGGACTCACTGGCGAACGCTGCCGCGGCCGTGGAGATCACCGCGGGCCGGCCACGCCAGGCGCTGATCCGGTTGGAACAGGGACGCGGGGTCCTGCTGGCGCAGGCACTGCAGCTGCGGAGACGTCACAACGAACTGATAGCTGCCTCCCCCGAACTGGCCGGCCGTTACGAACAGGTCTGCGCGAAACTGGTCGCGCGACATCGCAGCCCGGAGCAGCGCAAGGCGTCGGCGGCGGAGTTCGACCGGGTGGTCCAAGAGATTCGCGCGCTCCCCGGCCTCGGTCACTTCCACCGGCCGCCGGACTGGGCGCAGTTGAGTGAGGCAGCGGTAGACGGGCCCGTCGCCGTCATCAACGTGTCCCCGCTGGGGTGCGATGCCCTGTTGATACGCCGCCGCTCCGGCCGCAGCGCCGTCGAGGTGTTGCCCCTGCGCGGCGTCACGCGAGAGGAGATCGGCCACCGGGTCAGCGCCTTCCAGACCGCTGTGGCGAAGCTTGCAACGCCGGGCACCACGGGCGGGGAAAGGTACGTGCACGACCGTGAGCTGAAGCGGACACTGCGGTGGCTGGGCGAGGAGATCGTGGGGCCGGTCCTGGAGAGGCTGGGCCTGGACCGCCCCGGGCGGCCGGACGAGCCCCTGCCCAGGCTGTGGTGGTGTCCGACCGGCGTCCTCTCCCTGCTGCCGCTGCACGCCGCCCGGCTCGAGGGGGACGGGCGATCCGGTGCCGTGTACGCCCATGACCGGGTCGTCTCCTCCTACGTCCCGACGCTTCTCTCGCTGCTGCACGCCCGCGACAGGCCCGCTCCGGAGGCCGGCCGAACCTCGCTGGTCGCGGTTGCCGTGGACGCCGGCGACACCTACCCACGGCTGGCGGCCCTGGACGAAGAGCTGTCCGCGACGGGTGATCTGCCCGGCCACCGGTCCGAGCTCCGGGATGCGGACGCCACGCCGGAGGCGGTGCTGGCCGCACTGCGTACACACACCCACGCGCACCTGGCCTGCCATGGCGTACGGGACCCAGCCGACCCGTCGCACAGCAGACTTCTCCTGTACGGCGGCGATCTGAGGCTGCGTGAGCTTGCGGCCGAGCGGCTGCAGGACGCCGAGTTCGCCTACCTGTCCGCCTGCCACAGTGCCGCTCCCGGTGAAGAGCTGGCCGACGAGGTCGTCTCCGTCGCATCCGCTTTCCAGCTGTGCGGCTACCGGCAGGTGATCGGGAGCCTGTGGACAGTGGAGGACGAGATGGGCCCGCTGCTCGCCCGCGAGGTGTACCGGCTCCTCGGCGCACCGGACACCCCCGGCGCCGCCTACGCCCTGCACCGAGCGGTCAGGGTGCTGCGCGAGCACCCTCGCTACGGCGAACCGCTGTTCTGGGCGTCGGTCATCCACAGCGGGCCGTAGCGGCCCGAGGACCGCCACGTTCCCGCACACAGCGAGGAGGATCGATGAACGACGATCGGGAGAGACGCGCAGGGTTCTGCTCGGCGTTGCCCTGGCTGCTCGAGGACATGGAGGCGGCGGGCACTCTCGCCGAACTCCACAGCGCCGTACGCGCCGTCCTCGCGGAGACCCCCGTGCTGCAGGCTGTCGCGGCGCTCGACATTCCTGCGCATGTGCTGAGTGAGCTCGGCCCCGTGCGCGGAGAGGAGCCCGGTGACATGATCCCCGGCGCGATACCGCACGCCGCGGGCGAGTCATACCGCTGCCCCGATGGGTGGTGCAGCCTGAATCTGGTCCGGCAGCCGGGGGGCGAGCTTCCGGCCGGGGGGCGCTGCTGGCTGCGTGACCGGCCGCTGCGCGTCGTCGAGGCCTGAGCCGGTGGCCCCTCTCCTCGACAGTCTCGGCCAGAAGCTGGCCGAGAAGTGGATTTCTGCCCTGGCCGCTCCAGGACTGATCTTCGTCGCGGCTGCGGCCGCCGGCGCGGTGCTCGGCCAAGGGGCCGCGCTCGACCGGTCCGCTCTGCTCGAGCGGATCGGTCACTGGGCGACGGAGGCGGCGCGGTGGTCCACCGTGGGGCAGATCGCCGCCGTCGCGGCGGTCGTCCTCGCCTCCGTGGCAGCAGGCACCTTCGTACGGACATGCGCCAGGGGCGCCGAGCGGATCTGGACAGGGGAGTGGCCATCCCTGGCACGGCCGTTGACGGATTGGCTGACGGCCCGACGGCTCAGGCGCTGGGAACAGATCCAAGCGGAGATCACGGCGCTCCGCAGCGCAACCCCGGCACACCGGCGCGGAGCGCAACTGCGGCAAGACCTCGACGAGCGCGCAGCCCGCCGCGACAGGATCGCGCTCGCCCCGCCGCGCAGGCCCACCTTCACAGGGGACTGCCTCGCCGCGACCGAGACCCGGCTGCACCACCAGTACGGCATCGACCTCGCCTCATGCTGGACGCGGCTGTGGCTGGTGCTGCCGGACGACGTCAGAACGGAACTCCGTACCTCGCGGGCCCGTTTCGACGCAGCGGTGGCCGGTTCGGTGTGGGCCGGCTGCTACGCCATCCTCGGCTGCTTCTGGTGGCCCGCGGCCGTGGGCGCCGTCGTGGTCGGGCTCGTGGCCTGGCGCCGCGGCCGACGCGTCGGGACGGCGCATGCCGAACTGGTCGAGTCCACCGTCGACGTCTACCTGAAGAGGCTGGCGCACGAACTCGGCCTTGACGGTTCGGACAACCCGCCCGACGCCCGAGTGGGCGCCGCCTTGAGCCGCATCGCCCGCAAGGGCGCCTGAGAGGTCGTTACTTCGGTGCAGCGGCAGTGAGTCCTTTTCCACCTGACCGACTGCTTGGGCTGCTGCTCACCGGCTCCGGCTCGCCCCGGTCGGCCTACTCGGTGACGGCCGCTGAGCCGGGTCGCCCGGGGTCCTACTCGCCGACCTCTCCATCGATGGCTTCGCGGAGCAGGTCGGCGTGGCCGTTGTGGCGTGCGTACTCCTCGATCATGTGGGTGAGGACATAGCGGAGCGAGATGACCTCGCCCCGGAAGTCCACCGCGTCGTCGAGGGATTCGACGGCGTCAGCGGAGGCGCGGGAGCCTTCGCAGGCCTCGCGCCAGAACACGAACGCCTCGTCCACGTCGGCGTCGTCCACATGGAACTCGGCGAACTCGCCGTTGGTCCTGGGCCAGAGGGCCTTGCAGTCCTCGCCGTTCAGCACCATCCGGAACCAGCTCCGCTCGACCTCGGCCGCATGCCGTACGAGGCCGAGCAGGGACAGGCCCGAGGTTGGAACCGCCTTCTGCTTCAGTTGTTCGCCGGTCAGCCCCTGGCACTTCATGGCGAGGGTCGCGCGCTGGTAGTCGAGGAACGCGATCAGCGACGCACGGTCGCCGGCCACCTTGGACGGGTGTATGCGCTGGTCATCACTCATCGGGTGATCATTACAGGGATCGGTGTCGCGAGCCTCCCCGTCCGGAAGTTGGACGGCCGGCGCGCGGCTGCCTCTTCAGCGTCCGTGTCGCGCCTACTCCCGGAGCCTTCCGCTCTGGTGCGGATCGCCGTGCCCCGATGTTGGAGGCCGGCCGCGAATCAAAGTGCCGAGGGGGTGGGGACTGCGGCGGTGTGTGCCGCGCAGCCCTGAAGCCGTGCGGGGTGAGAGTGGGAGATGCACGAAGCCCGGCCGCACGAAGTAGGTTGACAAGCATCACACACGAAGAAAAGGCATAAAACGGACAATTCAGCATCTTCTTCGTGTTGTTCTCACCCTCGCCCCTGTTAGGGTCCCGTTGTTCAGGGACCGGGACGCTCGTCAGGCTGCCCGCCGGTGAACAAGCTCGGGCTCCTGTGCCGCCTCCCGTTTTTACGCTCTGCAGCGCCAGTCTTGCGGGGCGGCCCAGTCGGGCGGCGAGACAGCGGCCAACGCCCGCCAACACTTGCAGGGCGTCGAACTCCCAAACAGGTCGCGGACGGCCTGCCGACGTGATCGCAGACACGGAGCGGGACGGAATTTTCATGCTCGGAACGCACATATCGACCCGCGCGCGACGGGGCCTGGCCACGGTCTTGGCTGCCGGGACAACGCTCGCTGCGCTCGCAACGGCCGCGCCGGCCGTGGCGAGCATCGCCGGCGCAACGGTCGGCGGTGCGCAGGTCACGTGCACGTCGCGACAGCCAGGGCTGGCGGACCGTCTGTCGAAGGACATCGCAGGCGCACTCCGCGGGCGCCAGGGGGCCGCCGCGCTCGCGCTCTACGACCGGCGCACGGCGACCTCCTGCGCGTTCAGGGCCGACGCGGCATTCGATTCGGCGAGTGTGGTCAAAGTCACGGTACTCGGAGCCCTCTTGCGGCAGGTCATGGAGGAGCACCGCTACCTCACGCCGCACGAGGTGGACCTGACCACTGCCATGATCACCAAATCGGACAACGACGCGACGTCCACCCTGTGGCGACAGATCGGTCCCAAGGGCATCCAGCACTTCCTGACCCTGGCGGGAATGCGGGACACCGTCGCGGGGCCGAAGGGCTATTGGGGGCGCACGCAGATCACCGCGAGTGACGAGCTCAAACTGCTGCGCCTGCTCTCCTCGGACAACCCGGTCCTCGACCGGAACGCACGCGCATACGCCCTCGGCCGGATGAACCGAGTCGTCCCCGACCAGCGGTGGGGGGTGTCGGCCGGGGCGCCCGGCACGGCGACGGTCCATCTGAAGAACGGCTGGCTGCCGCGTGCCACCAACGGCTGGCGCGTGCACAGCATCGGCGCGTTCACTGGCGGAGGTCACGAGTACGAGATCGTCGTGCTCTCCCACGGCAACCGCACGATGAACGACGGCGTCGCCACCGTCGAAGGCGCTTCCCGCATCATCAACCGCGACCTGAACGCGCCGAAGACTCCAACGGCCTCCTAGTACTCCACTCCCGGCTCCTGCCGTCGCTGGTCGGATCCGTGCTTCTGAGTGTGCCCGGCTCATGTCTCGCCACGTACTGGCGAGCTGGGAAGCGCACAGCTGCCGAGATGGCGACGGCCGTCCCGCAGCGGCGCTTCGGCAAGGCCATCGGCGAAAGCCGTCCTCGTCGGCGTCCACAGCCTTGAGCAGCTCGTGGAACGCAGTCCTCGACTGCGTGCCGCTGGGTGGACCCGAGCCGGCTGTTCAGCCGTAGGGTGGCGCAGTGACGACGACGGTGGAAAAGACAGCAGCCGACCGGCTGGTCTACGGGTGTATGGGGCTCGGTGGCAGCTGGGACCGAGAGCCTTACGGTGCGAGGGACATCGCGACTGCGGAGGCTGCTGTGCAAGCGGCGCTGGACAGTGGCATCACTGTCTTCGACCATGCGGATATCTACCGGCATGGCAAGGCCGAGGCGGTGTTCGGCGAGGTCATGGACCGTGCACCGGAGCTGCGTGAGCGCATCGTCGTGCAGACGAAGTGCGGCATCCGTCTCGCGGACGGTGAGCGGCCGGGCATTTACGACTTGCGCGGGACCACCATCGTGCAGCGGGTGGAGGAGAGCCTGGCCCGCCTGCGCATCGATGTCCTCGATGCGCTGCTGCTGCACAGGCCGGACCCGTTGGCGGACCCCGACGACGTCGCTGCGGCATTGTCCTCGCTCCACCGGCAGGGGCTCGTGCGGCGCTTCGGCGTCTCGAACATGAGCGCCGCGCAGATCGCGCACCTGCAGAAGTCCCTGGATCTGCCGTTGGTCGTCAACCAGTTGGAGATGAGCTTGCAGCGACGGGACTGGGTCGAGGCGGGCGTTGTGGTGAACACGGACCAGGCGGCGGCCATCGGTTTTCCGCTCGGAACGCTCGAGTACTGCCGCGCGAACGACGTGCACGTCCAGGCGTGGGGGGCCCTCGCTCAGGGCCGCTTCACCGGTCGCCAGGAGACACCGGACGAGCATGCGACCGCACGTCTCGTCGCTGCGCTGGCCAAGGACAAGGGCACAAGTCCCGAGACGATCCTGCTGTGGTGGCTGCAACGGCACCCCGCCCGCATCGCACCGGTCATCGGTACCGCACGTCCCGAACGCATCCGTGCCTGCCGCGACGCCGCACTGGGCGAGCCGCAGCTCAGCCACGAGGAGTGGTACGACCTCTGGCTCACCGCCCGCGGGGCGCCACTTCCGTAAGGCGGGCCCAGTGCCATCCCTGCCCCTGCGGCGCTCACCGTTGCGAAGGGAGTTACCCGAAAGCCTGCGGTCCGACGGCGCAGAGGAGTGCCAGGGCTTGGTGGTCGGGTGTACCCGGAGCCGCCGTGTAGACGACCAGGCGGAGCGCCGAGCCGGTGGCCTCCAGGACATCGCAGTTGAGTGTCAACCGCCCTACCTCGGGGTGCTCGACCGATTTGAGTTGCGAGGTGCTCGACGCGACGTCGGTCCGCGCCCAGAGTTCCATGAAGCGCGGGCTGACCGACTGCAGTTCGTCGATGAGCCCGATCAAGTGCGGGTCGTCGGGGAACCGCCCGAGGCTCGCGCGCAGGTCAGCGACGGCGTACGCCTCGAAAGCCGCGGCTTCGGCGGGTGTACGGATCACTCGCGACGGCAGTCCGGTGAAGTGTCGGCGCAGGACGTTGCGTTCACCGTCCTCTCCCGTCGCGTCGTCACCCAGAAGTGTGATCGCCAGCGGGTTGGCCAGGACGACGTGCCAACCGCGGTCGACCGCCACCACCGCGGCATCGTTCAGCCGGTCGATGATTCGCTGCAGTCCCGGCGTGACGTGCGCGGACGCGATCCCGGGCGTTGGCGAGGAGTGTCCGGCCAGCCGGTAGAGGTGGTCGCGTTCCTCCTCGCTCAGCCGCAAGGCACGCGCCAGGGGGCCGAGGACCGAGGCTGAGGGCCGTCCTGCGCGGCCCTGTTCGATCCGGGCCAGGTACTCAACCGATAGCCCGGCCAGGGTGGCGAGTTCCTGGCGGCGCAGCCCTGGCGCGCGCCGCCGCGGGCCGGTCGGCAGGCCGACTTCGGCGGGTGCCAGACGGTCCCGCCAGGCGCGCAGGCAGCTGCCCAGGTCGGCGTTGCTCATGGCTCCATTCTGGCGGATCCGGGTAAGCGGAGGGTCGCCCTGCGAGTACCAGGATCATCCAGGCATCCTCCGTCCTGGACGGCCCGCGATGGCTTCGGGCACCCGCCGGCGCCGGACGACGAGAAGACCCACCAGGCGCACGATCCCGCCGGCCACCGTGGACCAACCGGTGCTGCGGGGTGCGGACTTCAGGGATTTCCGGCTGCCTACCGGGTGGTGACGGGTCCGCGTACCTGGGCTGTGCGGCCGACGACGCCCTGGTGTCTTGGCATGGGGCCGAGGTCACAGGGGCCGGTCGGGGCGACTGCAGGTGATCGATGTGAGGGCGTCCGCTTTCGCGCGCACCGGTGATCAAGTGCCCTCGCACACCCCCGTGATGGCTACGTGAATGATTTCGTTGAGTCACCAGGTGCACACAACTAATTTCGTTGGCTCATGGCGAATTCATTGCGGTATCGGTAGCATGCGGTTGTGGAGGCTGACTGCCTGGGCAGGCCCTTGCGCACTGCCCGTAGGAGATCCGGGACCGCACGTCGACAGTGCCGGATGACGCTCCCGCCGTCGGCCGGTCGTCTCCACCGGCCCCGCCCGTCTCGGTGCGCGACTCTGTGCCGCCCACCGCGCGCCAAAGGCCCTCATTCAACCGCTACTTGGAATAGGTCACGTGAACCAGAGCCCACTGCCGCCCACACTGCCCGCGACCGACCGCACGCGTCACCGCCGGCTGCGGGAGCAGGGGAGCCTCGACCGCGCAGCCCTCGACGCGATCTTGGATGCCGGCTTCATGTGCCATGTCGGTGTGGTCGTCGACGGGCATCCCATGGTCGTCCCGACCGTCTACGGAAGCGACGGGCGGAGCCTGTACTTCCATGGCTCGGTGGCAAGCAGGAGCCTCGTCGCCGCGCCGAACGCCAAGGTGTGCGTCACGGTCACGTACGTGGACGGCCTCGTCCTCGCCCGGTCGGTGTTCGAGCACGGCGTCAACTACCGCAGCGCGATGATCTACGGCACGCCCCGTCTCATCACCGACCCTGAGACGAAACTCGCCGGTCTGCGCTGCCTGACCCAGCACGCCGCTCCTGGCCAGTGGGATTACGCACGTCAGCCGGACCGCAAGGAGCTGGCGGCCACCGTGCTGCTCGCCCTGTCGCTGGAGGAAGCCTCCGTCAAGATCCGCACCGGCGGACCCGACGACGGCGACGGACCCGACGCCGAACTAGGGGTATGGGCCGGCGTCCTGCCCCTGGTGACCTCCTTTGGGCAGCCGGAACCCGATCCGGTGCTCAAGGAGGGCATCACCCCGCCACCCCACATCACCGCTCGCAGCGGCACCCGCGTGGGGTGACCACGCCCGTCCCCGCCGCTCAAGAGTCTGTACTGCGCCGACCTGTTGGCCGGCTTATTCGTCGACCCTTTCAGCGAGGACCATCGCCACATCGTCTGCCAGGCGGCCCTGAGTGTGGCGGATCAATTCCTGGTGCAGTTGCTCCAGGAACTCGGACGGGGTGCGCGCCTGCACCGCTTCCATGGCCTCGGGCAGGGCGAAGAAGTCGTTGTCGCGATTGCGGGCTTCGATCACGCCGTCCGTGTGCAGCAGCAGATGGTCGCCGGGTGCGAACGGATAACTCTCGGCCTTGGCGGGAAGACCCGTGATCAGGTCTTCCAGACCGAGGGGCGGCAGTGGTGAGGTGGGCATCAGGGCCTGAACCCTGCCCTGGTGCAGCACCAGCGGCGCCGGATGGCCACGGTTGACCAACTCGACCATGTGCGTGTCCAGCATCTGAGCCACAAGCACGGTGACGAACGATTCCGCCTGATCTTGCGCATCCTCCTCCTGATCGATCCCCCGCGGCATGGCGCGCTCCCGTCGCAGCGCGGCCGCGCAGTGGTTGATGACCTCCGCCAGATCATCCTCGTAGTGCACGGCCTCCCGGAAGGCGCCCAGCACGGCCGCGGCCGAGCGCACAGCAGGCAGCCCCTTGCCGCGGACGTCTCCGACGATCATCCGGACCCCGTACCGGGTCTGTACAGCCTCATACAGATCACCGCCGATCTCCGCCCCGGTCTCTGCCGCGAGGTACATGCTGGCCGTCCGCACAGGGCCCAGCCGGGCGGGCACGGGCCGCAGTATGACTCGTTGTGCCGCTATGGCGATCCGGCGTACCTGGTTGAGTTCATTCTGCCTGCGTGTATGCATCACACTACTGGTCGTGACACTGGCTGCGGATACCAGGAGAATCGCCAGGAAGTTCGTGTAAACCTGCTGACTGCCCCACGCCTGGTTGTAGGTGGCGGTGCTCACGCTGACGGCCAGGGCGACCGCCGCTGCCGCGAGGGTGCCTTTGGGGCCCATCGTCACCGTGGCCAGCGCCGGCGTCGCGGTCAGGAGGGGGCCGGTATACAGAAAGTGTGCGGGCGAGAACTCGATCGCGACCACGACCAGTGCGATCGCGAATGGCACACACTGCGCGACGGTGACGAGGAGCCGGTTGTGACTGCCGGCTGCTGGTTGAGAAGCTGAGCGGAAGGGCGACCGCATGGGTACAGCCTGACTCATTGAAGTGGAGCGTTCCACTCATCGGGCTCACGAGGAACGCGGCACCGGTGCTGTCCCACTGGCCCGGGAGGTTTCGGATGACCGATCTCCGTCGCGTGGTCGACAACCCGGCGGTGTGGGCGCCGGTCGATCAGACCGCCGAAACGCCGGACATAGAGCTGGCCTTTCGGTGAGCAGGCCGCGTTGCGCACCTCAATGAGGGAGACATTCGTCGGGGGTGACGGGGCAGACGCGCTGCATGCAGGGACATCATGCGCTGCCCATGACCACCGCACCGCCCATCACCACCGCACTGCGTCGGCTGCGCTTGAAGCCGGCCTTGACGAAAGAGCGCCGGCACGGCAGGCACGCGCGCCCTGGACGGATCAGGGGGCGACGGCATCGCAGAATCCTCGCTTACCGTGCCATTGAGCTCCTGCAGTCTCCCGCGCCAGAGGGGAAGGGGCGGCAGTGCCTGCTGCTGGTGCACATCCGCAAGGTGATCGGGCAGGTGATGTACCAGGTATGCGGTCAGTGTGCCCAGGGCGTGATCACTGGCGTGGCCATGGAGGGCCAGTTCCACGGCAGCGGGCTCGGGACCAGGGCACTGTCGCATCTGCGGGCGCGGTATCCCGGAGTCGCATGGCGGAGCACACTCGACCGGCGCCTGACTCGTGATCTTCTGCGCAGGATGCGTATTTCTGCAGCAACTGCACACGCGGTCTGTTCCCACTTACGGCCGGCGGAAGACGATGACTGCGGCGTTGCCGTCGGTGCCATGCCGAGGTGACCTGCCCCGTCCGTGAGGTGCCACGGCCGGACCCGGATGATGCCCCGGTGCCGTGAACGGTTGCTGCGGGCTGGACGGCTGCGACGGGCCGAATTCGGTGTGTCGCTTCTGTGCGGCGGAGACTGCGGTCCAACGGTCTGATTGCTGGACGCCGCAAGAAGTCGTACTCCTGGCCGAGGCGGTGGAGTTGGTCCTGGCACCGGCCGGCAGGGAGCTGGGTGAGTGACGTGCGCTCGGAGCACATCGCCGATCGGCCCGCCCCCGAGCCGAACGGTTTGATGCCCGACGTGTGCGACGGAGGCCCGCCGAAGAACACGGCCGTGCGTTGAATGACGCCTTCAGCTGCAGTACGGCGTCTCCCGGACCCTTGTCGCAGGAATAACGACCCGAGTCGGCGGACAACAGCCACTACGTACACCTGCGCCAGTCTGCGGACGGACCTGCACTCCGCAACTCGACAACCCTGGGACCAACATGACCAAGCCTTCTCACTCCCGTGTGCTTCCCGAAGGAGACACATCAGACATGGGCGAGCCCATCCCCGCGACCAGAGCCGCGTGGTCTTCCGTTCGTGAACAGGCCACTGGGATGACACACCACGAGGCCAAAGCCGCGCTCAGAGCCGCACAGCACTCGCTGGAAGAGAGCTCCGCATCGGACGAGCAGCGTGAGCGACGGGAAATCGAGGAAGCGGAATGGCAGCGCATCGTGGAAAGCCTGGCGGACCACGACGGGCCTTACGACCCCGCGAGCGACCCGTTTGTGCAGGGGCAGCTCGCCGGCCAACAGGACCAGGAGGCCGCCGACCGGACTTCGTGAACCGCACGAGGCTCTTCCTCGCCGCCGGGCTCCTGCCTGTCCCGGCGAGCGCCGCCGCCACTGCCTCATCGGTCGGATCAGGTATGTCGGCGGTCTCGACTCGGCGGCCGACCGGCACCACGGGCAGTCCCAGCCGGTCGCCCTTCTCTCCTGTGTGCGTGTTGCTGTCGCGCGCGTGGCACGGCCGGCCGCTGGGACGGCTCGACCGGTAAGCCGGCAGCGGCGGGGCGCGCACGAGGGAGTCTTGGGAGCTTCGCAGTCGGCGGGGGTCGGCCCGCGATATGACGCCGTGTGGGCTGTCTGCCTGCCGCACACAGGCTCCCGCACGACGCCCGCCTGCGCACCGAGTTGGGCCGACCTCCCTGTTTGACGCTTTGAGCCGGGGGTACTCGGGTGCAGGCCCGGCGCACAGGCGAGGGCGTCGACAGAAGAAGGAGGCAGGCCATGAGTCAGGCCGCGGAGTCGACGACCGGGACCATAACCACCAAGGTTCCCGCGCGACTTGACCGTCTTCCCTGGTCCCGGTGGCACTGGATGATCGTGATCGGTCTGGGCACCGTCTGGATCCTGGACGGTCTGGAAGTGACCGTAGTCGGCAACATCGCCGCCCGGCTCTCGGAGGACGGCAGCGGCCTGCCCATCACGGATGCGCAGGTCACCGGTGTCGCCGCGGCACTCTACGTGGCCGGTGCCTGCTCAGGCGCGCTCTTCTTCGGCCGGCTCACCGACCGCTACGGCCGCAAAAGGCTCTTCCTGATCACCCTCGCGGCCTACCTCGCGGCCACGGCGCTGACCGCCGTGTCCTTCTCCGTCTGGTGGTTCTTTCTCTTCCGCTTCCTCACCGGTTTCGGCATCGGCGGCGAGTACGCGGCCATCAACTCGGCCATCGACGAGCTGATCCCGAGCAAATACCGGGGCCGCGTCGATCTCATCATCAACGGCAGCTACTGGCTCGGGGCCATGGGCGGCGCCCTGCTCTCGGTGGTGGCGCTGAACACCGACATCTTCCCCAAGGACGTCGGATGGCGGCTGACCTTCGCGCTCGGAGTCGTACTCGGACTTGTCATTCTTCTGGTGCGCCGTCATGTGCCGGAGAGTCCGCGGTGGATGTTCATCCACGGGCGGTCACAGGGGGCGGAGCAGCTCGTCGACGGAGTGGAGCGGCAGATCGAGGCGGAGACGGGCCGGGCATTGCCCGAACCCGAGGGAGCCATCACCATCGAGCAGCGGCGCAGCACCGGATTCCTCGAGATCGCCAGGACATTGTTCCGCTCCTATCCCAAGCGGGCGGCGCTCGGCTTCGCGCTCTTCATCGGGCAGGCGTTCCTGTACAACGCGATCACCTTCGGCTTCGGATCGATCTTGGTGAAGTTCTTCGACGTCTCCAGCGGCTCGACCGGCTACTTCTTCGCGGCCATCGCCTTCGGCAACTTCCTGGGCCCGCTGCTGCTGGGCCGGCTCTTCGACACCATCGGCCGCAGGCCGATGATCGCGGGCACCTACATCCTCTCGGGGCTTCTGCTGTTCGTTACGGCGTGGTTCTTCAGCAACGGCTGGCTCAACGCCACGACGATGACGGTGTGCTGGGCGGTCGTGCTCTTCTTCGCCTCGGCCGGCGCGAGTTCGGCGTATCTCACCGTCAGCGAGATCTTCCCGATGGAGACCCGCGCCATGTCGATCGCGTTCTTCTACGCCATCGGCACAGCGGCGGGCGGCATCTCCGGGCCGCTGCTTTTCGCCGATCTGACGGCGAGCGGGGTCGTGGGCGACGCAGTGCTGGCGTTCTGCGTCGGTGCTTCACTGATGGTCCTGGCCGGTCTGGTGGCTGTCTTCTTCGCCGTGGCCGCGGAGCGCAAGCCCCTCGAGGCCATCGCCACTCCCTTGTCCGCCCGGCAGGCGCAAGGCAGCAGTACGCCGGGCGCCCCCGCTCCGGCAGCGTCTCCCTGATCCGTCGCCATTCGCGTCGCCGCCGTCGGTCTGTTGTGGCGTACGACAACGGTGGCGACGACGCCTGCTGACGCGATCAGGGTGAGTCCGCTGCCCGCCACAGCGGCGGCGGAACGGTAATGCGGGCATGAGGCTTTGCCGCTGTGGCTCAGGAACTTGGGCCTGCGGGCGGGGCGCCGGTGATCGCGGCGCGGTAGAGGGCCTGCGTGGCGGCGCCGAAGTAGGCGCTGTACGAGACCTGGGGGGTGTTCCCGCCGGTGTGGTAGCCGCCGATGACCCCGATCACCGCCCAGCCACCCGGCCACGGCACCAGCATCGGCCCGCCGCTGGTCCCGCCCACGAAGGCGTCGCAGGCGATGCGCGGGAAAGTGCCCGGGTCGGCCGCGTCATCGCTGGCCCACTTGGTGGTCCAGCTCCAGCACTCCAACGGCTTCTGCGCCCTCGCCGGATACCCGATCATCCGCACCGGCGCGTGGTAGTACCCCGTCCCGGTGAGCAGCCGCACCCCACCGACCGCATCCTGGAGTCGAGTCCCGTCCTGGTTGGGCTCTGTGACGGCGAAGGCGAAGTCGTACGCGGCCCCCGCGTGCTCGCCCAGGTCGTAGTACTGCTGCGGAACATAGACGCCGTTGTTTCTGATCGGGAAGATGCCGAAGGGCTTGAGGCCGTCGTGATACTGCGGCACGAAGCCCAGGTTGCGCTTGGGGGAAGTGCCGGAGTAGCCCTTCAGACAGTGCCCGGCGCTGAGCACCAGGTCGCGGCCGGGGCTGCGCACCACGGAGCCGCTGCAGGTGCGCCCCGTGCCGGTGGTGTCGCTCCAGAAGAAGGTGCCGGCCTGGGGCATGCCGTCGAAGCTCTTGCTGGGTGGGATGTACTCGCCCGGACGAGGGCCGTCCGCCGTGGGGGAGACGACCCGGTTCGTCAGCCCCGTCCCGGAGCGTGGGCCGGTGTCGCCGGGCCGTGCGGACGCCATCCGGGCCTTGGTCCAGTAGGTGTTGAGCCGGACGGCGACCGGGTTCGGCCCGGCCGGGGGGCCGTCGGCGGATGCTGCCGGGGCGAGCCCGGCGGAGAGCAGCAGGGCTGCGGCGAACGCTGCGGCGTGTCGGATGAGCCTCGTTCTACGCACCATCAGTTCCCCTCTGGCCGGAGACAAGTGACGGCTCACCATACGAGGGGCGCGGTGCAGGCAGAAGTGCCCGAGAGAGTGGCCGGAGTCGCGAGGCCGGATTGTGCGGGACCAGCCGGCGACCCCGCACCGCATCCCGGCCGGGAAAGCAGATCAGCGGCTGCCGACCCTCGGCATACGCAGCGGAGACCAACGTCCCCACGTCCGCGGCAAGCTCCTCGAGTTCTTCCTTCTGCAGCAAACCGTTGGTGAGTAGAGGCAGCCGCCATGGGAAGAACGCCGGAGGGGGTGGTGGATGGTGAGCACCGACTGCTTGGGGCGCATCCTCATCGCGGTACTTCCTGCAAGGCTCGTCGGGGAAGATCCACCATGCGGTTGGGAGTACGGTCCACTGCCAGTGCTCCATGACGGTCTGTGCGCACATCTGGCGATGAGAAGGTCTCATTTCCTCCCCGCTGTTTCAAAGGTGCTGTATGGCACCGCGGAAGCGCCACGGCGCTGGCACCGACGCGTCTCCCTGGACAACGGCAGCGCCACGTTGGAGGCACTGGAACTCCAACTGGTCGATGCCGCCGACGGGGATCGGAACGCCTTCGTGATCATGCACCTGCGAATCGACGATTCCGAAGTTCTTGATGTCGCCCGGTTTTTCGCGGGACGCCCCAAAGCTCCCTCATGGAATCTTCCTGGCACAGAGCTGTTGGACGGAGTGGCCACCATCACGTGGCAGGGCCGTGCCGCCTTTCCTTTTGTCCACCTCAAGTCGTGGGACGCGCCCTACACGTTGGCCCTCGTCACGCCGGAACAGGCGCCACTGCCTCAGGTGTACCCGGCGGAAGCCGGGGTTCCGTGGGACGCCACCGACGAATGGCTCTTCACACTCGCCTCTCGCACATCTCTCGCTGACTATCCACCGCATCCCGACAGTCACGAAGAGCTCGTTGGCCCCGCCATGAACCACTCCGCCTCGTGGAAAAACCTGGTGCTCAACCAAGGAGCGGCATTCGTGGGCCTGCGGCCGGGCAATCCATTCCACTCGGTCTGCGAACTCTATGTAAGGACCCTCTATCTCGACACCCTTCTATTCGGGATCCTGCAGAGCGATCGTCTGGCGGAGTTGGCCGGTGAGGCAACGGAGGCGCTGGGCTCCAAAGATCTTCCATCCAGGCTCGGCGCCTTGGAAAGTGACCTAGCCGTCTTCCGTAGTCTCTACTGGAAACAGGTGCTGTCTGCGGACAACCGGACCAACGATCTGTTCCTGGCCTTCCAGCATCAGCATCGACTGATCCCTCGCTACGACCGGGTCGTCACCGAAATCAGTGAGCTCAACCGGATCGTTCAGACCCAGGAAAGCCGTCAGATCGGATCTGCCCTGGGCATCCTCACCGTCTTGGGACTCCCTCTGGGGACAGCCTTCAGCGTTCTCGACGTGCTCGGAGTGCACTCACCGCAGGGCCTGCTGGTGGCTATGGCCGGCACCGCCACGCTTTCCGGCGCCATGCTGCTTACCCCGTACGGACGCACTGTGCTGCGCTCTTTACGGGCGATCTTGCCGGGTGACAGGCAGGGCAGGTGAGGCCTCCCCGACCGCTCGACCGGGCAACCGGCGGCGGTCGGGGCAGGGCCGGGCGGCGCCCTCCGGGGTTCGCCGCAGCCGCACCGCCTACAGCATCAGCACGATGATCGCTCCGATACTGCCGGCCAACAGGGCGAAGAGCGCAGGGCCCCAGCCGCCGTCGCGCCAGGGGAAGAAGCGGTCCAGCGCAAGGCTGCCGGGGCCCACGGCGGCAACGGTGAGCGCCACGACAGCAAGGGTCATGGGGAGTTCGATGCCGCCCGTCTCGGCCCACAGTCCGTGGTCGGCGCCCACGGCCATGGCGTTGATCATGACGCCGAACACCGCCGCCGAGGCAAGCGGGGTGAGCAGGCCGAGGGCCAGCCCCAGGCCGCCCAGGAGCTCGGAGACGCCTGTCAGCCCGGCGAAGAAGACGCCGGGTTCGTACCCGAGGGCCGCGAACCCCTTCCCCGTGGCGTCGAGACCCGCCCCACCGAACATGCCGAACAGTTTCTGGGCCCCATGACCTGCCATGATCAGCCCGACGGTCAGCCGCAGCAGGAGCAGTCCGGCGTCGGCGGCGCCCACGCGCGGCGGCGAGAGTCCCGTGCCGGTGGCAACGGAGTGCCGAGGACCCTCGGTATGGATTTTCATCTGAAGTCACCTCCCGCACCGTCACCGATGCGGGCGCGCACACTGCGCCCGTAGCGGCGGTGCTGTGGGGTGGAGCGGTTGTCGGGGCCTGTGTGCCGCGCGGCGGCCGGGGATGATCAGGCACCCTGCGAGCCCGCGCTCGCACCGGTTGTACGGCCCCGGTATGCCCCCGGTATGCCCCCGGAGCGGACTCCCGGCAGGGGCGGCTGCCGAGGAACTGCCGAGCGCTCCGTCCCCCGGGAGGCGGGCGCCGGTTACCGGTCGCACGGCCTCCTCACACCCGATACTGCGCTTCCCTCACAGGTGGAGTCCAGATTCGGAACTCCCTCGGTGTCCGTGCTCGTGGGAACGGCGGGGCATGAGCGGTGGAGTGCACGGCGTGCACATGAAGACACCGTGTGCCGGACGCTGTGCCGGTCGTCTCCCGCTTCCACGCTCAAGCGGGAAGTCGTCACGATCCCGACATGGAGGAGTACACATCGTGAGCAGGCCCTGTCCCGCCCTGCCGACCACCGCCGTTCTGGGCATCGCCCTCGTGGCGCTCGGCGCCGCCGCATCCGCCAGGCGTCAGCCTGGTGATCGCGACGGTCAAGGAAGGCTGTCTGCGCCGCCGGGTGGCTGTGCCGCTCTGGTCATCTCGCCCGTGTCCGCCCCAACCGGCCTCTTGGTTGGAGGTACTGACCGATCCGTTCGGACGGCTGCGGTGGGTCTCGCCCGCTGCCCGGCGCCACTCACGATCTGACCGCCACCCGCACCCACGGCATCATCGACGATCTCAACGACGCCGACCTGCCGTGCTGGGCGGACAAGGGACGGGATCGTCCCCGAGGTTGGTACGTCGAGCCCACCACCACGGCACAAGCTGGACGATGCCGAACGCCACCTCGACAGCGAAGAACAGCCACAGCCAGCGCGGGGCTCCGTGGGCCAGCGCGTACGCCTGCCACGCGGCGAACAGCGTGCGCGCGACGCCGTCGAGCAGTCCATGCACGGGCAGCGGCTTGACGATCCGCAGGAGTGCCCAGACGACCACAACCGAACCCATCAGATTCGCGTACAGGGTCTGTATCGGGTCGCGTTCGGGCAGGACGCCCAGCCCGAACGCGTCACCCAGCGACGACAGCGCGCCGTGCACGAGCGCGTAGGTCCACGGCGTGGCAAATCCCGCTGTGACCACGAGGTCATACCAGGCACTGGCCCGTACGACGCGAAGATAGGCGAGGCGGGAAGGGGCGAAAGCATGGTTCACGACGAGGCTCCTGATGGTCTCCGGCATCGATGCCACGACGGTAAACAGTGGAGTACTCTCCAAGGTCAAGTCGCCGGTCCACGGGGAGGGTTATGCGAATCGGAGAGCTGGCCGCGCAATCGGGAATGACCAAGGACACCATTCGCTTCTACGAGAAGATCGGCCTCGTCACAGGTCAGCGGCTGGCCAACGGTTATCGCGATTTCCCGCCGGAGACAGTGACCTGGCTGCAGTACGTCCGCACCGCACAGACTCTCGGCTTCTCGCTGGCCGAGATCGCACGGACCGGAGAGGAACTGCGCGAAGCGCCAGACACCGCTGAGGCGTTGTCTGCGCTGTTCGAGGAGAAGATCAAGGTGATCGATGCGCGCATGGCGCAGCTTGCGGCCCTGCGGGCCGACCTCGACGCGCGCGTCGGCACCGGATGCCCGTTGCGGGCGGCCGGCTGAGCCCTGAGCTCTTTCCTGGCTCCGCATGGGCAACTGGTTGGGACCCGGTGGCCGTCAGACCGTCCGGCCGACGGGGCAAGCGGTGCCGGCGCCGTCGCAACAGCACCCAGGCCGGGATTCGCTGCATCGGCGAGCAGACCAGGGCTGCCCTCGGAGCACGTCACCCCGATCGTCCCCGTCGTCCTCGTGCTTCACCACGCTCAACGGGAGAACAGGCTCATTGGCTCAGCCGCCGAACTGATCAACCTGCGGCGCGGCCACGGCCGGGCTGGAGCCCAGGATCACGCTGCCGAGCACGGCAGCCCCCGCCGCGACTGTCTTCAGCATCCGGCGCATGGCGTCCCCCTCTGTATTGCCGTTGATGAGGTTCGAACTCCAGGTCAATTCGAGTCGGGGAACTGGCCAGCAGATGGCCTATTTGGCTTCCAGGATGGGGGTCATGACCGAAACCACGAACGTCGCCGAGACGGTGACCGCCGACACTGCCACACGCGCAATCGCCCCTGGCGCCGATCCCCGTCCGGACCTCGCGAAGGCTGTCGCCATGGCCGGACGCACTCTTGCCGCCGTCCGTCCCGACCAGTTCGACGGACCGACGCCCTGCGCCGAGTACACCGTCCGGCAGTTGTCCAACCACCTCGTCGCCATCCTGCGCAGGGTTGCCGAAATCGGGCGCGGCGGTGACCCCTTGAGCATCCCGGCCATCGCGGACGACGTCGCCGACGGCGACTGGTCGAAGACGTGGGACGCCGCCGCCCGCGAGGTCGAGACCGTATGGTCGCCACCCACGATCCTGAGCCGGCCGCTGCGCCTGCCGTTCGGCACTCTGCCGGGTGCGGCCGCCGCCATTGTCTACACCTCTGAGTTCACCCTGCACACCTGGGACTTGGCCACCGCCACCGGGCAGTGCCCCTCATGGGACCCGGCAGTGCTGGCGGTCTCTCTCGCGGCCATGCGACGCGCGGTGCCTGCCGAACCGCGCGGTGGACAGGTGCCGTTCGCCGCCGTTGTGGACATCGACGCGGACGCGCCGGACATCGACCGGCTCGTCGCCTGGTACGGACGACAGCCGTGAGCCGGAGGGCGCGGCGATGGCAACCAACCTGAATGACCACCGTGAATGACGACCGAATGACCACCGTGCATATGGAAATGGGAGCTAATCGTGATCGTGACAACAGGAGCCACCGGGAACGTCGGTCGACCGCTCGTGCGGGCACTTGCGGCAGCCGGTGAGCAGGTGACGGCGGTGTCCCGAGGGGTCTCGAGTGTGGACGTGCCGGAGGGTGTCCGGTACCGGCAGGCGAACCTTGCCGACTCTGAGAGCCTTCGGCCCGTCTTTGACGGCGCTGACGCGTTGTTCCTGCACGACACCGGTGCCGGTGTGCACCTGTTGAGCCCGCAGGACATCCTCGACATCGCGAAAGCCGGCGGGGTCGGACGGGTCGTGCTGCTGTCCTCCCAAGGAGTCGCCACCCGGCCGCAGTCGGCATCACATGGGGGAGTGGGACGGTCCTTCGAGGACGCCGTCCGCCAGTCGGGCATGGACTGGACGATCCTGCGGCCTGCCGGCTTCGACTCCAACGCGTACGCCTGGGTCGAGTCCGTCAGGGCCAGGCGGACCGTCGCCGCGCCGTTCGGGGACATCGGTCTGCCGACCGTCGATCCGGCCGACATTGCCGAAGTCGCCGCCGTAGCCCTGCGGGACGACGGTCATGCGGGGCACGTCTACGAGTTGACAGGGCCTGCCCTGAGTACGCCGCGGCAACAAGCCGAGGCGATCGGCGACGCGCTCGGCGAGCCGATCCGGTTCATCGAGCAGACCCGCGACGAGGCCCGCACGCAGATGCTGCTGTTCATGCCCGCGACCGTGGTCGAGACCACCCTCGACATCCTCGGCATGCCCAACCCCGCCGAGCAGCGGATCAGCCCCGACGTCGAGCAGGTCCTCGGCCGCCCACCCCGCACCTTCGCTGATTGGGCGGCACGGAACATCGGGGCCTTCAGGTGACCTCAGGGGTGGCGCTTCGTCGGTGATCTGAAGAAGCGTCCGGCTGGTTCCTCTGGGGCGCTTCTCGTGGATTAGTGGATCATTCGGGGCGGGGGCCGGTGTCCGCCATGCGCTGTGCGCCTACCGCGGCGTGGCGCAGTACGGCGACCGGCCCCTCGACCGAAGCGACCCGCAGGCGCCGACTGCCTTGCCGAACCTGTTGCCCGGCACCACCTCGGCCAGGGTTGAGGGAGGCGAGTGTCGAACACGCGAGGCCCGAAAAATGCCGGTTTGTAACGGAAGAGCTTCTAGGATCTGACCGGCACCCCTCGCCTGTCCGGAGGGTGTGCGGCTGCCGGCCTGGGCGGTGGTTCGTCTGCGATACCGTCCGGCGGGCGCCGTCCAGGGTCTTCGTACCCGGGCGGGGCAGTGGGATCTGCGAGGGCCGGCGGTACCGATGATCGGATGAACCCGGGAAGGGCCTGGGAGGTCTGGTGTGTCTGCTGAGTCGGAGGTGCCGCGCCGTGGACAGGGCCGCTCGGCCGAGGTCCTCCCTGCCCTCCGGACGGATCCGTCACCGGTAAAGAAATGGGTCCACTGGTCGCTGTGGGCCATGCCGGGGGTCCTGGCTGTCGTGTACGTGGTGGTCTCGGTGCGGTTGCATCAGCGGATGCTGACTTCCGGCTACGACCTGGGCATCTTCGAGCAGATGGTGCGGTCGTACGCGCATGGGGATCTGCCGGTTGTGGAGCTGAAGGGCCCCGGGTACAACGAGCTCGGTGACCACTTCTCGCCCATCGTGGCCACGCTGGCGCCGTTCTACCGGCTGTGGCCGTCCCCCTACGTGCTGCTGCTGGCGCAGGCCGTGCTGATGGCGGCCGCTGTGGCGCCGCTGTCCCGGTGGGCGCTGGGGGCCCTGGGGCCGGTGGCCGCGCTGATCGTGGGGCTGGGCTACGGCCTGTCCTGGGGGATCGCCTCCGCAGTCGGCTTCGACTTCCACGAGGTCGCCTTCGCCGTGCCACTCGTGTCGTTCTCGCTGTGCGCGCTGGGACAGGGACGGCCGCGGGCGGCTGCCCTGTGGGCGCTGCCGCTGCTGCTGGTGAAGGAGGACCTCGGGCTGACCGTCGCGGTCATCGGCCTGCTCATCGTGTGGCGCGGCCGGCGCAGGCTTGGGCTGGCGACTGCAGTCGTGGGCGTCGTGGGCACGCTCCTCGAGGTCCTGGTCATCATTCCCGCCTTCAACCCGACCGGGCGCTACCCGTACCTGAACTATGTGTCGGAGGGGTCCGGCGGCTTCGCGTCCCTGGTCTACCGGTCCACGGTCGGCCTGGTTGCCGCCCCCGACCCCAAACCCGTCACGCTGGTGCTGCTGATGGCCCCCACAGCGTTCATGGCCCTGAGGTCGCCGCTCGTGTGGGCTGCCGCACCCACGCTGCTGTGGCGTTTCTCGTCGAACAACTCGCTGTACTGGGAAACCCGCTTCCAGTACAGCGCAGTGCTGATGCCGATCGTGTTCGCGGCGTTGATCGACGGCCTCGTCCACAAGCCCGTCGATCAGCGGCTGCTGCGGCACACGCTGATCGTGGTCGCGGCGGTGACCGCGCTCCTGCTGCCGCCGTTCCCGTTGTTCCAAGCCGTCCAGCCGAGCGCCTGGCACACCCCCGCCCGGGTCGCGGCCGCACGCCGGATCCTGGCCCGCATCCCCGACGGCGCCACCGTCGCAGCCTCCAACCTGCTGGTCCCCCAGCTGACCGGCCGCACCTCCGTCACTGAATTCGGCATGCCCGGCAGCCGGCCGGACCCGGAATGGATCATCGTCGACACCACCGCCCCACGTACCTTTCCCGTCGACAGCGAGCAGCAGGCCCAGCTGATCGACGAGGCCATCGCCCAGGGTTACCGGACCGAGGCACACGTCGGGGAGTATCTGCTGCTGCGGCGGCCCCTACGTTCGAAGGCCGCCAGGCCTTCCTCGCCCCAAGCCCATCAGGCCGACCGGAGCAGAGCCTCCGGCGCACCCGCCGGTCCACCCGTCGCCATGCCCTCCCCGAACAAGGCGCCCATCAGCCCGCCCATCTCATGGGGGTCGGTACCGACCGGGACGAACAGCGGCTCATGGAAGATCGCCGCACGCAGCGCTTCGGGGTGACCCAGCGCGGGTTGGTCAGGACCACTCCACCGCCGCCCGCATGACCAGCGAATGGCAAATGGATTGGCGACCGGTCCTCGGGAAACAAGCGCGATGTGCTGAAGATACTCCTGGTCGCCCTGCTCGGATCGCTCTCAGTGGGAGCCGTGGTCGCCGCCGTTCTGGTCCGGCCCGGGTGGTGGGCCGCGGCCGCCCCACTGCTCGTGCTTGCGCTGGTGGCCGCGCACGATCTCCTGCAGCGTCGGCATTCCGTCCTGCGGAACTACCCCCTGCTCGGGCACCTCCGATTTGCGATGGAGGCGCTGCGACCAGAGCTCCAGCAGTACTTCATTGAGCGGAACTTCGACGGTCGCCCCTTCGATCGTGACACGCGGAGCATTGTCTACGAGCGCGCCAAGGGCACCGACGCCGAAGAGCCGTTCGGCACCGAACTCGATCTGTACCGGGCCGGTAGCGAATTCCTCACGCCGTCCATGGCCCCGCGACCGGTGCGCAGCGACGCGCCCCGGGTCCGGATCGGCGGACCCGACTGCACCCAGCCCTACGACATGGCTCTGCTCAATGTTTCGGCGATGAGCTTCGGTTCGCTGTCGGCCAATGCCGTACTGGCCCTCAACACCGGAGCCCAGCTCGGCGGCTTCGCCCACGACACCGGCGAGGGGGGACTGTCGGAGTACCACCTGCGCCCCGACGGGGATCTCGTGTGGGAGATCGGCACCGGATACTTCGGGTGCCGTACGCAGGACGGCGACTTCGACGAGGGGCAGTTCGCCAAGAAGGCCGCCCACGAGCAGGTCAAATGCGTGTCGTTGAAGATCAGCCAAGGCGCCAAGCCCGGCATCGGCGGCGTGCTGCCGGGCGCCAAGGTGAATGCCGAGATCGCGAAGGTCCGCGGCGTTCCGCAAGGGGAGACCGTCAACTCACCGCCCTTCCATCGCGTCTACTCCACCCCGTGCGAACTGGTCCGCTTCCTCGCCCGGATGCGCGAGCTTGCCGACGGCAAGCCCGTCGGATTCAAGTTGTGCCTCGGCTCACGCCGCGAGTTCCTCGCCGTATGCAAAGCCATGCTGGAAGAAGGCACCACGCCGGACTTCATCATCGTCGACGGTGCAGAGGGCGGAACGGGCGCGGCGCCGCTGGAGTTCGCCGACAACGTCGGCCTACCGCTCGGCGAAGGGCTGATGGCCGTACACAACGCCCTCGTGGGCGTCGGGCTGCGCGACCGTATCCGTATCGGGGCCAGCGGTAAGGTCGCCACCGGCAGCGATCTCGTCAAACGGCTCCTCCAGGGCGCCGATTACACCAATGCCGCCCGCTCCATGATGTTCGCGATCGGCTGCATCCAGGCACAGCGCTGCCACACCAACACGTGCCCCGTCGGGGTCGCCACCCAGGACGAACGACGCGCCCGCGCCGTCGACGTCGGTGACAAGTCACGGCGCGTGCACCGCTTCCAGCGGGCAACCGTCAAGAGCGCGCTCCAGATCATGGCGTCGCTGGGTATCGACGACCCGAGCGGGCTGCGGCCCCACATGCTGCTTCAGCGGGTGAACGCGCACACGGTCCGCTCCTACGCGGAACTGTACGAATGGCTCACACCCGGACAACTTCTCGAATCGGCACCCAGTAGCTGGGCATCCGACTGGCAGGCGGCCGACCCCGATCGCTTCACCCACTGAACCCGGCACTGACCCCGACCTGCCGAACCGGACCGGAGGACACTCCTGTGGCACGAACCGTCGCCCATGTGATCGTCGACGCACTCAAAGATCTGGGCGTCCAGCACGTCTTCGGAGTTGTCGGAGACGCGCTGAATCCGCTGACTGACGCCATCCGCACCACGGATGGCCTGACCTGGGTCGGCTGCCGTCACGAAGAGGCGGCGGCCTTCGCCGCCGGAGCGCAGTCCCAGCTCTCGGGAACCCTCGGCGTGTGCATGGGCACCGTAGGACCTGGTTCCGTACACCTCCTCAACGGACTTTACGACGCGGCCAAGAGCCGCACCCCCGTCCTCGCCGTCTGCGGCCAGGTGCCCCTCGCCGAGATCGGCAGCGACTACTTCCAGGAAGTCGACAACGACCTGCTCTTCCGTGACGTGGCCGTCTACCGCGCCACCGTCACCTCCCCGGAGCAGATGCCGCGGATGCTGGAGTCCGCCGTACGCGCGGCGATCAGCCGGCAGGGAGTGGCCGTACTGACCGTGCCCGGCGATCTGGGCGACCAGGAACTGAGCGACGACCGGCCCGCACGATTCGCCCTCGATCGCCCCGTCTCCCGGCCGGACGACCCGGCCGTCGCCGAGGCCGCCGAACTCCTCAACGCCGCCTCCCGCGTCACCCTGCTCGTCGGCCGCGGGGCGCGCGACGCACGCACCGAGGCGCTCCGGCTCGCCGACCAGCTCGCCGCGCCCATGGTGCTCACACTCAAGGCGAAGGAGGGCTTCGAGGACGACAATTGCTTCCAGGTGGGTCAGACCGGCCTGATCGGCAATCCTGCCGCCGCTCACGCGCTGGACAGCGGCGATGTGCTCCTCATGCTGGGCACCGACTTCCCCTACCGGGACTGGTACCCGAAAGGATGCAAGGTCGTCCAGATCGACAAGTGTGAGGAGCACCTGGGCCGCCGGGTGCCCGTGGACGTGGGCCTGGCGGGAGACGTCGGGGCCACGCTGCGGGCCCTGCTGCCGCTGCTGAAGGGGACCGCCGACCGCGCTCACCTGGTCGACGCGCGGGAACGGTTCGCACACTGGCAGGAAGGACAGCAGCGCCTGGCCGACCCCGGTCACGAGCGCCGCTGGACCGGGAAGCTGCGGGCGGCTCTGGACAATCGCGACCACGAGATCCGCCCCGAGGCACTGGCCGCCGCCGTGGACAGGTATGCCGACGAGGACGCCGTCTTCACCTCCGACACCGGTATGGCCACCGTCTGGCTCTCCCGTTTCGTCACTATGCGAGGCAGCAGGCGCCTGATCGGTTCGTACAACCTCGGCTCGATGGCCAATGCCATGCCGCAGGCGCTCGGAGCCCAACTCTGGGCGCCCGACCGCCAGATCGTCGCCTTCTGCGGGGACGGCGGGCTGAGCATGCTGCTGGGCGACCTCATAACGATCCATACGTACCGGCTGCCGGTGAAGCTGGTGGTCTTCGACAACCGCCGCCTGGGCATGGTCAAGCTCGAACAGGAACAGGCGGGTCTGCCCGAATTCGGCACGGAACTCCACAACCCCGATTTCGCCGCGGTCGCCACCGCGCTCGGTCTGACCGGCATCCGTGTCACCGACCCTGCCGATCTGCACGACAGTGTGCGCCGGGCGTTCGGCACCCCGGGCCCGGTCGTGCTGGACATGCTGACGAACCCCGAGGAGATTGCCGTGCCGGGGAAGCCGAACGTGGCGCAGGGCTGGGGCTTCGCCATCGCCAAAGTCAAGGAGGTCCTCTCGAGCCACGAAGACTGACCGGCCGCGCGGCGAAGCACGGGCGCGTCGGTACCGGCGGGCCTGAGCGCCATCGAGCAGCACTGTGCCGATGTGCCCCCGCAGATATCCGGGGCACCGAGCCGCGGTCAGATGCCGGTGGGCAGGGCGTCGTGGGGGAGTTGGGCGAGTATGAGGCGGCCGTCCGCGCGGACGTTGCACTCGCTGACCGTCCGCGCTGCCTGCTGGACGTGGCCGCCCTGGGTTTCGAGGCGGAGGGTGACGGTGACTTCACCGAGCCCCTGGCGATGTCCGTCTTCGGCGGCGAACCGGCGGTAGAGGGTGTGGGGCCAGCGGTCGGGGTCGCTGTCCTGCCACACCTTCACGGCAGGGTCGTGGAAGCGGCATTTCTGTCCACCGTGTGGCTCCTGCAGAAAGGAGTGACTCAGCGGCAGGACGCCCAGCAGGGGGACGAGGCGGGTGTGCAGGTCATGGTTTTCGACCAGCCGGTGGCGCTGCCAGTGCCTGCCGGAGGGAACAGTCATCCGCACCGTGGCGAGCAGGTACGGATGTCCGTCCGGGGCGGTGACGGGAAAATCAGCCCGCCACACCGGCCAGGACGGTACCGGAGGATTCGGCTCCGGTAACGGGCCCTTCTGGCTGGTCAGATGCACCCCGTGTTCGGTTTCCACAAGTAGATTATGACCCCGTGCCCTGCCGTCGCGGGTGCGATCACCGATACGCCGTTCGGACTCCTTGGAACCGCGCCCACCCCGTCGCCGCTGCGGTTGTACGCCGTGCCGGCCGAGGGGCTGCACCGGCGGGCCCTGACCGCTGGAGGTCGCCCACCCGGCCCCTGCTTCTCCCGAGGCAGGGGCCGACAGGGCAGAGGTCAGCGGATGATCGGGGACACAGGAGGGGGTGTGCTGCAAAGGACACGTACGGCTGACTGCGCTGCCTGCTCCACGGCGGAGATGCCGTGGGACATGCTCGAGCTGCCCTGAGAGAGGATCACGAGGTAGAAGGTGCTCCCGTGTGCTTTCACCCGTCCCATGCTGTTGATTGCCCAGCGTTGGGAGTCGGGGCGCGGCAGCCAGCCGTTCTTGAGTTGCCAACGGCTGCCTGCCGCGGACACCCCCCAGTCCTGGTCGGCGTCTATGTGGCCCATGAGGGTCTGGATCAGGTCGCGTGAGGCTCGGTTCAGCGGTGAATGGTCGTCGAACACTGCGGACAGCAGGGCCAGCTGGTCCGCCGCGGTGGTCCGGGTGAGCCCCCAGTGGGGGCCCGACCCGGCTTGGGTGGAGGTCAGCCTCAGGGTTCTGTTGGCGTCAGTGAGTCCTTGACCGCCGCCGATCCGGTCCCACAGGGCATTGGCGGAGGCGTTGTCGCTGCTCCGGATCATCGAAGCGGCGGTCGATTCCTCCCACGGGGTGAGCGGCCGCCTCTCGCGCTGGGCGCGTAGCAGCAGGGCCGCCAGAATATTCACCTTCACGAGGCTTGCGGTGACGTGCGCTTGCGAGCCGTACACCGCTCGCCGACCGTTCCTGGGTTCCAGAACAGCGACCGAGATCTGAGTGCCGCTCCGCGTTCGGATCGGTTCGATGGAACGCGCGAGCGCACGCTTGACATCCATCGGAGCCGGCGTCCGTGTGCCGGGGCTGCGGCTGCTTGACGGCGCTTTGGCCGGCTCCCCCTTACCCGACGTCACCGGCGCCTGGCTCTCCACCGGGGAACGTCCACCCCGGTCACCGGCTCCGTTCTGACCGGCAGCAAAGCAGCCCGTGAGCAGCATGCCCGCAGCCGCCCAAGCCAGCGCCCGGTGTATCCGCCCCCGGCCGGCGGCGGTCTCGCCGTGTCTGTCCGGGTCGGGCGGGACAGGCTCCTGGCCTATCTGCTGGGACGAACAGGCATCACCAATCGGATTCACCGGGAACCTCAATCGAAGAAGAAGCGGGCGGCAGCCGGAACGGAAAATATGCTCCTAGTCTTTTCCGGGGTGAGGTGCGCCGCATCCCGGCGCGGTCTCTTGCCGAAGGCGCAACACGCTGACCGCAGACCCCATCTGACCGACCCTCGGGACGAAATGAAGGCCCAGCCCTGCCAGGACCTCTGGTTCCTCAGGGGGCGCGGAAAGGCCTGGCACCGGGACCAGAGGCGGCCGCTGCGCGACATGGCGGGGCGGGGGGCAGGTACGCCTCTCCGTCCACTCCTCACGGCACAGTGGGGCTATGAACGCAGATGACAGGAACCTTCTGGCCCGGGCACGTGTAGCGACCAGGCTTCCGGCCCAGGACCTGGACCGGGCGCGGCGTTTCTATTCCGAGCAGCTCGGTCTGGAGCCCGTCGATGAACGGCCCGGTGGGCTGCTCTATCGGTGCGCAGGCGCGGACTTCGCACTGTTCCTGTCGACGGGAGCCTCGCCCGGCACCTTCACTCAGATGGGGTGGGAGGTCGACGACATCGAGACAGTCGTGTCGGAACTCAAACGGCGCGGCGTGGTGTTCGAAGAGGTTGACGTACCCGGGTTGCGAACGAGGGGCGGGATCGCCGAGATCGAGGGGAACTACCCGAGCAAGGGCGCACGGGGTGAACGCGGTGCCTGGTTCCGTGACAGCGAGGGAAACATGCTGGGCATCGGCGAGCTCGTCGTCTGAGCAGAGCGCCCCTTCGCTCCTTGAGAGTTCTCAGGGAGCGGGCGGCTGTGTGCCGTCTTGGCTGATCACGGAGGGTAGGACTCGGGCGATGAGCAGAGCGACGTCGTCGTGGTCGCCGGGGTGGCGCAGGGTGTGCAGGAGCAGCTCGCAGGTTTCGTCCAAGGAGCGGTGGGGGTCGTCCAGGAGGGCGAGCAGGGTGTCCAGGCTGGCGTCGATGGGCTGGTCGCGCCTCTCGACCAGTCCATCGGTGTACAGGACGAGCTGATCGCCCGGATGCAGGGCCAGTGTGGTGGTGTGGAAGTCGGTGTCGCCGACGCCCAGTGGGGTTCCGGTGGGCAGCTCGAGCAGTTCGTGCCTTCCGTCAAGGCGGAGGAGGGCTGGGGGCAGGTGGCCGGCGAGGGAGATGCGGCACTGGGCGCCGTGCGGGTCGTATACGGCGTAGACGCAGGTGGCGATCGTGTCCTGCTCCAGGTCCTCGGTAATGTGGTCGAGTTGCTGGAGGACCTGGGCGGGGTCGAGGTCGAGGCCGGCCAGGGTGCGGGTGGCGGTACGGAGCTGGCCCATGCTGGCGGCGGCGCTGACGCCGCTGCCCATGACATCACCGACAACGAGGGCGGTCTTGTCGCCACCGAGCGCGATGACGTCGAACCAGTCGCCTCCGATCTCGCTGGCAGCCTGGGCCGGCAGGTACCGGGAGGCGACAGCCAGCCCCGGCCGCTGCGGTGGCGAGCGGGGTAGCAGGCTGCGCTGGAGGGTGAGCACAGTGCGGCGTTGTTCCTGGACGGCACGGTGCCGCTCGGTGACGTCCACGCTGGAGGTCACCACCCCGAGCACCTTCCCGTTGGGCGCTTCGAGCCGGTGGAAAGAGATCGACCAGGCATGCTCGTTGTCCGGGTCGGCCGGGGTGCGGCCGACGGTGTACTGGTCGATGACCGGGGTGCCGGTAGCCAGTACCTCGTGCATCGTCGCCTCGAAGGAGTCGTCCAGGAAGGGCAGCACCTCATGGACGTGGCGGCCCACATGCTCGGCGGCAGGCACGCCGTTCATCCGCTCCTCCGCCGGGTTGACGGAGACGTACCGAAGGTCGGTGTCCAGTACACCCAGTCCGATGGGTGATTGGGACACCAGTCGCGCGGACAATGCCAGGTCCCGTTCGACCTGCCGCAGTGTTGCCTGATCCGTGGCCAGACCCAGGGCGTAGTAGTCACCCTGGTCGTCCTGCAGCCGCATGTTGCGGAACTCCACCAGCCGGGTACTGCCGTCCTTGTGCCGGACGGGGAAGACTCCGGCCCAGCTGCCACCACCCTCCATGACCTGGACGAACAGGTTCAGCACCGTCTCCAGGTGGTCCTCATGGACCAGCAGGCGGCCCGCGAACTCGCCGAGAGCCTCGTCGGCGCTGTAGCCGAACAGGTCCTCCGCCTGCGGGCTCCAGAGATCGATCCTGCCTTCGGCGTCAAGGAGAACGGCAGCCACGCTCAGCACATCGAGGAGGCCACCGGACGCGGTGGGAGCGACGCCCGCCGTGTCGGGACCGGTCCGCAAGGACTCGGCTGCACACATCCCAGGCCCTCCTCACTGCACACGCCGCCGCCCAGGGGTGTCAGGGCGCCCATCAGAGCCCGCGGCTCGGCTTGCGTGGCTCTGCCTCCCCCCATCGTCTCCCGGGAGGGGCTGCATCGGCATCTATGGAAGTCGCGAGCCCGACGGTCGGCGACTCGGGTCGCCGAGGGGGGCCGCGTAGCGGCTTCCGGCCGCCGCGGGTCTGTGGCCGCCGGAAGTATCGTGGCCGCTCACCACCACGCCCGGAACTTCGCGGCCGGCCCGTTGCCGATCTGGGAAGCCAGGAGTCTGTGATGAGGCTGGTGGCGGGCCTCGCCATCAGCGCGCCTTCGTCATTGGCCTCGCCAAATGTTGTCGAAGGCCGCGTCTTCGACGGCTCGCCGTTGCCGGACGGCTTCCAGTTCCACCACCGCGTCATTGACGGCCGCCAGAACTGTCGCCACCGCGTCGTCGTCTAGGCTCGGAGAACTTTCCGTCCGCTTGTCCACAATCCCGACGGCGGCGGCAAGGGCGGCGAGGACGGGCTCATCCGATGTCCATCGGTCCGTCGCCCGGCGGCGAGCGGGCGAATCGACCAGGACCGTCTGCCCGGTCCGGAAGGGCCCGCGTCCGCGTTGCCGAGTGACCTGGCCGTCCTGCTCAAGGGCTGCCACATAGGCCGAGGACAGGCCGCGACCTCTGCGCCACAGCCAGTCGCCGACCGACTCATGCATCGCTTGTCGATCAAGCGACGACGCGGCCTCATCCAACAGGCGATCATCCATTGTCGGCCGATGGCCTGGCACGATGTGATCGCCGTCCAGGCTGATGGCCTCGGCTCCGAGGAGGTCGATCACCTCGGCTCCCGCGAGCGCGAGCGACAGATCCCCCTGCTCCACAGGGCGACTGGACTCCATGTCCATGGCGACGAACAACAGGTCACGCGGTGTGGTCATGAGTGGCTCCACGTCAGAGGCATCAGTAGCGATGCGTCGTTACTGAGCAACTGGTCCGGCAGTCGGTATGACGCCGAGCGGCATGGTCGGCTGCCCTTTCTCGGTGGCCTCCATCGATCGCTGAACGGATGTGCCGCGCGTTGCCAGCGGTCGTGAAGTCCGGCCCAACACTCTTCACAGGATCATGTCACTGACCGTGCGGCCGGTGCAGAGGGAAGGCGGCCCGGGCGAGCTTTGCGCCATCACGGCGCGGCCGAGCAGCGGCGGGGATGGTGATCTCGATCGAATGGACCGCATATCCGCGGTTCACGCGGCTGATCGCCGCGCATGAGTTGCGTGTTCCATCGAAGCCCCATGCGCGCTTTGACCGATATGATGCACTTTGTGATCATGTCCGGACGGCTGCGGCGCCGTCATGCCCCCTACGGCGGCCGGTGGGACGGTGCCCTGCTGTCACCGGTGATTGTTACCGTCCTCATCGCCGGCCTGGCGTTCTCCACACCGAGGGAGATCGCCTTCAGCCGCCTCCTGCCCGCCGCACCCGCCCTTGCCGCCGCGATGTGGCCCGTTTTCCCCACGATCCTGCTGGGGACGTTCTGCCTGCTGGTCATGATCGGCCTCAGCTTCTTTTACACCGACCTGGGGACGCCGTACACGGCGGCCGCGATCGTCGCGGTTACCTTGGCGGCCGCGTATGCAAGCCATGTCCGACTCGAGCGGGAGGAGATCCTCTTCCACGTCCGGCTTGTCGCCGACGCGGCCCAGAAGGTGCTGCTGCGCCCCCTGCCGCGCCTCATCGAGGACGTCGAGATCGAGTCGCTGTATCTGGCGGCCCAAGAGCAGGCCCGGATCGGTGGCGACTTCTATGAGGCGGCCGACACGCCGTACGGGGTCCGGCTGCTCATCGGCGATGTGCGCGGCAAGGGCCTGCCCGCGGTGGGGGCGGCCTCGGCGGTGATCAGCTGCTTCAGGGAGGCCGCGTACGACGAGCCCGATTTGAGGGGCATCGTCCATCGCCTGGAGATCAGCATCGCCCGCTACAGCGCCGCGTTCCCCGGCCAGGACCTGCCGGAGCGTTTTGCCACCGCTGTTCTCGCCGAGATCACGCACGGCAGCGGCCAGGTCAGACTCCTCAACTGCGGGCACCCCCCGCCGCTGCTCGTGCACCATGGGGAGATCCGCGTCCTGGAGCCCACCACTGCCTCGCCGCCCCTCAACCTCGCGACGCTCATCGGAGACCGCTACTGGGTCGATACCATCGCCTTGGCCCCGGGCGACCAGCTGCTGCTCTACACCGACGGAGTAACGGAGACCCGGGACCGCACCGGAGAGTTCTTCCCCCTGCCGGAGTGGATGCGACGGCAAGGCCCGGCGCCGCCCCGCGAGCTGCTCGACCGGCTTCACCGGGACCTGCTCCGCTATAGCGGCGGCAGACTCGAAGACGACATCGCGGCCCTCGCCGTGCGCTGCCCCAGCACCCGGGCCCAGGAGTACCCGGAGTAGGTGGCCGGAAGCCGTGGGGTGGGACTCACCGGCCGTCCGGGCACGGTGCCGGGATCGCAACCCGTGGGAAGACTGCGGATCCTCGTGGGTGTTCGTGGGGCGGCGGTTCCACTGTCGCGCCCTCGGTGCATTGCGCCGGTACGTCGCCCAGCAGCGCCTGCACGGCGATGTGTTGGTCGAACACGTGATTGCTTCACTCGGGTGTGTCAGCGGCCGTGGAACGGCGGTGATCGCTATGCTCGGAAAGTGGCTGAACTTTCCTCAGAGGTACGCGAGTTGCTCACCGGCCGAAACATGGCTCACGTCGCGACGTTGATGCGTGACGGCGCGCCCCACGTCTCGCCGGTGTGGATCGCCGTCGAGGGGGACCGCCTTGCGATCTTCTCCGCGCAGGAGAATCTCAAGCTCAGAAACCTGCGTCGGGACGGTCGGGTGGGAATCTCGGTATGCGACGAACACAACCCGTACCGCAGCGCGGTGATCCGTGGCCGGGTGGCCGTGGAGATCGAGGGCGAGGAAGCGATCGCGATCATGGACCGGATGAGTAATCGCTACATCGGCGGCGACTTCCCCATGCGTAGAGCCATCGTGTCACTCATCGAGCCTGAGCACGTGCTCTTCCAGGACCTCCCCTTCGAGCATCCATCAGAGAACTGAACCGATCCAACGCTGGGCCCTTCTTGCTTCACCCATGCATCGTCGGCTGACATGCCGACGACGCGCACCGGGTTGGTCGCTGCGCGGCCAGGCGCCACGATCGCCGCACTGCATGCCCCTGCATCACCCCTCCACGGTGTGGCGACGGACACGCCACTCAAAGTTGCATTTAAGAATCGCATTATCTAGCGTGACGTTATGCGGTTGACGAAGGCAACGGACCTGGCGCTTCGCGCGGTCATGCGGCTGGCGGTCTCCGGCGCGGAGCTGGGCACCGCTCGGCAGATCGCCGAGGAGATGCGGGTGCCCTACACCCACCTCGCGAAGGTGGTCGCCCAGTTGCAGCACCTCGGTGTGGTCGAGACGCGGCGGGGGCGCGGGGGAGGGCTGACGCTCACCCCGTACGGCCGTACGGTCTCGGTCGGGCACCTGGTCAGGGAGTTCGAGGGGGCCGGCGAGGTCGTCGAGTGCGAGGGTGATGTGCCGTGCCCGCTACGCCAAGCCTGTCGGCTGCGGATGGCCTTGCGGCAGGCTCAAGAGGCGTTCTATGCCTCGCTTGATCCGCTGACCCTTGCGAACCTGGTCGAGTCGCCCACCGGCCCCGTGCTGCTGGGGCTCGTCGGGCGCGGCCCCGGCCTGTCCGGATAGGGCTTCCGCTTCCACGTCCGCCTTGTCCTGCCCCGCAGACGCGGGGTTTTCACACACCCGTAAATGCGAATTTCAAATACCACTTTGGAGCGTACATGCTGTCGCAGAAGTCCGCCGAGACCGTCCGCGCCACCCTGCCCGCGGTCGGCGGAGCCCTTGGCACCATCACCGAGCTGTTCTACAGGAAGCTTTTCGCCGCACACCCCGAGCTCCTGCGCGATCTGTTCAACCGCGGCAACCAGGCTGCCGGTGCCCAGCGGCAGGCTCTGGCCGGTGCCATCGCCGCCTTCGCCACCGTCCTGGTGGAGCAGCCGGACAGCCGCCCGGACGCCCTGCTCAACCGGATCGCTCACAAGCACGCCTCACTCGGCGTCAGCCCCGGGCAGTACCGCATAGTGCACACCCACCTGTTCGCCGCCATCGAGGAGGTCCTCGGCGACGCCGTCACCGAGGAGGTGGCCGCAGCCTGGGACGAGGTCTACTGGTTGATGGCCAACTCCCTGATCGAGATCGAGCGTCGCCTGTACGCGGAGCAGGGCGTGCTGCTCGGAACGGCCTGGCGGCAGTGGGAGGTGGTCGCCCGGGACCAGGAGACCGTGGACGTGGCCACCTTCCGGTTGCGGCCCGCCGACGGCCGCCCCGCCCCGGCCTTCAAGGCCGGCCAGTACGTCTCGGTCCAGGTCGAACTGCCCGACGGAGCACGCCAGATCCGCCAGTACAGCCTGACGAACGGCCCTGGCTCCCCAGAACGCTCCATCACCCTCAAGCGGCTGCACGGCGGCCCCGCCCCGCTCGGCGAAGTCTCCAACCACCTCCACGACCACGTCCACGAAGGCGACCTGATCGCCGTGTCCGCTCCCTACGGTGACGTCGTCCTCGATGACACGGCCGCGCCGATACTGCTCGCCTCGGCCGGCATCGGCTGCACGCCGATGGTCGCCATGCTGGAGGATCTCGTGGACCGCGGGCACCAGGCTCCGGTCATCGCCGTTCACGCCGACCGTTCACCCGCCGACCACGCCCTGCGCGCCGATCAGGAGCGGCTCATCACCAAGCTCGCCGACGGCTCCGCGCACACCTGGTACGAGCAGCCGGAGGGCGACTGGCCTGCCGACCGCACCGGCTTGGTGGACCTGTCCGGCATCGAGCTCCCCGACGGCGTCTGCGCCTACCTCTGCGGGCCGCTGCCGTACATGCGGGAAGTGCGCACCCAACTCCTCGAGCGAGGCGTGCCGGCCTCCGCCATCCACTACGAAATCTTCGGCCCCGACCTGTGGCTGGCCCAGGAGTGACCCAATGCCCGTCGCCCTGCCCCCGGGGCGCAGTGCGCATCTCCCCTCGGAGAGCCGCACAGGACGCCGGGATCGTCCTGGCCCGCCGATCTGACGGTCGGCGGGCCCGTTGATCACGGTCGGCGCGTGTTCGGAGTGGCTGCGCCGCGGCGCTGGTTTCTCGTCCTCCTTGGTGGGTGAGATGCCAAGGGCGTGTTCGCACATCCATTGCTGCACGGTGGTGAGTTTTGTCCCAGCCGACCCGTTGGACTGTACGAACCTCCCCAAGTCCGCGCCCTGGCTGACGACTTCACCCGGCACGAGTGACAGCTGCCCCCGGCCTCGATGTGCTTCCTGGTGAGGTGGAAGCGGACATGAGGGGCGATGTCCTCGAGCTGTGAACCCGAGCAGCTGCCCCGCGGGCAGCGTTGGCGAGACTCCGCCGCGGCACCGAACCGCGTAATGACGGGAAGTCCGGGAAGACGAACGATCAACGAAAGGAGCACACCGTGCCCGTCACCTTCCGTAAGAGCTTCCGGATATTCCCGGGCGTCCGCCTCAACGTCAACCGTAAGTCGGTGTCCATCACGCTCAGCAAGGGCGATGGTGCCAGGCGTACTTACTCGTCTACAGGTCGGCGCACGACCTCAGTGGACCTTCCCGGCCCCTTCGGCTACCGCAAGACAACCGCACGCCGCAGCCGCCACTGACCAACAGTCATGTCGTGGATGGTTCGCACGATGGGGCCGTCGCGGCCGGCGTCTGACGGGCCCGTCCAGAAGGCCCGCCGCACTGGGTCCTCTGCGCCGTCTGGAACCGGAACCATCGGCGGTCGGCGCGATCGTCCAAGTTCAGGCTGTCGCGGTCGGCGGGCGAGTCGTCGGCGCATAGGACCACGCCGACCGGGTCCGACCGCAGCACGCGGGTTCTGATGCCGTTGTCGTCGAACGGTGCCCGGGCCAGGGCCGCGTCGACGAGGCCGGCCCGCGGTCCGGTGGTCGGGTCGGTCGGGTCGGCCTCGCGGATGCGGACACGTGCGGAGGGGTGGGATTGCCGGTAGGCAGCGGCCAGTCGTCTGCCGACCTGCTCGGCGCTGTTGGCGAGGGTGCCGACGGTCTGGGTGGCCGCTGCGGCCACTCGGGCACGCGCCCGGCCGGCCTGCGCCAGCAGTCTGCAGTCGCGCGGCGGCCCTGCCGGCCAGCCGGCGACGGAGCTCAGTGGTGGTGAGCGCAACGCATCAAGCTGGCCACCTGGCTGCAGCGAGCCCGCCGCGGCCACGGCGCTACGAGACCCTGGCTCGGCAGCTGATACTCACCGCCCGGTTCGCGTAGCCCGATGCCCCCCGAACGTGCACGGCCGAGCCTTGGTCAACGACAACTGGTGGTTGACGCCACTCCGGCGATGGGCGACCTCACCCCGGGACGAGTTCGAACGTGGATGATCACATCACGTAATCTGACACGCGTCGCATGAAACCCGGTGTCCACTCCCGAGGCTGTGGACAGTCCAGCGAGAGGAATCCCATGATTTTCATTACGGCTAAGTTCAAGGTCCGCCCTGAGTACGCCGACCGGTGGCCTGAGATCGTCGCCGACTTCACCGCCGGTTCGCGCGGTGAGCCGGGCTGCCTGTGGTTCGAATGGTCGCGGAGCATTGAGGACCCCACGGAGTACGTGCTGGTCGAGGCCTTCCGGGACGACGATGCCGGCGCTTCGCACGTGCAGTCCGAGCACTTCAGGAGCGCGCAGCGGACTCTGCCGAGCCACCTGGCCGAGACACCCCGGATCGTGAACGCAAAGATCCCGCAAGACGACTGGTCGCTGCTGGGTGAGATGGCTGTCGCGGGCATGGAATAGCTCCGCACGGCCCCTCTTCTTCTTGAGGGTGCAGCGTTCAAGGGCCTGATGGATGGTCAGGGATGTGATCGATCGAGGGTCAATGTGCGAACGTTTCGAGCACCGTCGAAAGGCTGTGCCGTGACCTCCAGGGTGGTTCAGCATGGGATGGACCGGACGGGAGCGGCCGAGTTCAGCTGCTCGCCCAGACCGTGCAAGCAGGCGTGGCCGCCGTCGGCGGCTGTTGACCAGGGGGAATCGATGAAGATCACCCAACGTAAACTCTCAGTCGCATTAGCCGCCTTGGGAACGGCGTCCCTGCTCACGCTCGGGATGGGCGCCGCCACGGCCGCATCCGGCCAGACGGCCGGCGCGCGCCCGGGCACCGCCCAGTCCGCCGGCTCCGGTCATCTGATGACCGGTGCCTCCGCCCTCGCGGTCAGCGGCAGTGGTGGTGCCGGCACGGCCGCGGCGTGGACCGCCACTGACTCGTACTACGGGTGCCCGGCCGGGGCGGCCTGCCTCTACGCCCAGGACGCGAGCAAGGGTTGGGACGGACTCGACCCCAGCAGGATTACGGACATCTACTGGAGCTACGGGGCCCACAACCTGAGCAACAAATTCGGTCTCCACTGGTTGGTGAACAACCAGACTCCGAGTTCGTCGCTCAACGCGTGGGTTGAGACGTGCACCGGGTACAACGGCGTAGGGTGCACCAAGCAAATATTGCCGCGAATGGGCATTCAGCTCGATTTCACACCGATCAACTCCATCGTTCTCGACCGGACGTGAGACCGCGTCGCCAGGGGTGTTTGCGAGGGCCTCGAACCGTCCGGGGTGCCCTCGGCGAATTCGGGACCCTGATCACTTCGCCCCGCCCGGTGTTGTCACGGGTGGGGCGAAGTGCTGCCCGGGCGGGAGGCGGGTGCGCCGCCCCCGGACCGCACACGCGACGGCATCTGGCGGCGCAAAGAGGCGCCGGCTGACGTTGTCAGGCCGTGATCGGGTTCCAGTCGCCTTCCCGCGCATACGGATGCTCGCGTGGGAGGCAGCGCATGGGCAAGGCGGTGGGGTGGACGACCGCGCCGCGGGCGAGTTCGCGGACACGGGGGCCGCCCTCGGCCGGGTGGAGGCGCCAGCGGGCGGCGATGGTGGCGACCTGGATCACGGCCTGGGTGAGGGCGAAGACATTGCCCGGGCACTGGCGGCTGCCCGCGCCGAAGGGGATGGACGCGCACTTGGGCAGCTTCGCGGCGCGTTCGGGGAGCCACCGGTCCGGGTCGAAGGCGAGCGGGTCGGGGTACAACTCCGGCTGGTGATGCAGGACGTACGGGCTGAACAGCACGGTGGCGCCGGCCGGTATGCACACGTCGCCGAGGAGGACCTCGCCCGGGGAGAGCCGCAGGATGATCCAGGGCGCATACCGGCGCAGCGCCTCCTGGACCACCCGCACGGCGTAGGGGAGGCGCGGGATGTCCTCGAAGACCGCCGGGCGTCCGGAGAGGACCTTGTCGGTCTCCTGGTGGAGGCGGTGTTCGACGGCGGGGTTGCGGGCCAGTTCGTGGAAGGTCCAGGCGAGGGTGGCGCCGGTGGTCTCGGTTCCCGCGACCAGCATGTTGACCAGCTGGTCGTGGATCTGGTCGTCGGTCAGCCGCGCTCCGGTCGCCTCGTCCTCGGCGAGCAGCAGGACGGACAGCAGGTCGCCGTGATCGGTGCCGTCGGCGCGGGCGGCGTCCACCACGTGGCGGGTGGCCGAGCGCAGCCGTCGTACGGCCCGGTCGAAGCGGCGGTTGGCGGGGGTGGGCAGCCGCAGGAGGGCGTCGGGAAGCATGGCACGGCGGGGGATCTCGTCCAGGATCAGCGGCAGTGAGCGCTGCACTTCGGTGATGGCGTCCGCGCCCAGATCGGAGGAGAAAAGGGCCCTGGCGACGGTGGTGAGGGCGAGTTCGTTCATCTCCTCATCGATACGCAGGGTCCGGCCGGGCTGCCAGGCGGCCGTGCGTTCGGCGGCGACGGCGGTCATGGTGGCCGCGTAGCGTGCGATCCGGACTTTGTGGAAGGCGGGCTGCATCAGGCGGCGCAGCCTGCGGTGCTCGGCACCGTCGGCGGTGCCGACCCCGGAACCGAGCAGTGGGCGCACCTTCTCGATCATCACCCCCTGGTCGAAGCGGCCTGCCTCGCCGACGAGCACGCTGCGGACCAGGTCCGCGTCGTTGATGACGTAGGCGGGCAGACCGCCGAGGCGGATGCGTACCACCGGGCCGGTGGCGGGCAGGGAGCAGAGGAAGTCCAGGGGGCGGCGCAGCAGCGCCGGACCGTGTCCGAGCAGGGGCAGCGCCCCCGGGGCCGCGGGGGCGCGGCGGGCGGTGGCGGTCTCGGTGGTGGTGGCGGTGGGGGTCACGGCGTCTCGGATTCCGACGGGCCGGCGGCCGCGGCCCCCGGCGGGGCGAGAGGGGCGAGATGGGCTCGGTACCAGGGCGCGGCGGCGGCGAAACGGGCGGCGAAGCCGCCGGGGGTATGGCCGGTGCGCCGCCAGACGCCGCTGCTGTCGTAGTGGTGGTCCTGGCCGAACAAGGAGAGGTGGCGCAGCTCGCGGGGCCGGCCTGTGAGGAGTTGACGGGCCTGGGCATAGCTGATGTCGGCCTGGGGGCCGGGGACGCCGAGGTGTTGGGTGAGGGCCGCCGCGAGGTCCCGTACCGCGACCGGCTCGGGGTGGTTGACGTGGAAGACCTCGCCGCCGGGCACGGGCGCCCAGTCGGCGCGGGCCAGCGCGGCGATCGCCGACGCCAGGTCCTCGACCGCGACCAGGGAGAGCCGGGCGCGACCGCCGTCGACGGAGACCGGAAGCGCGGTCAGGGTGCGGGCGAGCTGCGGGATCAGCCAGCGGTCGCCAGGCCCGTACACGAACATCGGCCGCAGCACGACGCCTCGGGCCGCGCGGACCGCGCTCTCCCCGGAGAGCCGTGTCCGGCTCACGGCGGAGACCGGGGCCGGTACGAGGTCGTTCTCGGCGGCGCCGCGGTGCGGGCCTTCGCCGTAGACGGCGGCGGTGCTGAGGTGGACGATCCGCCGAACCCCGGCGCGGCGCGCCTCGGCGATCAGCGCGACGGTGCCCCGGTCGTTGACCAGTTCACAGGCTTGGGGGTCGTCCTCGTCCACGGTGCAGGCGAGGTGGACCAGGGTGTCCACACCTTCGCAGAGTCCGCGCAGTGTGTCCGGGCGGGTGAGGTCGCCGGGGACGAGACGGGCGCCGCTGTCCTCTTCCGGTGGCCTGCGGTGGACCAGAAGCCGCAACTCCGCCGAGTCACCGCGCAGTTGACGGTGGACGGCGCTGCCGACGAAGCCGGCGGCACCGGTGATCAGCACGGTCGTCATCAGATACCTCCGGGCTCGGCGGCCTGGATCAGCAGCGCCGAGGTGAGCAATGCGAGCAGGAAGCCGACCACGAAGACCATCGCGGCGGGCACCGGCCAGGAAGGGGCACGGCGGCGCAGGAAGCGCAGCGCCGCGGCGCCGGGGAAGGCCAGCAGGACGCACGGCAGCAGCGCCCGGGGGTCGCGCAGCAGCGCCGCGGCCAGCACGGCGGCGAGGACGGCCCAGCCCAGCGCCACCAGGGCGCTGGGCACCGGGCCGATCACGCCGGAGTACATCCGGGAGCCGGGTTCGTTGTGCCAGCGGGTCTTGCGGGCGAACTCGAAGTGCAGGAAGACGCAGGCGAAGACGAGCAGGAGCGGCAACGCCGTCCAACGGGCAGGGACAGGGGTGGAGTCGGTGAGGGAGAGGTACACGTACGCGCTCAGCAGCAGCTGCACGGGGTGGGTGACGGCGAGGTTGAGCAGGAGGCCGTCCCTGACCCGGGCCGACCGCCGTTCCACCACCACCAGCAGCCAGGCGTAGCCGAGGCCGACGGCGAGCGGGATGAGGGAGAGCGGGGACAGCGGCGCGTTGAGCGCGAGGAGCAGTACGGCCACCCCGGCCATGGCGCCGCGCAGTTGGGCAACGGTGACCGTGCCCCGCACCAGGGGGCGGTCCGGGTTGTGTTCCCGGTCGTAGTCGAGGTCTTTCTGCTCGTCCACGACCCGCAGGTAGAACAGCACCAGTACGGCCGAAGCGCAGCGTACGGCGGTGCCGGCGCCGGGGTGCCAGGGCGTGTGGGTGGTGGCCGCGGCGGCGGCCTCCAAGGACAGCACCCACAAGGTGGCGTAGGTGACGTACACATGGGGCGTGAACACCTGCATGGTGAACCGGGCGAGAGAGACTGCCGTCCTCATCGGCTCGCCTCCCCGCCGTGGTCCGGGGCCGCCGCAGGGGGAGGCGGCGCCAGGATCTTGATGCGGCCGGTGGAACCGTCCATCTCGATCAGGGCGCCGTCGGGGATGGCGGTCGTGGCGCCGGCGACGGCGACCACCGTGGGGATGTTGAACTTGCGGCCGGTGATGGCGGTGTGCGAGAGCAGGGTGCCGCGTTCCACGATCAGGCCGTTCGCCCCCAGCATCAGGAAGAGCCAGCCAGGGTCGGTCTCCCGGGCAACCAGGATCAGGTCCTCGCAGGGTTCGACGGGCCGGTGCGGGTCGAGCACCACCCGCGCGGTGCCGCGGACCACTCCGCCGCTGGAGCCCAGGCCGGAGAGTTCTCCGTCGCCGTGCCTTTCGTGCTGCGGCCCCGTGGCCGGGCCGTCGGGGAGCTGGTCGCGTACCGGGCCGAGGGTGCTGAAGCCGATCGGGAGGTCCGGCCCGGGCCGTTGGTACTCCCCCCGGCGCGCGTCGGCGAGGGCCTGGAGGCTACCGCTGACCCCGCTGCCGTCGTACCAGCCGAAGAGCTCGTCCTGGGTGAGGTGGACGGCGTCGACGGGGGCGCGCAACACGCCGCGCGCGTGGAGGTCCTCACCCAGCGAGACAAAGATGGCCTTGCTGTAGCCGAACAGTTCGCTGCGGAAGTAGCGGGAGTTCTCCCGGTGGCCGATGCTGCGCCGCAGTGCGGCCAGCAGCGTGCGCAGCAGCCGCAGCCTTGGCGAGCGGGCGCCGAGCGCTGCCGTCAGACGCTCCTCGGCGGCGGCGCGCACCTGGAGTTCGGTCGCGCGCAGTGTGGGCCCGTCGAGGGTGGTGGCGGCGTACTCGCCGGCCATCCGCAGCAGCACCCAGGGGGTCTGCCGCAGATTGGGCTGCTCCATCTTGAGTTCCTGCAGGCCGCGGTCGCCGTACCGGTCGAGGTGTTCCAGTGCCGCCGCCCGGAAGGCCTCTCCGTAAACGCCGTCCCGTACGGCCTCCCAGAGGGCCGGGCCCGGATCCGGGTCAGCGCGGAGCGCGGCGGACAGCCGGGGGTCGCTACGGATGGCGTGGGCCAGGCGCAGCACCGACATCACCGCCTCGCTGCTGCGGTTGGACTCGTCCCCACAGAGCAAGTCGCTGAGCAGGCCGGGGCCTTCATGGGGCACCCATCGTTCCAGCAGCTTCCCGGTGATGCCCGCAGTGGTACTGAGCACGGAGTCGTTGATCAGGGTGACGCCCCAGTGGTTGCCGACCTGCCGCCACACCTCGCGGTGGTCCTGTATGCGCGCCAGCGGATCGAGCGCGGACCAGTCGGCGCCCCGGCGGTCGGCGATCAGTGCTTCCCACCAGATCTCGAAGGCGGCCATGGCCCTGCCATGACCGGCGATCAGCCGTACCACCCCGGCCATCGACCGGGCCAGCCGCGCGGGGGAGGGACGCGGTGCCGCCTTGGGCCCGCTGCCCTCGGCCAGGCCCATCATCGACTCCCAGGAGGCCCGGAAGTACGGGAAGACGGCGAGCTGTCCGTGCAGGCGGTACCAGGAATCCAGGTCGTAGTGGATCCGGTTGCGGTGCAGCCCGATCATGCGCTCCAGGTACGGGTCGTTGTCGTGGAGGGTGCGGGCGGGCACGCCCAGCCTCCGGTAGAGGTCGTAGAAGATCGACCGGTAGAACTTCTGCGCGAAGGAGTAGGTCAGCGCGGTGGTGGCGCCGGGGAAACTCTCGGTGATGTTGGCGTGGCTCCACAGCCGGCGCAGGGTCAGATCCAGCGCCACCGGGCGGGACTGCACCAGGTGCACCTGGCCATCGGCGGTGATCGCGCCCTCGATGTCCTGCGGCTGCCCGCCGAAGAGTTTCTGTACGGTGCGGCCCAGTCCGGCCAGTTCGCTCAGCTGCTGGTCCTCGAGTACGGGGGCGTCGCGCAGTTCCGGCGGTACGGGCTGCGGTACGGGTCCGGCGTCGGGGCGCTGCGGATCGGGGGCGAGGCGTTCGGGTTTGGCGGCGATGACGCGTTCCACCCGCTGCTCCGGACCGCGCAGGAAGTAGTGATCGACGCCGACCTTCTCCTGCACCACGCCCTCGCCCAGGCCGAGGCCGGCCGCGATCACGGTGTCGGCGGCTCCGGTCCTGGGGTCGCAGGTGAACATCACGAAGGAGCGTTCCGCGGGCACCATCTGCTGGATGCCGACGGCGACATCGATGCCGTCGGCGCCGTCGATGCCGTCGGCGTCCAGTGGCAGGCCGCGGGCGTGCCGGTAGAGCAGGGCCTCGGCGTTGTGTCCCGAGGCCCAGCAGGCCCGGACCCGGTCCGTCACGGAAGCGCGGCGCACCTGGAGGAAGCTGTCGCTGAGTCCGGCGAAGGGGTCCTGGGCGGAGTCCTCGCCGTGGGCGCCCGCGGTGCAGGCGCGTACGGCGGCCGGCGCGTCGGGGCCGATCACCTTGTCGAAGGCGGCGAGCATCCCCTGCTCCAGGTCCTCCGGCAGGGGTACGGCGGCGTACAGTTCGCGGATCCGCCCGGCGGCGGCTCGTAACGAATCGGGCTCGGTGAAGTCCGCCGACCGCAGCAGGGCGTCGATCTGCGGGCGCAGCGGTTCGGTGACGCGGCGGTGCCAGTCCACCGACAGGACGAAGAAGGCGGGAACGGTCAGTCCGGCCTCACGCATCCGCGCGAGCCGGGCGAATTTGTGCCCGGAGTTCTCCGGGGTCATCCGCGCCTCGGCCAGCAGCGGCACGAGGGCCCCGGCGGGGTGACGGGTACGGTTTCGGGTGGTGGTCACGGGTCACCACACCGCCGGGATCAGCCGCTTGCGGTGCTGCGCGTAGTCGGCGTATCCCCGCAGGTCCATCAGGGTCTGTTCCTCGGCGCGGATGCGGAGCACCACGGCGGGAACGAGCAGAGCCAGCAGGGCGGCCACGCTCAGCGGATTGGCGAAGACACCGACGAAGCCGGCGTGCGCCAGCACCATGCCGCCGTACGCGGGGTGGCGCACCATCCGGTACGGGCCGCTGCGGACCACCTGGTGATCGCCGAGGGTGCGCACCTTGTGCGAGTAGAAACGGCCCAGTTGGCGGATCGCGGCCAGGCGGAGCGCGGCCCCGCAGACGAAGACGGCGGCCGACAGCCACTGGACCGGACCCCAACTGTGCCACCAGGGGCCCACGAACAGAGCGGTGCCGACGACAACACCCCGGGCGGTTCCGTACCACTGCATGGTGCCGCGGTCGTCGCCACCGCTGTCGTGCGGGGCGGCGCGAAAGGTGATCCGCAGTTCCAGGAGGGTCCACAGCAGATAGAGGCCGATCAGCACGGCGTGGGCGCGGTGCAAGGAGTCGGACCATTGGCCGCACTCGCGGATCAGAGCCCAGCCCAGGGCGATCAGTCCGGCGGTGAACAGGGCGGGCGGGAAGAGACTCTCCAGGCCGGTGCGGGCGGTGCGGGCGGTGCGGGCGGTGCGGTCGGTGCGGTCGGTGTGGTCGGGGTGGCTCATCGTGCGTCGCCCCCTGTCGTGCCGCGCAGCCTGCGGTACGCGGCTGGGGAGAGCGCGTATCCGCTGAAGCCGGCCTCCCCGACCTCCCGGCCGCTTGCGCTGAACCTGACGCGGACGTCGCCCCCGTGAACCGAGGGCAACGTGTCGGCCCACAGCCGCACCGGCTCGGCGCGCCGTACGGCGCGGGCGGTGGAGGCCTTCATCGAGGCGACGACATAGCGGCGGTCGAACGCCACCTGGCGCGCTTCATGGCCCAGCAGGGTCACGAACTGCCGTGCCCCCTCGACCAGTTCGGTCAGCGAACGTAACTCCGCGCCGCGGTCCTGACGCCCGCGCAGGTGGTGGCCGAGGGGCGGGGAGAGCAGGTCGGCGCTGAATCCGCCGGGACCGTGGTCGCGGTAGCTCGCGAGCAGGACGTTCTCGGGGCGGTGCCGGTGGACCAGTTCTTGGGCGACCATGGCGGCCCGGCGGGGCGCGTCGTCCTCCGCGGCCCGCGGCGCGGGGAGCACCGGGGTGCGCGGGGGCTGCGCCTGTTCGGCGTAGACCCTGCCGTCACACACCGTACGGCCCCGCTGGCGGCCGCTGACCCGCCAACCTCCGGGGGTTCCGGGCAGGGCGCGCGCGGTGAATTCCACCGGCAGGTCCTTCTCGGCGAAGCTGCCGAAATCCAGCTCCATGGTGCGGGTCCGCCAGGTGGGACGGGGGCCGACCGTCGTGGCGGCAGTGGTGGTGGCGATGTGTTCGACCAGTTCGGTCACCCCCTCGATGAGTAACCCCGCCGGCAAGTGGTCGAGCGGATGGTCGAAGAAGAAGGGGTGCTCATCAAGGGTTCGCAGACGGGCGGTCCAGGTCTCCGTGGCGACTAAGCCACGATGGCTGACGCGCTTGCCCGGCGGCGCTTGTATCACTGACATCGGACAACAACTCCGTTGTTTGGCCCGGCGATTCGAGACGCTCGGGCGATTTCCCTCCATCGGACCAGGTATGTATTGCGCGCTGGATACAACGCTACTACCCGCCAGTAATATCTAGCGGAAGGCGGCCCGGCGGGAACGGATTCCAGTCATGATCCAATTGCGGCGTACGTGGGCCCGCCGATGGCCCGCTGCGTCGACGTGCGGTAGCGCGCGGGTCGTGCGTGGGAAGCCGGGCGGGGCATCCGGAAAGAGCCACGCGGCCCCGGCCGCCAGGGCGCGGGTCTCTGGCGTCCCCGCCCATGGGCGCCGGGGGCGTATCGGTTCCAGGCGGCCCCGGCTTGGGTCGCCGGCCCGGTGACCGTGAGGCCATCGAAACCGAGTGCATCGGCCACAACCGGGACGGGCGCAAGCCGCGGTGGACGCCGGACCCCTGTGCTGTAAATGTCCTATAGTGATTCTATGGCTTCGACGACGATTCAGGTACCGCGTGAGACGCGTGATCATCTTGCCGAGCTGGCGAGGGAGCGCGGTGTGAGTATCGGGCAGCTGGTGGAGGCGTTGGCGGCGGAGCAGCCGACAGAGGCGCAGCGCGCGGAGCGCCTCGCCGCGGACCGTGAGGCGGTGCGCCAACTGCTGGGTATCGCCATCAGTGACGCCGAGTTCGACCAGGCCCCCGATGTCTTGGGCAATCTCTACAGGATTGCCGCGGACAAGGCGCGCACGGCCCGGGATTCTGCTGCGTGATCATCCTCGACACCAGCGCCGTGGCCGCTCTCGCCGGCGGCCACAAGGCCCTCGGCCTCCTGGCCGGCAACATGGCCCGAACGCCGGGGGAGCAGTTGCGCATCCCGGCCCTGTGCCTGGCCCAGGCCGAAGCGGACGACGACGGCGCCGCGCGCCGGGTCCTCGCATTCTCCTCGGTGACGGTCGACCCGCTGGACATGGTGGCCGCGGTCAGCGTCGGCACCATGATCCGCGACGGCTACGGCGGCCCCGACACGTGCCACGCCCTGTACTGCGCCTTGCCGCGCCCGGAGTTCACCGGCATGTCGATCCTCCTGACCGGCCACGAGGACGCCTACCCGCCTGGTGTGGTCACCGTCGACATCGACTCACCCGGCATGCTCGGCTTCCACTGACACCGGTGCTCGCGCGCGGGGATGTTCACGTGACGTCGTAGTAGTACGAGCGGGCCGCGGGGCCTGCTCCACTTCCTCTGGCCCGAGGCCGGCATCGCCACGGAGGCCGCCGCCCGTACGGCGGCGCAATTGTTGCCGAGTCGGCCACCGAGGCAGCCCGGGTGGAGGTCGACTCGAACCGGTGCCCGAGGGGCCGCTACAGCGAGATGTGGATGTCCACGACGGGCCCTGTCGCACGGGTTGGCGGCGCATCCAGACTCTCCAGGACGTGGAGCATCGGTGCGTTGACCGCGGCGACCGACGCGGTCAGGGTGTGGTGGCCGGCCCGGCGGGCCACATCGGCCGCGTGCGAGGCCAGCGCCGTGCCCAGTCCCTTGGACTGCCATGCGTCCTCGATCAGCACGGCGAGTTCGCCGACCCCTTGCTGAGCCGTGCGCATGACGTTGGTCATGGCGATGATGCGGTCCGTGTGCTGGGTGGTGGTGGTGACCAGGGTGGTGCCGCGCTCCGGGTCGGACAGCAGCCGCCATCCGGCCCGAGACAGCTCGAGTTTCCCCGCGTGATAGCGCAGGGCGCGGCTGCCCAGCGAGCAACGGTGGTGCAGCGCCTGGATGGGGTCGAGGTCAGCGTCGGTCAGCTCCCGGGTCCGGGTGGCAGTGCCATCGGTAAGTGTTATCGGGTGTGCGCTACTTCGAGGCCCAGCGTCGGGCATGTGGTGGTCTCCTCAGATTTCGGGCCTGGCTGATGTACGCGAGCCCCGCCCGGGGCGCGTGTCATCCGTCTCTGCCGCAGGAGAAAGTCTTTGCCGCTCCCCGGCCCGGCTCAAGGAGGCTTCAGGCCATATCTGTCACGTTGTGCGCATTCTTGGTCACGGAACGGAGTTGAGCGGAGTGCCCGGACCGCCTGATACCGCTTCTCATTGGCGGAGTACTCGAACACAGGCCGGTCGAGGAGCCGGTTCACCGTGTGACGGGCTCGCGGGGCGCGTCGAGGCCGCGCCGCAACATCCGGCAGATCAACGACTTGAGCGGACCCATCGCGTCCGGTATGCGGCCCCGCTTCCGCCGCTCGGTCGCGCCGAGGTCAACTCTCGCCGAAAAGGCACCTTGCACGGCAGTTGTGGCTCATTCCGCTTCCACGGGTCATCCGACGCGATCCATGGCACCACAACGATCAGTGCGGACATTGAGGGGCGAGTGGCCGCGCCGAGACCGGATGCGTGACTTCGGCGGCCCGCAGTACCCGTCCCGCCGGGTCCTCGAGGCAGCCAAGGGACCCGGTCTCGCGTCACGCGTCGCTCACCGCAGGCGGGTGACCCTCGGTCGTCCTACCCTGGCTGAAGGGGCACTGTGCCAGGGAGCCTCCATGGCCACGACCAAATGGTTCTTCGAGCCCGGTCACACCAGCGCGGAATTTCGAGCCAGACACATGATGGTCGCCTACGTGCGCGGGCACCTGAAGAACGTGCACGGCTTTCTTGAGGTCGACCCGGACAACCCGGAGCAGGCGCGGGTCGAAGCGACGATCGACGCCACCCAGGTCTACACCGGCCAGCCCCAGCGCGACGCTCATCTCCGCAGCGCTGATTTCTTCGACGTGGAGCACCATCCGACATGGACGTTCGTCGGGACGCGCATCCATCAGCTGAGCTCAACGGAGTTCTTGCTCACCGGAGATCTCACCGTGCGTGGCGTGACACGGCCCGTGACGCTCGACGTGATCTACCTGGGGCAGTGGGACACACCCTGGTGGGAAGAGGGTCACGACCTCGGCCCCAGGCGACGCGCCGGATTCACCGCCCGGACTCGGATCAACCGGCGTGACTTCGAGGTCAATTGGAACGATGCTGTTGAGCGACGCGGGGTGGTCGTCAGTGACATGGTCGATGTGACGGTCGACGTCGAGGCTGTCCGCGAGGCCGCTGAATCGGCCCCCTGAGCGTGGCCTTCAGTACGACAGCGCCGCTGATGGGCCTGCCGCTCTCACGGGTGGCGGGCCGTCCCCCGTGGCGAAGGCATCGGCCAGGTAAGTTCGGCTGTGCCCGGATGCAGCGAGAACGCCCTTGCTCCGGTGTCCTGCCCCCAGCGTGTCCAACTGCAGGACGGAGAAGGCGTAGCCGCCACATTCCACGGCGATCGACCGCAGCCAACCTGTCAGCCCGGCGCTCGACCTGTGATGCCGCTCGGCGAGAACGTCAACCTGCTCGGGGAACGTCGGGGCGAACCGGCGGACCGCTCGACAAGGCACTGCGGCGCTGCGACGACCGGCCGGGCCTGCGGACCGAAGCGTCGCTCCGGTCACCGATGGTGCGATACGGATCAGTCAGCGAGTACCGAGTCATCTTCCGGACGGGCGCCGGGCAGCTGATAGCGGCCGGCGATGAGGGCCGCATCAACGTCCTGGGTGCCGGTGGACACGCACAAGGTATAGGCGACGTCATCCATGCGCTGCTGCACCTCGGGGCTACCGGCGTCGGCGTGCAGCACCTTCAGTGTCTGATACTGCTCGATCAGATTCCTCAGGACCACAGGGTGGGCCAACAACATGACAGGTCTCCTTGTTTACGCTGCAAACGCCCAACTGCCCCCGACGCTGCACCTGCTACCCGGACTTTGCATCTCCATGCCCCGCCCGCGGATGGTCTTGCGACGACTCCTGGAACCCAAGAGGGGGGGACCAGGGCCTTGTGCTGCAGAGCGGGTTAGTGGGTGAACAGGGTTCCGGGAGTCTCCGGAAGCGCCGGCTCCTCGCCGAGGAGGCCGCGCTGGGCGGCGTCGTGAACGCACTTGGCCGGGATGAGCCAGTCTGTTGCGACTGCCCCGGAGGGCTCGGTCGCGGTCTGCTCGGCCTCGATCTGGTCGAGGAGCCTGCCGCACTCGTGCTGGGTCTGCTCCCGTTCGGCTTCCATCATTGTTGGTCGTCCAGATCCCGCCGGTGATGCCGATGGTCATCTGCCGATCGTCGATGTGACGGCGGTGATGATGGCCGCCGCGGCGATGGTGAGCATGACGCTCCTCACAGTGGTCCTCTTTGTCCGCCGGTAGTTTGGCGGGATGTCTGACGGAATTCGATGGATCGGTGAGAACGCCTACAAGGATGCGAACGGCGGCGTGCCCGGAATGCGTGGCAGCATTTCGCTGACAGCAGCCCGCGGCGTGGAGACGGAAGACTTCCTGGTACGCCTCGGAGCCGACCTCGAACAGCTTGACTGCCAGGACCTGTACAAAGACCGCAATGACCTGGCTTTACCTTCCGGCGGGTACAAGACGCATATCAACTGGGCCATGTACGGCACCTGCGGTGACTGGCTGTATGTGCTGGAAGACTGGGGCATGGCGACCTTCTACGCGGGTTACCGGAGTGTGGCGGCGATGGAGCCGCGCACTGGTGAGGAGATCGTCTGCCTGACGATGAACAGCTGGGACCCCCCGCAGCTGATCCTCCACGCGCCGGGCGACCACAACCGGACCTGGCAGGCGGAGTTCGGCGAGCCCGCCGGGTGGTCACCGACACTGGACGCCGCGCTACGGGCGGCAGGCGCGGTGTTTCCTTCCGCGTACTACGACTCCGACACGACTGAGGAAGAGGAGCGACAGTACTTTGAGGAGCATCACAAGCAGCTCCCCCTGGCCGTGTTCACCGGTGTCGGCCGCTACTGCGGTCTGACGATCGACCGCGCCGCAGTCGAAGCCGGCCTCCTCCCTCTGGCCATCCTCCCGATGCCGGAGAGCTGACCCCAGCCGGCCGGTGGCGACACCCCGCCTGGGGCGCCCCCACCGGCCTTTCAGGCGTTTGCCGCTACTTTGCGGTCATCGTGCAGATGACAGGGTTGACCGGCTTGCCGAACGCCTCGGTGGCCGCGCAGTTCCCGGTCATGCGGGTATCGAGCCAGTAGGCGTCCCTGTCGATGATGCGCATCTGCTTCATGAAGCACGTCGAGAGGTTCCGCTGCTCGCGGCAGGCAACCTGACGGCGAAGCAGGCCGCGACGAACCTCGCGGAAAGACTCGCCGCCGAGCACAGTCTGACCCACCTCATCTACCGCAGCGGCGCTCGCGTACCGGTCCGGACCTGGGGCAAGGCCGCCACCCTGGCCAAGCCAGCCGTTGCTTACAACGCGGGGACGCTCAACCGCACCCGGGAGGTCGGCTCATTCATGTCGAGGTGTTCGACGGCTCGGACTGCGGCTGGACCAGCCATCAGGACCCGGACAAGGCAGACGGACGCTGCGCAGTGTGGAGGAGGCAGCCGAGTGGCTCAACCCCGCCGTCTGGCGTCTACTGGACAACGACGGATTCTTCGTCAGCAACCCCGGCTTCGAGCACTGCGCGAATCAGCCAGTAGTACGCGCCGGCCGCCGGGTAGAGGTTGGTGTCGACGGTGTACGTCGGCTTGAAGAACGGCAGCACACAGCCGGGCGCCACACCCTTGAGGATGTCGTCGCAGCGGGGGGCGAGTTCGCGGACGCGCACGTCACCGCTGGTGCCGAAGTTCGCTGTTGCGGGGTTTCCGTCGGCGTTCACGGTGGCGGTGATGGACCATCCGAGGTCGATGGTCTCCTTGCCCGTGCCGGACCAGGTGGTCTGGATGGTGCCCCAGCGGCCGCCGTACCGGCCGTCCATCTCGATGGGCCAGTACGCGTCAACACCCGTGGGGTTGTTCTGGTCGTCCGCCCACCTGGTGTTCGATGTCACACAGGACTTGCACGTCGATCCGACGTTCCACTTCATGTGGACGCCTTTGAGTTCGGGTCGATGTGCGTCGGGGCCAGCATGATCTGCTGGTCGAACTCGGCGAAGTTGGAGCCGCTTCCTCCCTTGTTCGGGTAGGCCTTGATGCGCTGCTCGATGTTGAAGGTGGCCGTTCCCAGTGAGGGCTTTCTCAGGATCGGTGTCGGTGAAGATCAGTGTGCCGCTGCCGATGGTCTTCAGGCAGGCTTCGGTGCGGGTCATGTAGTCCTTGCCGGACGGTTTGTCGTAGCACCAGTCGACCAGCTCGACGGCTGGGCTCACCGGCGCGGGCGGCCGGAGCGCGTTCTTGGCCTTCTTGGAGGGCGGGTTCAGCTCGATACACAGCTTGTGCCCCTGGGCGTACGGCTTGCCGCACATGCGCTTGTGGGTGGGGGCCTTGAGGGTCGTGCCGTCCTTGCGCAGCGCCAGGCCCGGGTCGGTCGCGACCTCTCAGCCGCTCTCGACTCCAGCGAAGTGGTGATCACCCGCTCGCTGACCGCCGCGACGGCATCAGGCAGTCCGACTCGGTGAGGGCAGCCCGAGTGTCCTGTCGCGCCGACTGTCGAGCAGGCTCACCGAAGTTTGGTCGTCAAGATGGGCTCCAACCTTGTCGGCTTGTGTCGCCGAGCCCGCGGAACAGTGGTGGCAGGCAGGCTGCCACTGCCGCCCCACTCGCAACCGACACCCCCACGCACGCGTCGCACAACACATGGAACGCGAATGGCTCTTCTCTCTCATCCCGCTGACGATTGGCGCGGTCTTCCTCAGCTTCGGCGTGTACGGACTCCGCCGCGCCAGCGCGCTCCGTCGCACAGGTGTCACTGCAGAGGGTCGGATCGTCCGTCACGATGTCAGACGAGACGACGAAGGCGCCACGTTTTACCACCCGGTCGCAGCCTGGACGACCCGGGACGGCCGCGAGTGCGAGTACTCATCCAGGTTTGGCCGTGGTTTCGTCGGAGGCGACTTCGGCGTGGGGACCTATGTCATGGTCCAATACGATCCGGAAGATTCCCGCCGGTTTGCGATCCAGGGCTGGGACGCAGTGACGGTCGACCTGGTGTTCACCGTGTTGGGGTCGGTGTTCACAGCGGGCACGTTGATGGTGTTGCTCGTCCGACTACTCACTCTCTGACCGCAGCCGACTCTCATTTTTCTACGGCGGCAGCGCGTCCGCACCGAGTGACCCGGGACGCCACAGTTGCCGGCGCCGCCCGCACGGGGACGGACTCTCTGGCCGGACGGGCGAGCCCGCGACCGCGCCGCGCTCACTCGGCTGCTGAAGGGAACGCATCAGCGCGGACGTGGGGCATGGCGCGGCTGGACACCCGGTACCGGCCGTTGGGCAGGTGAGCTGCAGTCGTGACGCGCACTGTCAGTGGGCCGGCCCACTCGTAGCCGTTTTTCTCGCCGTGGCGCGCGAGCGTGTCCATGAGCGCCTGTCCCAACTGCCGGGTGTGGCGCGCCAGCTCCTTGTGTACGCCTGAGGCGAGTTCGATCTCGTAGGCGTTCGGCACCACGACGCGACTCTCGCTGCACACCACCGCGTGGTTGTCGCATTCACCCCGCAGCCTGTCGAGCAACTCGACCGGATCGCTGTGGAAGAGCCTCGCGATCAGGGCGTTCTGCCAGCGTTCAAGAACCTGTTCCCACCGCTTGAGAGATCCCATGACACCTCGCGTGCCCGCGACATCCCTAGATCACGCCGAACGGAGGCCCGGATCTGCCAGGAAGCCGGTGATATCGAAGCGTTCTCCGACACCACCGACGACCGGGCGGAATTGCCGGCGCGCTACTGGGCCTTGGCGGCGTGTTCGGCGTCGGGCAGGCCCTCCACGAACAGCACCCGCCGGGTCATCGCGGTCTGCCGGATCGCCCCTCCGGCCTCAGAGGGAAGTCATGACGTGCTTGATGCGGGTGTAGTCCTCGAAGCCGTACGCCGAAAGGTCCTTGCCGTAGCCCGACTTCTTGTAGCCGCCGTGGGGCATCTCGGCGACCAGGATCATGTGCGTGTTGATCCACACGCAGCCGAAGTCCAGCCGCTTGGACATGCGCATCGCACGTGCGTGGTCCTTGGTCCACACCGAGGACGCCAGCGCGAACTCGACGCCGTTCGCCCATTCCACCGCCTGCTCCTCGTCGGCGAAGGACTGGACCGTGATGACCGGGCCGAAGACCTCGTTCTGAACGATCTCGTCGTCCTGCCTGAGGCCGGAGACGACGGTCGGAGCGTAGAAGTAGCCCTTGTCGCCGACCCGGTGGCCGCCGGCCTCGACCTTCGCGTGGGCGGGGAGGCGGTCCACGAAGCCGGAGACCTGGGCGAGCTGGTTCACGTTGTTGAGCGGGCCGAAGAGGACGCCGTCCTCGTCGATGCCGCCGGTCCTGGTGTCCGCGGCGGCCTTTGCCAGCAGAGCGACGAACTCGTCGTGGACCGACGCGTGCACCAGTACACGCGTGGCCGCTGTACAGTCCTGGCCGGCGTTGAAGAAGCCCGCGACGGTGATGGAGTCGACGGCGCGCTCGAGGGCGGCACTGTCGAGGTCGTCGAAGACGACGACGGGCGCTTTGCCGCCCAGCTCCAGGTGGACCCGCTTGACATCCTTGGCGGCACTCCCGGCCACCTGGATGCCGGCGCGTACCGAGCCGGTGATGGCGGCCAGGGCGGGGACCGGGTGCTCGACCATCAGCTGTCCGGTCTCGCGGTCGCCGCAGATGACGTTGAGAATGCCCGCCGGGAGCCCCAGCTCTTTCACCACGCCGCCGACGATCTCGGCGAGCAGCACCGTCGAGGCAGGGGTGGTGTCCGAGGGCTTGAGTACGACGGTGTTGCCGGCGGCGACGGCGGGGGCGAACTTCCACACCGCCGTCATCATCGGATAGTTCCAGGGGGCGACCTGCGCGCAGACGCCGATCGGCTCGCGGCGGATGATCGACGTCAGGCCCTCCGCGTACTCGCCGGCCGATCGGCCCTCGAGCATGCGGGCTGCGCCGGCGAAGAAGCGGATCTGGTCGACCATCGGGACGATTTCTTCGTCGCGCGTCACGGGGCGGGGCTTGCCGGTGTCGCGGCACTCCGCCTCGACGAGTTCGTCGGCGCGGGCCTCCACAGCGTCCGCGATCTTCAGGAGCAGGGTCTGGCGGGTACTCGGGGTGGAGTCCCGCCACGCCGGGAAGGCGTCCGCGGCGGCCGCCATGGCGGCGTCCACGTCGGCCGCGCCCGAGAGTGGAGAGCTGGCGTATGCCCCGCCTGTAGTGGGATCGACGACCGGCAGAGTGCGGCCGTCCTGCGCGTCGACGAATTCACCGTTGATGTAGTTGCGCAGCGTACGGATGTCACTCACGCGGCTCTCCTCATGGCTGGGGCGTACAGATGGCCGTTGAACCTACTGTCGGGCGGACCGGTACGTGCCGATGACGCAGCGGCCCGGGGGCGGCCGCGAATTTGCGTTCCGGTCATGCCGGGTGGGGGCCCGGTGCGCCGGGGCGTGGACTTGGCGACTTCCACGTCGTTGCACCGGGGACAGCGGCTGGGCGGAGGGACCCGGCCGGGTTCCTCCGCCTGAGAAGCTAACCGGCGTCCGACCGGCCGAGAAATGGTGGATTCATCCACTATCCGGGTGCGGGATGGATGATCTGCACAGTTCCCGGCACTGTTGGAAGAGGCTGTGGGGATCTTCCTGCGCTGCGTCGGTGGCATCGTCGAAGCCCAGTCTGGTGGTCATCAGTTTCGCGTGAACCTCGTAAATCCTGGATGGGACCGCGCGGAACTCGCCGCCGTAAGCCTCGTGCTTCTCATCGCTCTCGCACTGCTCCCGCAGCGGCGTCGGCTTCGGCGACCTGGGCCCTGGTCCGGCCGAGCCGAAACGATTCGGTGCCGGTCTGGATGATGTTCCCGCCGAAGGTGAGCCGGTCGACGATGGCCGCCCAGGGCGGGGGCCGGGCAGGCCGAGGTCCGCGTCCAGCCCCCAAAGGATTCGTTGGAGGCGATGGCTGCGGACCTGGCGCGTGAAGTCGAGCGGTTCGTTGCCACGGCGGACCACGCCGACTGCCTGCGGGCATCGGCGCGGCGGGACCCGCTGAAGTCCGGGTCGAACCCCGCTTCGTCAGCCCGCAGCCATCGCCGGCCCCAGCAGGACCGTGAGCAGCAGTGGAAGCAGAGCGCACCTGTGCGCGGCTGCGCCATCATCGACACCACCGCGGGCATGCTCATGAGCCTGGGTCGGTGACGGCCTGGGGTCGTGAGAGGCCCGGGGGCACAGGCTCGTTGAGTCATGGGCCGGGCCGTGACAGGCCGTGCGGGCTGATGGTTCCTCACGGGTGCAGCGGTTCATCCGCACCCGTGAGGACCCGGCTCAACCGCGCGTGAATCGGTACGTCTTGCTGTCCGTTGCCACGCAGAAGCCCGGCGACAGCACGATCACCCGCAGCGTGCCCGTCCGCCGGTCGTAGTCGATGCCCTCGGCCTCGAAGGTGCCCGAGCACGAACTGCGCAGCGGGAGTTGGCGCAGGGCGGTCACATGGCCACGGACGTCCGCCGAGCCGTTCGGCTCACCCGACAGGTCCACCTGGAGCAGCGGTTTGGTCATGCCGAAGAGCGTGCCCGCCGGGTCGTCCGACGAGCACAGGAGCGTCGTCGGGGTGGAGAAGTCGCAGCCCTGGATGTCTCGTACGGGACGGTCGAGCACGACCGTCGAGGCCTGCGGCAGGTTCACCGACGGTGAGGTGCCGGAGTTGACTCCGGGCGTGGGGTAGACGATGAAACGGCTCATCGTGCCCCACTCGCCGCCCACCATGAACTGCCCGTTCGGGTTGATGGCGACCCACGAGTTGTTCAGCGCCTCGCCCGCGCTGAGCTGGTGGACGTACTCCGACCAGGCACCGCCGGGTGCCTGGACGCGGAACATCTTGGAGTTGCCGGAGTCCCTCTGGTAAGGCTCGATGTAGTAGCCGTTGTACGAGGCGTCGGGGTCGCCGACGTGGTTCCAGCCGCGGTTGCTGACGCTGGAGGGGATCGTGCCGACTCCCGTGTAGCGGTTGGGACTTCTCGCGGGGACCTCGACCGAGGTCAGGCCCTGGCTCTCGGTCAGCGGGTTCGCGCGGTCCGAGCCCACCTCCGTCCAGGTGTCGGCCGCCGATGCGGGTGCCGTGCTCAGGGCAGCGGCGGCAACAGCCGCGACCAGAGTGGTGAGGGCGGTGCGGACTGTGCCAACGGGGCGGGAAGCAGGGGCGGTTCGGGCGGATTGACAACGTTGCCATCTCATGTGGGGGCTCCTTGGTTCCGTCGAACTGCGGGGGTCGGCGCACAGTCTGCTCAGTCCATTCGGGCATGTACAGACCAATTGGATGAACGTTTGAGGAGCGGCCGGCTGCCGAGGAATGTGAGCAGGTGACGAGCGGGGTCCCGGAGGCGGACGCACCGTGGAAGCAACCGGAACGTTTCCTGGTTGAGGGCGCCTCTGGGTGCCCTACCGGCTCCGAAGGGGGGCGGCGGGTGGAGTGTGAGACAGGTCAGCTCCGAGACCCACCGCGATGTGCAGGGTCGCAACCCACTCAGCGAAGGCGGCAATACGTGGCCGGCCTCATCGTGGACTGGCTGGTCGAGGCCCACGGCGCTGGCCAGGCGTTCATGCGCGGCATTGAGCCGCAGCCGAGCCCGACCGCCGGCGTGTTCTGCGGGCCGCCCGATCAGCGCCGCCGCTGTCCTGGTCACGAGTCGCAGTGCGGGTGAGGGATGGGTGGTGTGCAGCAGGGAAGGCGCGGCGGAAGTCCATAAGGCGAGGCACAAGCAGGGCGGCGCGGCAAGTACGAAGCGTAGTGACGGGCGATTGGCGAGGAAAAGGTTGTGCAAGGCAGGTATGGCGGGGCAGTCGACTACACGACCTGTCGGGCAGCGAGAGGACGGATACTGTGGCACGATCGAGGATTCTTGTGGTGGGAGCCGGCTTCGCCGGAATCGAATGTGCGCGTCGGCTGGAACGCAAGTTGTCCCCGGCGGAGGTGGAAATCTCGCTGGTCACCCCATTTTCGTACCAGCTCTACCTGCCTCTGCTGCCTCAAGTGGCCGCCGGCGTGCTGACGCCGCAGTCCATCGCGGTCTCGCTGCGCCGCAGCAGCAAGCGCCGGACCCGCATCATCCCCGGTGGCGCCATCGGTGTCGACGCAAAGGACAAGATCTGCGTCGTCCGCAAGATCACAGGCGAAATGGTCGATCTGCCTTACGACTACATTGTGCTGGCTCCCGGCAGTATCACCAGGACGTTCGACATCCCGGGGCTCGTTGAGCACGCGCGGGGGATGAAGACGCTCGCTGAGGCCGCCTATATCCGCGATCACGTCATCGCCCAGCTCGACTTGGCAGACGCCAGCCAGGACGAGGCGGAGCGGACATCCCGGCTCCAGTTCGTGGTTGTCGGCGGCGGGTACGCGGGCACCGAGACGGCCGCCTGCCTTCAGCGCCTCACCCAGCACGCCGTGAAGCGGTACCCGCGCCTGAATCCCGAGCACATCAAATGGCACTTGGTCGATATCGCGCCGAAGCTGATGCCCGAACTGGGCGACAAGCTGGGACTCGCGGCCCTGGACATCCTGCGCAGGCGCGGGATCGAGGTCTCGCTGGGGGTGTCCGTCGCCGAGGCGGGGCCCGAAAAGGTGACGCTCACCGACGGCCGCGTGCTGCCGTGCCGCACACTCATCTGGACTGCCGGTGTCGCCGCGAGTCCGCTGGTCGGCACTCTGGACAAGGAGACGGACCGTGGGCGGCTCGTGGTACGGCCCGAGATGACGGTCCCCGGTGCGGACGGAGCCTTCGCCCTCGGGGACGCGGCAGCCGTCCCGGACCTTGCCAGGGGCGACGGAGCGATTTGTCCGCCCACCGCGCAACACGCTCTGCGACAGGGGCGGAAGGCCGCCGACAACATCATCGCCTCGATGCACGGCCGACCGCTCATGCCGTACGTGCACAAGGACCTTGGCCTGGTGGTGGACCTCGGGGGCAAGGACGCCGTTTCCAAGCCCCTCGGCATTGAGCTGCACGGCCTGCCCGCGCAGGTCGTGGCCCGCGGCTACCACTGGATGGCGCTGAGGACCAATGTCGCCAAGACCCGTGTGCTGACCAACTGGGTGCTCAACGCGGTCGCAGGAGACGATTTTGTGCGGACCGGCTTCCAGGCGCAGAAACCAGCCACCTTGCGCGACTTCGAGTACACCGACGCCTACTTGACACCCGACCAGGTTCGCGCGCACACCGCTGCCCTCCGAGCCCAGGCCTGACTACCGACTGCGTCGAGGCCGTGGCCGGCAGCCTGGCTGTGACACCGCCGCGCCCATCGTCGAAGGACGCGGCGGTACGCGTGGCCGTATCGCCGACGCCGACCAGTCGAACCTGCCCCAGGAGCTGGGTCAGTGGCTTTATACGCATTTCCTCGGCTCCGAGGTCGACCGGTCGGCGTCCTGCCAGGGGAACGGGGCGAGGTGGAGCTCGACCGGCTGGTCCGGGCGGCGCGCACTCGCCGGCGCCACGGGCCGGAGCCGGGCAAGGAAGTCGCCCTGCCCACGCTGCCTGCAGAGCGTGTCCCGGAACAGCAGCTCGAGGGCGGCGCGCCGCTCCTTGTAGGCCGAGGTCAGCAGATTCCGACCGGTCACTCACCCGCCTGCGCAAGCAATCCGGGGGTAGGGAACTTCCCATGAGACAAAGGCTCCGCCTCTCCCAGCTACCCGTCCGCGAGTTGTTCCGACGGGCCACGGCCGCACCCGCGGCATCCGCCCGCTGGGCCGCTGTCGGGCGCGTGGCCGACAGTGAACTCCTCTGGTACGGCGCGGCCGCCCTCCTCGGCCTGTCCGGAGGGCGGACCACCCGCAGGGCGGCTCTGCGCGGTGCAGGTTCGTTCGCCATCGCGTCCGCGATCACCAAAGCGTTGAGCCAGCCCGCGCTGAGGCGGACAGGAGCCGGCCCGGGTCGCCCCGCTCGCCTCTCCCGTAAGGGCTCGGTGGCCGCGCTCTCCCCGTCGGGACCCGCGGCTGTCGCGGCGGCGTTCACCATCGGTGTCGCACTGGAAGCCCCGCGCCTCGGCGCCGTCGTCGCACCTCTGGCAACAGCCCTTGCCGGATCCCGTATCCACCGGGCCGGTCTTCGTCACAGTGGAGCGATACTCGCCGGGATCACGATCGGCGCAGGTGCCGCCACGCTGACGTCCCGCTGGTGGCCCGTCATACCCGACACTCCCGCCGAGGCGGTACGCCCGCGTCAAGCGGCCCCTGAACTGCCGCTCGGGAAAGGCCTGTTCCTCGTCGTCAATCCAGGATCCGGAATCGCAACGCTCCCCGGCAGCGCGAGCACGGTCGAGCGGCTGCAGGCGCTACTGCCCGAAGCGCAACTCACCGAGCTCTCTCCCGAGGACGACCTGCTCGCAGTTCTCGACGCTGCGGCGCGGGAGGCGAAAAAGAACGGCGGGGCGCTGGGCATGTGCGGCGGCGACGGGTCCATCAACGCCGCGGCCCAAGCCGCCATGGGACACCGCGTGCCCCTGGCCGTATTTCCGGGCGGCACATTCAACCACTTCGCCGCGGACCTCGGCATCGAGTCGATGCAGGACGTGGTCGACGCGATCACCGCAGGGGACGCGGTGACCGTCGACCTCGGACGCGCAGATCCGGCCGACGGCAGCGAGACGAAGGTCTTCCTCAACACCTTCAGTCTGGGCGTCTATCCCGAACTCGTGCATGCTCGCGAGGGTCTGCAGGCCAGGATCGGCAAGTGGCCGGCCCTGGCACTCGGCCTGGCCCGCGTCCTGACCAACAGCCGTCCCATCAACATCGCCGTAAACGGACGCCCGCGGCGGCTGTGGCTGCTGTTCGCGGGCAACGGCATCTACCACCCCGCAGGCTTCGCTCCCACCTACCGCGCCCGCCTCGACGACGGTCTGCTCGACGTCCGTGCCGTTGACGGCGACGCGTCCTGGGCGCGCACCCGGCTTCTGCTGGCCGTGCTGACCGGCACCCTGCACAACTCGAGGGTGCTCACCACCACGCAACTGCGTACGCTCCGAATCGACGCGATAGACGAGGACCCCCATTTCGCGTACGACGGCGAGGTCACCACAACGCCCGCACCTGGTCTTGTCCTGGGCAAGACCCATCACGCTCTGACGGTCTACCGTCCCGCAAGCGGCGAGGATCCCTGGCCGATGTGACGCGGTCACGCCCGCCGGCGGGACACGCAGCAACCCGGGCCGACCGGCGACCCCGACCCATGACGACCGGCGACCCCGGCCGAGGAGAGGACTGGCGATCAAGGCGACAGCCGTACCCTGCCTCGCCAGGCCGGGCAACAGGACCTTTCTGCTCGGTCTCCACGGATCAGAAGCACCAGGAGGTTCATCCGTCCTGCTCGGTGATGATGGTCGTCACGGCGGCGATGGGTGGCCAGGAGTCCTGACCCGTACGCGTGAGAAGGAAGGTACGGCGGTGGCCGGCCAGCGGGTCCAGGCGGCGGTAGGCGACATCCGGGCGATGGCGTTCGATACCGGATTCGGCGAGCAGGGCGATGCCGAGGCTCGCCGCGACCAGGCCGTTGACAAGGTGGAGGCTGTCGACACGGTGCGCGATCCGGGGAGTGAATCCAGCGATGGCGCAGACGCGCTGGACGAGTTCGTCGTCGTCCGTGCCGCGGGAATTGGCGATCCACCCGGTGGTGGCGAACTGGGCCAGCTCGGGCACGGTGACGGGCCGGGCTGAGTCCGGGTGGCCGGTGGGGACGGCGAGGTAGAGGGGCTGTTCATCGATCTGCCGGGCGCTCAGTTCCGGCGACAGGGTCCGGGGGACCAGGCTGTAGTCGTACACGATGCCCAGGTCGATGCTGCCGGCGCGCAACAGCTCCGCAGTGTGCTCCGGTTCGTGTTCGTGCACCTCCACCACGATCCGCGGGTACCGGCCGCGCAACCGTCCCAGGGCGGGCAGGACCACCGGCTCGACGGCCGTGAAGAAGCTCGCCAGTCGCACCCGGCCGACGGGGTCGGCCGTGCCGCGCAGCTCCGACTGGGCCTGCTCGACGGCGGCGAGAATACCCACGGCGTGTTCGACGAGCCGTTCGCCGGCCGGGGTGAGCTGCACCCGTCGCCCGACCGGGGTCAGCAGCGACACACCTACCTCGCTTTCCAGTACGCCGAGGTGCTTGGACACGGCTGACGTTCCGTAGCCGGTGTGCGCGGCGACCGCGGCCATGGTGCCCAGCCGTTGCAGGTCGACCAGCAGGCTGAGCCGCCGTAGATCCAGGAAGTGGTCGGTGTCGGGTGCCGTCATTCTCTCATTGTCCACTCAAAGTGGATGGTGTATCCACCATTGGCCCGTGGACAGAAACGGACGGGTCCCGGTCCAATGGCACCGTGACCGCTACCGCCGCCCCCGCTACTGCCACCCCGACGGGTAAGAACGCACCTTCCGGACCCCGCCGTGTGCCCGGTGCGGTGCTGGTCCTGATCGCTATGGCCGTACTGCACACAGGCAGCGCCCTGGCGACCGAGCTGTTCCCCGCGCTCGGGCCGGCCGGCACGACCTGGCTGCGCCTCAGCTTCGCCGGCATCTTTCTGCTCGCGTTCACCGGCAGGTCCCTGTGCCGGACGCTGCGGGCGGCCCGCCGCGCCGACCTCGTGGCCACCGCCCTGCTGGGCGTCGTCAGCGCGGCCATGATGCTGCTCTTCTCGGAGGCCAGCGCACGTCTTCCGCTGGGCACGGCCACCGCACTGGAGTTCCTCGGACCGTTGAGCGTCGCGGTCGTCGCCTCGCGACGGAGCAGGGAACTGGCGTGGCTCGCCGTCGCCGCGACAGGCGTCCTGCTGCTCACCGCGCCCTGGACAGGCGCCACGAGCCGGACGGGCATCCTCTTCGGACTGGGGTCGGCGGCCTGCTGGGCGCTCTACGTCGTCGGCACGGCGCACGTCGGCAGCCGTTTCAGTGCGCCGCACGCGCTGGCGGTCTCGCTCAGCGTCGCCGCACTGGCCGCCGCACCTTTCGGGGCGCCTGCAGCCGTCGCGGCCCTGACCTGGCAGACGGCCGCCGCGGCGGCGGGCATCGCGGTGCTCATGCCTCTCGTGCCGTTCCTGCTGGAGATGAAGGCGCTGCAGCGCATCGGCAAGACGACCTACGGCACGCTGGCAGGCCTCGAACCGGCCGTCAGCCTCCTCGCCGGCATGATCCTCATCGCGCAGACACCCGATGCCCTGCAACTCGCAGGAACCGCACTGGTGGTGACCGCAGGCATCGGAGCGACCCGGGCGGAGTCGCGCCGCTGACGCCCTGCGATGGCTGCAGCTTCCCGCGCGTTCACAGTTCTGGGTGGGAACCCTGACACCGCAAACCGCGCCGCCGGGCCCAGCAGCGCCAGACTATTGCGTCGGCCATCGGCACCCTCCTTGCCAGAAGACTGTGGGGACCGGCACGTTCGCGTTCCGGCGGGTCGGCAGGCCGTTCGGCGGCGCTGTTGTCAGTGGGGACTGGGATCGTGGGGGCATGGACGAGTTGATGCGGGGCCGGGTTTACGGCGCCGACCATGATGATCCCGATCCGGGACCGCAGCCGGGGCGTGTCTATCGCGAGCTGGTCGGCGGGCCGCTGGACGGGCTGCTGCTGGATGTAACCGGCTGGACGCCGAGAGAGCTCGCTGAAGGGGCGGCGCTGCCTTCCGAGCTCGCCTCGCTGGGCCCCGGGGGCCGGGCAACGTACGCACCCCGGGCGGACGATCCACCACGCTGGGACTGGAAGGGCGACATTCGCTAAAGGGGAGGGGGGCGGCTGCCTCCGCCGGGGTGTCCGTAGACTCGGCTCCCGCTTCCGGCCGCCGGCCGGAAGCGGGACCGCAGTTCGAAGGAAGGACCTTTCCACCGTGAGCCCCGTGGACCGATCAGACGCCCCCATCTATGCCAGGCTCGTGGACGAGCGCGGTGATGTCCCGGCCGAAGCACGCCGGACGGCTGAGCAGACGCAGCAGGAGCTTGAGCGGACGATGAACTTCAATGGCGTGCGCGCTTACGGGTACAGCTGATTCCCGCAGGGCGCGTTCGCTGTGGCGCCGCGGCGGACTACGGGGGCGCTCGTCAGCGCCGCGGTTCCGCCGTGGTACCTCGGCAGCAGCTCTGGCGACACGGGGAACCTCGTCACCCGCGGTGCCCGGCAGTGCATCATCTTCACCGACTGGTCCAGTACGCCGAGTTGTGCCCCCGCAATGGGGTCGCCGCGCCTGCATACCTGGTGATCTCCCGGTGGAGGTCGCGGATTCCCCGCGGGTGATGGCGCTTCCTGAAAACCCGGCCACCGGCCGCTCGGGGGTGACCCCACATCTGCTCGATGGATCTCCCCACCCGCAGACCGTCTGACCTGCGGGACGGACGTCACAAGGGAGGGGCCGCCCGATAGCGGTCGTGAGTAGTTGGCGTACAGAAAGTCCCGGTGAGATGATCTTGGGCTGCTTCCGAAGAGGTCGAACCCGCCGGAGCCGGGGTTGACCGGTCGGCCGGAACGGCGAACAACCAGCAGCCGGGACTGGGAGGCTTGCGTCAGGGGACATCCTGACACCGTCCCGCTGACCGAGAGTGAGCCTGATGCCTCCCACCCGTGCCCTGCTGCTGCCCATCGTGCCGGGCGCCCTGGCCAGCCTGTTTGAGCTGGAGGGCCCGCTGTTCCTGACGCTCCGAAACGCGCTGGTCCCGGGCGCCGCAGGGGTGCCGATCCCTGGAGTCGTCATCGAGGACGTCTTCGAGGCGTACTTGCGGGTGCTCGACGCGTTCCCGGAGGGGACGCCGGAGTTCGTGGAGGAGACGGAGGACGAACTGCACGGCGTTCTGCTGCTGGTGGGCCCGGACGGTGGGAACGTGGCGTACGTGGCCAAGGTCGAGGTGACCGAAGCGGACCTCGCGCTGCTCGGCGCGTTCTCCGACGCGCTCGGCCACGCGGCCGACCCCAGCACCGACTCCTGCTCGGCAAGGAGTCCGGTCAACTCCTCCATCCAAGCGCGCAGTTCACGGATCTCCTCCCGCGCGCCAGCCTCCCGCCGTCGATCTCCTCAAGCCACGACACCATCGCCGTCACCCCCGAAACCAGGCCCCCGACAACACGACGATCGAGCACCCGGCCTTTGGTCAGCAACCGCGCACGTCAAAGCTCCCTACAGAAGAGACGCACCCATCTCCAAAGCCTCTCCACGGGGGGCGTGTTCAGTACTTGGACAGCACGAATGATGTCTGCGCCTTGCCAAAGCCCGGTGCTGTCGCCTCCGCTAGAAAGGTGCCGAAGCCTGCGTACCCTTTTGGAGACGTTCCACACTGCGGAGCACTTGGCTTGCGGTCCCACTTCACGGTGTACGTGATCTCGCGGTGGGCGGGCGCTAGGAAGAGCTGACTGCCAGAGCCTATGGGGCAGTCGGCAGAGGACCAATAGACGTTGGCGCTGTTGACCGGCGTGAGGGTCAGTACCGTCTTCTTAGGCCCGAGATCGACCTTGCAGTCGCTGCCGGTGATGTTCTTCGCGGTCAGCAGCAGGATGGGGATGTCATCGGGTCCGTATGCGTTGTGAAGGCTGCGCACGGTCAACTCCGCAATGCTCGGAGTGCAGTCGGGCAGCGCGGACATGCTGGACGCGCTGGTCTCCCCTGATCCTGAACTGTCCTTGTCGTTCTTGCTGTTCGTGCTGGAAGGCCGCGCCCCGGAGGAGCTGGGCGTGAGCGAGGTCTCCGATCCGGGCTTGTTCGACTTCGCGTCGTCTCCCTTGCCATCGCCGTTGTAGGTGGCCGCGGCCCAGGCCGCGACGCCGAGCAGGCCGAGCAGGGTCAGCGCGGAGAACACCCGTCGGCCCAGCCGAACGCCGTGCTGCTGATACGCCGGTCGGGGAGTGCCGGCCTCGACACCCATCCCGGCGCTCTCATACGCCGTCGTATCGGCGTCCCTTCCCGCTGTGGAGGGCTCACGGATCACGGCGGAGGGCTCACGGACACGCCCCGACCGCCCGCTCGGCGACGGCAGGAAGAGAAAACCGTCGGACGGGATGTCGGTTATAACCCGCAGGGACTGTGGCTGCCCGCTCTTGCGGTACCCGCGGTGCAACTCGGTCATCCGGTCCTGGACGGCGTCCTGGAACCGACCGAGGGGGAGTGTGGCGGCACCGGGATGCCCGGCGATGACGTCGGACACCGACCGGGAGAAGATGCTGAACGAATCGCCGAGCCGGACCCCGGTGACAGGGTTGATGGGGGAGTCGTGCGGGCGCACGAACAGCGCGTACTGTCCCGGCGAGCAGGCGTACACGTACGCCACCTTGCGGCGCAGCGCGGCGCTGATCTTCTGCCGGCTCCACTGCTTGACACTCGCGACGCCCATCGAGTCCTGCTCGATGCCCTCCCGGCAGGCGTCGATCAGGAAGACGACGTGCTCGGCAGGCGTCTCGTCGAGGTGCTCACGCCAGTCGATCGCCACGCACCCCGACTCGAAGGGATGCGTGTCCTCGTCGATGTCCTCAGGTACGAGGTAGTCGCGACCCTTGGCATGCACGCCGTGCCCGCTCAGCAGGATGAGCAAGGTGTCGCCCGGGCGGGCGCGCCTGAGGAAGCCGACCACCCGGGCGTTCACGTAGTTCGCCGAAACCTGCTTGCCGCCTTCGCGCCCGGCCAGGACCTGCACGTCGTCGAAACCACGGTCCTCGAGCGCCGATCCGAGCCGGGCGAGGTCGGCCGGAATGAAGGGGAGGGGCGGGACACCGCGCATCTCGTAGGCGCTGGCCCCGATGAGGAGGGCTCTGTGACGTACCATCACACGCCGGTCACTGCTTGAAGACCAGTGTGATGCCGTGGCTGCGCTGCATCTGCGCAGAACCGACGAACTGCACACCCCCGCTCGCCGTCACCTGGAAGGACAGGTGCGCCTCCCGCAACGGCAGCGGTCCGCCTCGGGCGGCGGCCTCGGTGAACACCTGCTGCAACGCGTCGACGGCCTCGGCGAGGTTCTTGCGCAAGGCCCCCAGAGGTACGCTCCTCAGCCGCACCTCACCGTCCCCACCGCCGAACAGGCCCATGGAGTCGCCGCCGTCGTCGAGTTGACCATCTTGATCGTCGTACGAAACCCAGAAGGACAAGGCCGTTACTTCGGACGCATTGGCAGCTGAACTCACGAATCCCCCTTTGTCAGTGACGGCAAGTCAACTGTACGAAGACGGAGGGTGATTCATGGTCAGGAGCGAGAATCCGGTGCCGGTCAATGTCCAACCACCAATCGGTCCCGCTCCAGCCACGACTCGAAACCGACATGCTGACCGGTGGCGGCAGCCCAGAACCAGCCCGGAAAGTGACGTTCGCCCCGCGACCAGCGAAACGGCCGGACCGAAGCGACATCCTCGAACGGGCCGTCACGCAATCCTGCATCGGACGTCGAACCCGCTCGCGTACGGGGTTCATGTCCGTCAGCTCGACGTACGCCCTGCGGACTCCACCCAGCCGGGACAGCCACCCAGCACCCCCAGCGCGTCTACCTCACACGACTAGGTTCGATGGCAAGGCAGCCCAAACGACTGGGTTCGCTGTCAAACGACTCGATTGGATGACAGAGGACAGCGAGTTGGGGAGTCGCACGATCGCGCGAATACCCGATGTACATGACTTCGGGAGGCACCCGGGCTGCGGCCGGCGGCATGCTCTCCTTGAAGTGAACCGGGTCGCCGTCTCATCCAAGTGTGATTTCTCGGCGGGCGTGGCCCCGTCCTCACATCCCGGCCATGCCGCTACCGGTGAGGCCCGGAGCCAACGCCGGGACCCAGAAGACGGCGCCGGCCAGGGCGATCGAGGCGATTCCCACGGCACGGGCCACCAGGCGGCCGGCCGGAGCCAGCTTCTCAGTGGTGATCACGGCGGTCAGGACCACCATGGCCCACAGGTTCATCACACCGAACGCCGTCAGCAACAGCATCAGCGACCAGCAGCAGCCCAGGCAGAAGGCCCCGTGGTGGGCTCCGGCACGCAGATCGCGCGAGGGCCCCGGGTACGAGGCGTAGCGCAGCATGAGCCCGATCGGCGAGCGGCACCTCGCCAGGCAGCGGTCTTTGAGGGGCGTGAGCTGGTAGACGCCGTTGACCGCGAACACGGCCGCGGCCACTGCGGTCCCCGCCACGGCGGGGAGGCTCGCCGCGCGGCCCAGGCCAGCGGCCAGCCCGTACGCGGGCAGTCCGGCCGTGGCCCAGACAAGCAGGTAGGCGACCGTGAAAACGACCATGCGCGGCGCCCGGTGCACGGTGATGGTGCGTGCGTACAGCGCGGCGACGGGCGCCGTGGCGGGCAGCATCATCGCAGCCGTCATCAGCGTCCACATGGCCAGGAAAGCGAGCAGGCCCAGGCCCATGGTGCCCGGCATCGCCTGTATGCCGCCCCAGCGTGTCACCACCCAGACCCAGGCGGTAGCCGCCGCGACCAGCAGCAGTCCGGCGGGACTCGCCCTGCGGCGGACGGTGACCAGCCGACCGGTCACGCGGACCACGTGAAGGGCGCCGAGTGTCCGTTGCCGCCGGAGAAGTCCCAGGACCGGCCGTACACGCCGTCGCCCGTCGCCCGGGTGGACCGGGCAATGGTCAGCGTGCTGTTCACCGGGTGGAACATGCCGGTCAGGCCCATGACCGGACCGTCCTCGCCGAACTGTGGGGCAACTTGGTCCTCGATCTCGATGTCGATGGCGTCGCCCACCCGTGCGGCGTGGCGGCGGCCGTGGTCGCGGTAGTCGATGGGAACGCGCTCCACGCCGAGGACTTCGCCGATGAGCGGAGTGAGCGCCGCCATCGGCCCGCCGGCCTGGCCGGAGAAGACCCTGCCCAGCGCCTCCGCCTGGCCGTCGTCGGCCGAAGCGTCTAGGTACAGCGCCACCTGCCAGCCGCCTTCGGCCATCACCCGGGGCGCGTCGATGAAGACGGCGACGCTGCGGTCGGAGACGTTCACGCCGTCCACGTTCCCGCTGTCCACGTGGAACGCGAAGGTCACCTGGCAGCGCTCGTGGTCGGCCGGTGCGGTGAGGCCCGAGGTGGTGCAGGGGCACACCACGTCGCAGTTGCAGCTCTCCAGATACGTGCCGTTCAGATTCCAGGGCATGGCTCTTCGCCTCCCTCTTCTACGTCCCCCTCAGTAAAGGGAATGCATCGGGAGGCTCCGTTCCGTCCCGGTGCCACTCTTCTCCAGACTATTCCCGACGACCCCTGTCGCGCAGATCCACTGCCAGCGCAGCTCACCGTCCTATACCGGGTCGTGGGGGCACCCGCGGCCCCGCATTCGTCATCGACGACGTCCTCCTCACGGCCCGTTCGAACTCCGAGCTCTGGTGGTCGTGGCCGGCGCGCTCGTCGCCTGCACAACCGAGACGCCGAAGGTCGCGCACCTGTGATCCGGCACCGTCGGGGGTGGAGACGTCATGCTTCGCACCGTCCGTCCTGGCTGGGCTTAGCGAACAGACGTGGGAAATCTGGTGCCGATGCCCTACAGGCCACAACGGGGAGCGGGTGAGATGGCGACCCGCCTCGAACGGAAGGCCGCAGGGACTCCCAAACTCATCGACATTGATCATGAGCCGGGCCCCCCCGAGGTGACTCCCGAATGCCCCTACAAACGCCTCCCGTTCTCGCGGGCACAGCCAGCCGTGCTTGCGCATGCGGTAGGCGACGTGGAAAAAGTTGGGGAAGCGCTCGTGTTTGTTCGACGAATGTCGTCCACGCGATGTCGAGGAGGAGCCGTTGCTCCTCGGTGAGTGGGTCTGTCAGGGCGGACATGGCGTCTAGCTCCAGGTGGACAACGGGCCAGGATAGAGGGGCGGCCCAGCTGGGGGCACGCGCGTTTCGGGTTCGCGGGCACCGGCCTTGCTCGGCGTGCTGGGGACACCCGCACGCGTCCTGCAGGGCATCCTGACCGCGCGATACGCCGGCGACCAGCAGGAGTAGGAAAGCCGCAGCTAGATCAATCTCACCGGGATTCCCTGCACCTCAAACGACTCACACCCGGATGTCGCACATAGCCAGCCAGGTACAGGGGCGGGCGAGCTGTCCAGGATGGGCGAAGCCCAGCGCAACGCGCCGCCGAAGGCGTCCTTGACCGCGCCGCACGGCCCGCACACTCCACAAGCGGGCGGCCCCGGCCGACAGCGTACGCAACGCTCGTTGAAACTCCCCACTCCGTTGAACGACGGAGCGGATGAGGCGACGAGCGGCACTGGCCGATTCCAGGGCTGTGACCGCGCTTCCGTGATTACTACGGTTGGATGAGGATTCGGGCTCTCAGTACGTGGAACGAGGCCCGGCCGCACATCTGCCGCTTGATCGTCTTGATGCGGTTGACGTGGCCTTCTACGATGCCGGAGCTGTACTGCAAGGTCAGGCCCGCGGTGACGGCGTCGATGTCGAACTTCATGAACCGGGCGAACCCGCGGATCGGCTGAGGTGCGTCACGCTCCACTTCTCTGATCCAGTCGGGCAACAAGTGCCCCGTGCGGTCGCGGACCAGGGCAGTGAACCGCTGCGCGATCTCCCGGGCGCGGGCGATGTCCGGGCAGGCCAGGCAGACCTCGCTGAGCCGGACCTCGTCGTCTTTACTCAACGACTCACGGCGACGCATGATCCAGGACGTGATCGCGCGTGGGCTCGGAATCGGCGCCGGCGCGGGTATGGCAGTGCCGTCTCGAAGAGTCGCGACGTATCGGCGAACCGTCTGAACCGTGCCCCCGAATCCCCGCTCACGGACTTCGCGGAAGAGCCGACTGGCGTCCGTGCAGCCGTTGAGGAAGCGGGCTTGCAGGTAAGGGTGAAAGGGAGTGAGGAGCCCCGTTCGACGATGCCGGGCGGATTCGATGAGCACGGCGACATCGGTGTCCCGGAAGTGCCGCACTGTCTTGCGGTCCATGCCCAAGCGGCGCGCGATCGCGCTGATCGTCCATCCTTTGTCCACCAGATCGAGGATGTCTGCATGGCGATGGAGGGTCCGCACGACGATGGCGCTCTTCGGCAGCGCGGCCGGCTGATCCGGCACCCAGGTATCAGGGACCGGCGCGTCAGGTCGAGCCAGCTCCTGAGCGTGTTTCCGCAGGCAGACGCGGTGCTGATGACATGTCTTCTCCACCACAACAGACAGGTTCTGCAACAGATGCCACCGATCGGCCACCTCGATCGCCCCGGTGGCGGCCTGCTTGATCGCGCGGGTATAGCCGGTGGCCCGGTCACGGCAGATGACCTCCGCTCCGGGATGGGCCTCCAGCCAGGTAAGGAAGGTTTCCGAGTTGCGGTCGGGCAGAACATCGAACGGCTTGCCCTGTTCAACGTCCACGAGCACCGTTCCGTATGTGTGGCCACGCCGGAAGGCAAAGTCATCCACTCCCAGGACCCGAGGAGCCCGGGCCGGCACCACCGGCGCCGACAGCAGATGGATGAGCGAAGTCCGTCGGCCGGACAACGCCAGCCGTCGGCAGAGGCGTTCTCCCGGGCGGCCCCCAAGCTCCACGGCCACGAAACGGGCAAGGTGATGCATGGCCACCGACGACTGACCGTGTGACCTCGTGAAACCTTCGATCTGCTCAACGAAAGTCCGGCGGCGACATATCGGCACGTCACAGAGGAACCGTCTCACCCGTAGTCGGACGAGCACCTCTCGACCGCCGACAGGGCGATCAGCCAGCCGCCGTCAGTACCGGCTGTGAACCCGCCGTGCACCGTTGCCGCAGTCCGGACAACGGCCAGGAGGATGGTGGCAGCCTCGTGGGCGTCATCGACGTCGCCCCGGGCACAGGCCTCCACGATCTCAGCAACGTCGCCGCGGATGATCGACAGCGAGTCACCCTGGATCAGCACCCCCGGGAAACGACGTGGGGGCAGACGGACAACCACGTCGTTGCCTGGATCCGTGAACAGCTCAGCCTCAATGAGTTCCATCGGGCCATCCAACAGCAGACGCCGGCCTCATCCAGCCGTAGTCATCACGGAAGCGCGGCCACAGCCGATTCCAGAGATCCCCATCACGGGGAGGGCACCTCTTGGCCGACCTTGACGAGCTCCGGGCTGACAGCCGTCCACGCGACCTGCTGGGGCGCGAAGAAGGTCCAGAGCCTTACACCTCATGCACGCAGCGCCGACCGCGGGGCCAACTACCTTCCAGTACAGGGCGGGACCCCGCGGCTGGGCCTGCTACAGCAGGTCACGTGGCACCTTCTCGTTCCACGTGCGCGAGAACACACGCCGATTGCCCTCGTAGCCGTCGACCGTGGCGTCCACAAAGAAGTCCTGCTCGTCCGAGCTGAGCCGGGTCCGGGTCTCCACCCGAACGTCCCAGTCGTCCCGGCGGAACCGCATCGTCCAGGCCGACTCGCCACTGACCGAGGTGAAGTCGTCCGCCACGGCCGCATAGCGCTCGTAGGCGCGACGGCCGACCTCCATGCCGATGTCGTCGATGCGGACCATGCCGCGGTCCTTCACGATCTCCAGTGCCGCGTTGTAGCCGATGAGGTCACGCCTGACTTCCCAGCGTTCTTCGGGAGGAGCCAGCTGGGTGGAGGCGAGGGGCGGTGCTCCCTCGGGTTGGGCGAAGGGGCTGGCCGGCATCTCGTCGGGTTCGCCCGTGGGGCGTACCGGCAGAGTCAAGGAGCTCGAGCCCTCGTACACGCTCAGCAGGACAGGCTTCGGCGGCGGCCAGGCAAGTGGCCAGTACGACGTGGACAGCGACAGCCGGACGCGGTGGCCGGGGGGGAAAGCCTGGGCGACCCCGTTGAGCTGGACCGTTGCCCGGTAGCGGCGGCCGGGTTCCAGGGGCGCGGGCGTCTCCGTGCTGTCCAGGCGGGTCAGGTTGAGGATGCCGTAGGAGACGCGAGTGGCCCGGCCGTCGGGGCTGACGTCGGACAACCGCGCGGCCACCATCGCGACCGGCTCGCTGACCGCGAGGTCCAGTTCGACGGTGGGCGCCCCAAGGATCTCGAGCGTTTCGCCGAGGGGGTCGCTGTCGAACACCAGCGAGCCACCGTCTTCCTCGCGCTGGTCGTACGGCAGGTCCGGCGGTGCGTTGTACGAAGCCCACTTGCCCGCGAACTGGCCCACCGACAGCGGCGATTGCACAGTAATCGCCTCCCCGTCGGCGACGGTCTGCCCCTGCTGGTCATCTTCGTCGGGCGGTCGGATGCGGTGCCGGGTGAGACGGTGTGTGATCTGTTCGATGTGCGGTGACGGCCAGCTGGGCTCGCCGACCCATCGACCCGGCCGTTCCTCGTAGGACGTGGATGGTGGCACGCTCTCCTGCATCCACGTCTGCAGCATGGGTCCGTCCATGACGCCGTTGTCGACGCCCTTGAGCCAGTGGTCCCACCAGCGCACCACCTCCTGGAGGTAGCCGATGGCGGGCCCCGGCTCGCCGAGATGCGGAAACTTGTGCGACCACGGCCCGATCAGTCCCTTGCGGGGTACGTCCAGGTTCCCGAGCAGGCGGGTCACCGCGTTCGAGTAACCGTCGGCCCAGCCGCTGGAGGCGAGGACCGGGCACTGGACCGCCGGGTAGTTCTCGCAGACCGAGGCGTGCCGCCAGTAGTCGTCGCGGCGCTGGTGGCGCAGCCACTCCAGCACCCAGGGGCGAGTGTGCTCGAGCCGTTCGTGCCACATCCGGCGCCAGCGGTCTCCGACCACCGCCGGGTCCGGCGGGCAGGTGCCGTACGCGAACATAGTGCCCGCTTCGGCCAGATTGTCCGACAGCATGGCTCCGCCCATGTAGTGCATGTCGTCGGCGTAGCGGTCGTCCGTGAAGGAAGCGATGACGATGGCGCGCAGACTCGGCGGCTGCCGGGCGGCGACCTGGAGCGCGGCGAAGGCGCCCCAGGAAATCCCCATCATGCCGGTGGTGCCGTCACACCACGGCTGCTCCGCCAGCCAGGCGAGCACTTCTTCGGCATCGGTCTGTTCCTGCTCGAGGTACTCGTCCAGCAGCACCCCTTCGGACTCGCCTGTGCCCCGGGTGTCGACGCGTACGCAGGCGTAGCCGTGGCCGGCGATGTAGGGGTGGTGAATCGAGTCCCGTACGGCGGTCAGGTCGCGCTTGCGGTAGGGGATGTACTCGAGCACCGCGGGCACCGGCTCGTTGTCCGACGATGTGGGCCGCCAGATACGGGCCGACAGCTCGATACCGTCGGACATGGGAATGGCGACGTGCTCTTCTTCCTTCGTCGCGCAGGGCAGATGGGTCACAAAACGCATGTGGCCGTGGTGCTCCTTTCCTTGCGCCCCCTTGTTCCGGTTGTTCCGGACTGCGGGGACTGTCGCCGGCTGTTGCGCCTAGGCGTTCTTCTCGTCCCGGCCGCCCGGAGTGGTCTCGTCCTCGAAGGTGAGTCCGAGCGCCGCCACACAGCGGTCGTACTTGTCCCGCAGCTCCTGTTCATCGCCCCCGCCGGTGAAGATATGAGCCAGCTCGTAGCTGTAGCTGTCCTGGCCGGGCATCTCCGACAGCCGTTCGGCCTCCTTGGGTACGACGTCCACCCGTATGCCCGGGATCTCGCGTTCGATACGCCGCAGGTCCTCGGAGGTGGGCACATGGTGGACCGTTCCGTCGGCGAACCACCTGTGGTACCACTTCGCTGCCATCGCGTAGGGGCCTTGCCGGTGGGGCATCCGTGGGTCCTCGCCCAGCGCCAGGCCGACCATGCAGTGGTGGTTGGGAACGCCGTCGACGTACTGGAACAGCTCTGCGTGCGACTGGGAGTGCCGGGGGTTGATCTCCAGCAGACTGACGTCACCGGTCTTCGGGTCGTAGAAGTACTCCACGCTGAAGGTGGCCGAGTCGAAACCGATCTGGCGCATAACCCGCTCGGTGACATCGTGCAGCTGCTTGATCGCCGTGTCGGGCAGCATCGAGGGGTACTGGTGGCGCAGGAAGCAGGAGGAGTCGGGATAGTTGATGGAGTCGAGTGCCCCGTAGACGGTGACCTCGCCGTTGTGCACATAGCCTTCGACGGCGACCTGGATGCCCGACATCTCCTCCTCGGCCAGGCACACCTGAGCACCGACGCCGTCCATCTCCGGCGGCAGGTCGAGGCGGTCGAGAATGTGCTCGAAGGGCCGTCCGACGCGGGCTATGCCTTCCCGGATCTCGGCGACCGCCGCCCGGAACTCGTCCTCGTCCTTGACGCCGAAGGCGAGTTCCGACGAGTAGGCGAGTGCGGGCTTGAGCCACATCGGGAACCGGACGCCGTCGGGTGGGCGCGGGTCATCGGCGTTCAGGTCGACTCGCCCGAATCGTGGATGACTGTCGGTCACCTTCTGCTGCTCGAGCCGGCTCCAGTACTTGTGCTCGCACTTGACCACGGATTCCAAAGAAGTGCTGCGAGTGCCGTAGCGCTCACTCAGGATGGGCACCATGGTGCTCACGGGGAAGTCCCAGTAGCCGACGATCGCGTCGATCCTGCCGCCGAACCCGTCGAGTATGCGCTGGGCCTTCTCGAGCAGCTCAGGGACGTGTACCTCACCGTCCTGGAGCTCCTCGATGGTCAGCAGGGGATGGAAGCGCAGCGACTGTGCGTCCGGTACGTCGTTGAGGGTCGGAAGGTTGGCCTCGTCCAGGCCGATCACAAAGATATTTTTCTCGGGCACGTGTTCTCGTCCCTCCCGGTCGTCGGAAGCTGATGGAGTACCCGCTCGGGGCGGGCTCATTCGCCGGCGCGACTGATCGCGGCCATGTCGGGTCTCCATCGGTGCAGTTGGCGGCGACCGAGGGCGGCTGTCCCGGCCGGCAGAGCGCCTGCCGCGGTGCGCCGCCGGCCGTCCATGGCGACCACGGTCGGTCTGGGCCGAGAGTCCGGGCGACGGGTGGTTGCCGCGATTGCGTCACAATGACGCCGTGGAACCAACCAACCAGGTCATTGTTGCTTTGGATTTCGACAATCGCCGGACCGCCGAGGACATCGTCGACCGGCTGGGCGATGAGTGCCTCTTCTACAAGGTCGGGCTGGAGCTTCTTACGGCGGCCGGACCCGAATTGGTCCAGCAGCTCGTCGCCCAGGGCAAAGAGGTGTTCCTGGACCTCAAGCTCTTCGAGATCCCCAACTCCGTCGCCGGCGCGGTCCGCGCCGCGGGAACCCTGGGCGCGTCGATGGTGACCGTGCACGGCATGGGTGGCGTCGCCATCATGGCTGCCGCCGTCGCTGCGGCCCGCGACTTCCCAGGGCTGAGCGTCCTCGGCCTGACCGTTGTCACCAGCATGACCGACGCGGACCTGGCCGACGTCGGCATCGGCGGCTCGACCGAGGATCAGGTGTCCCGACTGGCCCGGCTGGCCCGGCACGCTGGTTGTCACGGGGTGATCGCCTCGCCGCAGGATGTCGCGGCATTGCGGGGGTTGCTGGGTGCTGATGCCCTGATCGTCACGCCCGGGGTAACGCTGCCCGGCGAGTCTCCGGCCGAGCATGCCCGCCCTGGTACTCCGCGCGCGGCGGTCGCCGCCGGTGCCTCGCATGTCGTCGTGGGCCGGACGGTCACACGTGCCGCGGACCCGGCAGTCGCACTACAGCGCGTTCACGCCAACCTCATTCTGTAGTCGGGACAACTGCCGGGCTTTGGTGGTCCGGCATCGGCGGCCAGGGCAGGCCGCTGCTCCCCATCGGATGCCTTTTCGCTGCGTACCTGAACGTGTTCGCGTCGCTCGGCGGCCACACCTTCGGGGTGCCGGACGTCGGCGTTGTGCCGGTGCAGTTGGCGGTGCAACTCCCGAATCTGGACAGTGTGGTTGGAGTATGCGGAGTACGGGCAGGTCAACCGGCTTCGGCTGCTCGGCATTCTGGGTGCCCCCAGCCGTTCGGATTCTTCGCGATCAAGTCCTTCGCGGCGTACGGCTTTCCGCAGTGGCACCGGCCCGAGAACTTTGCGCGGATGGTTCCTCCAGGGCGGGACGTGGGCCGCCTCCCGGTCTCCCCCTTTGTTGCAGTGCCGCCGCTGCGGGCTGCCTTCTGCTGCGGGCGCGTGGGGGCGGGCAACTGCGTGGCGCCGTATGAGGTGCCTGCAGCCTGCTGGGTCAGTGCGGTCTCGCTCGCGGCCTGGTCGGCGATCGCGTTGAGGTGGTCTCCGTCTTCCTGGTGGGCCGGGACGTAGCGGAAGTCCACGGTGCGGCCTGCCAGCAGTGCGTCGATGCGTACGACGAGGTCGCGGTTGGCGACGGGTTTGCCGGCAGCGGTCTTCCAGCCGTTTCGTCGCCACCCGGCGATCCACTTGGTCACGGCGTTCATCGCGTACTGCGAGTCCATGCGCACCTCGAGTGGCACGGCCGGGTCGGTCGCCTCCAGCAACTCCAGCAACGCGGTCAGCTCGGCAACATTGTTGGTGGCCTTGCCGAGTGGTCCGGCCTCCCACGACACGGGCTGACCCTGCGTGTCGGCCACGACCCATGCCCAGGCGGCAGGGCCCGGGTTTCCCTTCGATGCCCCGTCACACGCGGCAGTGATGCGATTAGCCATCCCTCGATCATGCCAGCGCCCGCAGCCTTCCAGAAAGCGTATGCGGGCAGTGACACCAGGCAGACGCGGCGTGCAGCCCCACCTCCGCCCAAGAGCGGCCGCCCCCAGAGGGTGCGGGCCCCTGTCACGACGGCGTGTCACCCGCGCAACCGCAGCGCAGGGTGAGGGACGCCGTCGGTGCCCCACGCTCCCCTCAGTGCACCTTCGCCCACGTGTAGAGGTGCTCTGGGCGGCCGGTGTCGCCGTATTTCAGGCTGAGAGTGATGTGGCCCACGCCCTCGAGGTACTTGAGGTACCGCTGGGCGGTGGAGCGGCTGATGCCGGCGCGTCCCGCGACTTCGTGTGCGGGCAGGGGGTGCCCGGCGTCGCCGAGGACGCGGCGGATGAGGTCCACGGTAGGTGCGGAGTGGCCTTTGGGCAGTTCGGGCGGGGCGACGTCAGCGGCTCTGAGTGCGCCGAAGATGCGGTCCACCTGCTCCTGGCCCGCAGAGCCGCGTCCGCCCACGCCCTCGAGGGTGCGGCGCAGTGTCGCGTAACCCTCGAGCTTTGCCCGCAGCCCGGCAAAGGTGAACGGCTTGACCAGGTACTGCAGTGCGCCGTACCGCATCGCAGCCTGGACGGTGGCGATGTCGCTGGCCGCCGTCACCATGATCACGTCGGCCTGGTGGCCGAGCTGACGCATTCGCCGTACCAGGGTCAGGCCGGTCTCGTCCGGCAGGTAGTGGTCGAGAAGGACAAGGTCGACGTGGGTACGTTCGAGGGTGGCCATGGCCTGGGCGGCGGTGTGGGCCCGGGCCGCGACGCGGAACCCGGTCATCTTGCCCACGTACGCCGCGTTGATCTCGGCGACGCGGAAGTCGTCGTCCACGACCAGTACGTCAATCATCGTGACTCTCCTGCGACGGTGAGTTGACGGATGGGGGCGTCGTCCCCGGCGAGTGCCTCGGGCAGTACGACGGTGAAGACCGCGCCACCACCCGCGCGTGCCGTGACCCGGGCCATGCCGCCGTACCGCTCGGCCAGCCGCCGCACCAGGGCGAGGCCGAGCCCGCGGCCGCGGTGTGCGGGGGACTGTTTGGTCGACCAGCCTTCGGCGAAGACCTGGTCGCGCATCCCGGGCGGCACCCCGGGCCCGGTGTCGGAGACCCGCAGGACCACTGTGGTGCGCTCGGCCCGCAGTTCGACCTCGACGAACGGGTCTGCCGAGCGGTGTGCGGCAGCGTCGAGTGCGTTGTCGACGAGATTGCCGAGTACGGTCACCAGGTCACGCGGATCGATCACCCGGTCGGGCAGCAGCGTCGACGCGGAGACGCGCAGGGCCACGCCGCGTTCGGCTGCGATGGCCGCCTTGCCGACGAGCAGCGCCGATACCAGGGGATCGTGCACGCGTCCGGCGACATGTTCGGCGGAGGCCCGTCGGGTATCGGCGACTTCGGCGACAAACTCCACCGCCTCGTCGTGCAGGCCGAGTTCGAGCAGCCCGAGCAGGGTGTGCAGCCGGTTGGCATGCTCGTGGTCCTGGGCGCGCAGTGCGTCGAGCAATCCGTGGGTGCTGTCCAGTTCGCGGCCGAGGAGCTCCAGTTCGGTGCGGTCGCGCAGGGTGGCCACCGCCCCGCCGTCCTCGGTCGGCATCCGGTTGGCGACCAGCACCCGGCCCCCGCTGACGGTGAGCAGGTCCTCCCCGTCGACCCGTCCTGTCAGTACGTCCGTTGTACGCCCTTGGGGCAGCACCTCGTCCAGGGGGCGTCCGGTGTCGTGCTCGCCGAGGCCGAGAAGCCGCTGCGCCTCATCGTTGGCCAGGCGGATCCGGCCCTGCCTGTCGAGTGCGACCACGCCCTCGCGGATGCCGTGCAGCATTGCCTCGCGCTCCTCGAGCAGCGCGGAGATATCGGCGAACGCGAGTCCATGCGTTCGCCGTTGCAGTCTGCGTGAGACACCGATCGCGGCCAGTACGCCCACGGCGAGTACCGCGCCTGCGTACAGCAGCAGTCCGGGGACGGCGCCGAGCAGCCGCTCGCGCACGCTGTCGTAGGCGATTCCCACCGATACCGCGCCGACGATCTTCCCGGTGGCGTCGCGCAGCGGCACTTTGGCGCGGGCGGAGCGCCCCAGTGTGCCGTTGTCGATCTGCATGACGTCATGGCCGGAGAGCGCGACGCTGGGGTCGGTGGACACATGGTGGCCGATCCGTGCCGCCTCGGTGTGCGACCAGCGCACACCGCGGGTGTCCATCGCCACGACGTACAGAGCCCCGGTGGCGTGACGGATCCGCTCGGCTCGCTGCTGCACGGGGCCGTGCCGGCTCGGTTCGGTGGTGAGCAGGTCGTGGGTGACCTCCGGGTCGGCGGCGGTGGTCTGGGCGATGGAGAGCGCTTGGCGCATCGCCTGTTCGTCGAGCTGGGAGCTGAGCGGGGCGAGGAAGAGCCCGGTGGCGAGCAGGATGACCCCGATGGTGATGGCCAGCTGCGCGGCCAGCACCTGGGCGAAGACGCGTCGGGGCCAGCGGATCCGCATACGGGTCACCTCTGCCTCCCGGTCCCTGGCACCCTCGCGGAACTGACTGTTCCGATTCATGTCACCGTGAACGCACGGTAATCGCGGCCGGGGCCGGTGCCCAGACCCTGTAACGCATCCGTTGTTGTAGCGCGAGCAAAACGAGCAGAACAGGGGTTTGTGAGCAGAAGGAGGAGTTGCGCCCACAAGGCTGCCGCTGTGGCACGGACCACATCTAGCGTCCCGCCCCATGAACAGCCAAACAAGCCCCGCCATCGAGCTACGAGGGGCGAGCAAAGCGTTCCGGACCCCGTCCGGTGCTCTCCACATCGCCATCAGGGATCTCGACCTGACCGTGGGCCGCGGTGAGTTCGTCGCGGTGGTCGGACCCACCGGATGCGGCAAGTCCACGACGCTGACCCTGGTCAGCGGACTGGAAGAGCCCACCGAGGGCGAGGTGCTGGTGGGGGGCGAGCCGGTCCGCGGCATCGGCGACAAGGTCGGCTTCGTGTTCCAGCAGGACGCTGTCTTCCCCTGGCGCACCGTGCTGTCGAACGTGATGGCCGGTCCCCGCTTCCGCGGCACGCCGAAGGCCGAAGCGAAGGAGCGGGCCCGCGAGTGGCTCGCCCGGGTCGGGCTCTCATCCTTTGAGGACCGGTACCCGCATCAGCTGTCGGGTGGCCAGCGCAAGCGTGTCGCCCTGGCGGCGACCTTCGTCAACGACCCCGAGATCCTGCTCATGGACGAGCCGTTCTCGGCGCTCGACGTACAGACTCGCGCGCTGATGTCCGACGAACTGCTGGAGCTGTGGTCCGGGACCGGCGCCTCGGTCGTCTTCGTCACCCACGACCTGGAGGAGTCGATCGCGCTCGCCGACAAGGTCGTGGTCATGACGGCCGGCCCGGCGACGGTCAAGGAGGTCTTCGAGATCGACCTCCCACGGCCCCGCAAGGTCGAGTCGGTGCGGCTGGAGCCGCGGTTCATCGAGATCTACCGGGAGATCTGGTCCTCGCTCGGCGAAGAGGTGCGTATCACCCGCGAGAGGGGTGCCTTCGATGCCGCCTGAGACCATTGCCGCACCGGTAGCCGCCGTGAAGGCCGGTACAGAACGGACGCAGGCCCGGGCGCGGGCAGCCCGCAACCACAGGCTCCTGGTCTACGGCACCCGGGTGCTGCTGCTCCTCGCGGTCATCGGGCTCTGGGAGTGGCTCGCCCGCTCCGCCGTCATCGATCCCTTCAACTTCTCGATGCCGTCGAAGATCTGGGACCAGATCACCACGTGGGCGCTGCACGGCACCCCGCAAGGCTCCCTGTGGGAGCAGATCTGGTACACCCTCTACGAGGCGCTCTTCGGCTGGATCATCGGCGTGATCGGCGGTGTGGTGCTGGGTATCGCGCTCGGCCGGGTCCGCTTTCTCGCCGATGTGCTCGGCCCCTACATCAAGGTGCTCAACGCGCTGCCGCGCATCGTCCTCGCCCCGATCTTCCTCATCTGGTTCGGCCTCGGACCGGCCTCGAAGGTCGCTTCGGCCGTCGTGCTGGTCTTCTTCCCGGTCTTCTTCAACGCCTTCCAGGGCGCACGGGAGGTCGATCGCAACCTCGTCGACAATTCCCGCATTCTGGGCGCGAGCAACCGCCAGGTCACCCTTCAGGTGGTCATCCCTTCCGCCACCTCGTGGATCTTCACCAGCCTGCACGTCAGCTTCGGGTTCGCGCTGATCGGCGCCATCGTCGGCGAGTACATCGGCGCGACCAAGGGCATCGGCCTGCTCGTCTCCGCCTCCCAGGGCACCTTCAACGCGGCAGGCGTGTACGCGGCCATGGTGATTCTCGCCGTCGTCGCACTGCTCGCCGAAGGGCTGCTCACCTTCTTGGAGAAACGGCTGTTCCGCTGGAAGCCCGTGGAAGCCGGCGCAGACCGCTGAGGCCTCCACTTTCCCCGTAATCGCTCGTCCTAAGGACATCACCATGCGCAGATTCGTCAAGATCTCGGCAGCCGCGGCGGCCGCGACGCTCGCCCTCACCAGCCTCACCGCCTGCGGCAACGATTCCTCCGCCGCCGGCAAGGAGAGCGGCGGCAAGGTCAAGATCATGGTCGGCGGCCTCGACAAGGTCATCTACTTGCCCGCGATGCTCACCCAGCAGCTCGGCTACTTCAAGGAGCAGGGCATCGACGTCCAGCTGCTCACCGAGCCGGCCGGCGTGCAGGCCACCACCTCGCTCGTCTCCGGTGACGTGCAGGGCGTCGTCGGCTTCTACGACCACACGCTCGACCTGCAGGTCAAGGGCAAGCAGGTGGAATCGGTGGTGCAGTTCTCGCACGCGCCCGGTGAGGTCGAGGTGGTCTCCAACAAGGCGGCGGGCGACATCACGTCCCCCAAGGACTTCAAGGGCCAGAAGCTCGGCGTCACCGGCCTTGGCTCGTCCACGGACTTCCTCACCAAGTACCTCGCCGTCAACGACGGTGTGAAGACAAGTGAGTTCACGCCGGTGGCCGTCGGCGCGGGGCAGACCTTCATCTCGGCCCTCCAGCAAGGTTCGATCCAGGGCGGCATGACCACCGACCCGACCGTCGCGCAGATCCTGGACAAGAAGCTCGGCAAGGTCCTGATCGACATGCGTACGCCCGAAGGCTCCGAGAAGGCTCTCGGCGGCCCCTATCCCTCCTCCAGCCTCTACATGAACACCGACTGGGTGAACAGCCACAAGGAGCAGGTGCAAAAGCTGGCCACCGCCTTCGTGAAGACCCTCAAGTGGATGTCCACCCATACGCCCGAAGAGATCGCCGCGAAGATGCCCGCCGACTACGCGAAGGGCGGCAAGGAGCTGTACGCGCAGTCGATCAAGAGCACGCTGCCCATGTTCACGGCGGACGGAGTCATGCCGGCGAACGGACCGGAGACCGTCGAGCGCGTCCTGAAGGCATTCAACCCGAACCTGAAGAACGCCACGGTGGACCTGAGCAAGACCTACACCACCGAATTTGTCAAGAACGCGGGCTGACCGGCGCAGCAGCGGCCTCCGGCCACCACCAGCACCCCGAGGCATCCATCGGGCGCGGTGGCCGGAGGCCGCGTCGTCATGTTCGCGGCGGCCCAGTCGCCGACTCGTCGCACTTCTTCGTCGTCAGGTGCGGGGAGAAGTTGGCACAGACGACGGGCGATACGGACGTGTGCCGGGGAGCGCGTGCGGGCCGGGCGGCAGAACTCCGGGACCTGGAGCACCTGTTGTCGGTCGTGTCCCGTACAAGCCGTCCCACCAGGCGCGTGGTCACTGGGGCGAATGGGCTCCGCAACACGGCCGCTGGCATCCCCTGGCGCTGAGTGGTATCTTCCGAGCAGCACGTGTGTACGCCTTCACCTCGGCGCCAGTGCTTGTTTCCCTCTTTTCGCTGTTACGCCCGTCTGTTCATGACCGGCAGTCCAGCTCTCAGCACCAGATCTTCCTCCCGGTCCTCGGCCTCCGGCCCTCGGCCCTTTGCCCGCCGCACGATGCGTAACTCTGCGGCATCATCCGGGCCTTCCTTCATCATGTCCGCGAAAGGACCTGTGTGACCAGCACTCTCGAAATCCCCTCTGTCCAGCAACAACTACCGGTTCAAGCCGTCGGCGTCCTCGACATCACCAGCAACGGGCAGGGCTTCCTCCGCACCCGAGGGCTTATGCCGAACACGGGCGACGTCCAGGTGTCAGCCGCCCAGATCCGCCAACACGGCCTGCGGAAGGGCGATGCCATCGAAGGCCGCGTCGGCCGGCCGCGCTCCCTCGCCCAGGTGGAGATGGCCAACGGCCGCCCACCGAAGGAGCTCCGCGGCCGTCCGCACTTCGCCGACCTCACCCCGCTCCACCCCCGGCAACGCCTGCAACTCGAACACGGAGCGGGGAGCCTGACAACACGGCTCGTCGACCTGGTCGCGCCCGTCGGCAAGGGGCAGCGCGGGCTCATTGTCGCGCCGCCCAAGACCGGCAAGACGGTGCTTCTGCAGCAACTGGCTGCCGCCGTGTCCGCCAACCATCCCGAGTGCCATCTCATGGTGGTGTTGCTCGACGAACGCCCTGAAGAAGTCACCGACATGCGCCGTTCGGTACGAGGTGAAGTGCTCGCCTCGACCTTCGACCGCTCTGCCAAGGAACACATCGCCCTTGCCGAACTCGCGGTGGAGCGAGCGAAGCGGCTTGTGGAGCAGGGCCAGGACGTCGTTATTCTGCTGGATTCCCTCACCCGGCTGTGCCGGGCGCACAACAACGCGGCGGCCTCGGGCGGCCGAACCCTCAGCGGCGGCGTGGACGCCGCGGCCGTACAGGGCCCCAAGCGTCTCTTCGGAGCCGCCCGCCTCGCCGAGGAAGGAGGCTCTCTGACCATCCTCGCCACCGCGCTGGTCGACACCGGATCCCGCGCTGACGACTACTTCTTCGAAGAGCTGAAGAGCACGGGCAACATGGAGCTCCGACTGGACCGCGCGCTGGCGGACAGACGGATCTTCCCGGCCGTCGCCATCACCCCCTCCGGCACTCGGCGCGAAGAACTCCTGCGTTCTCCCGCGGAGTTGGCAGCGCTGCGTGGGCTGCGCCGCGCTCTTCACTCGCGGGACGTGCAGCCGGCCCTGGAGACCCTGCTCGACCGGATCCGGCATACGCCGAACAACGCCACGTTCCTGCGGCAGATCCACCACACAGTCCCCGCGGCCTGACGGCCGAGCACGACACAAGCGCCGGTGGCACAGCCACTGAGGCTGCGTGCGAGAGCAGCCGCGGCCAGGGGTTGCCCATGCATGGCCGTCGCCCCGAAGAGGGGGCACCCGTGTCAACCTTGCCGCCGTGAGCCTCATGAGCCGTCGACGTCCTCTCCGGCAGTCCGGACTCCAGTATCACCAAGGTGCTGCCTGCCCTCGGTATCGGCCGCAACCGGCTGCGGCAGCTATCCGTACTTCCAGGTGATCGCGAAGCCGCCGACGTGGCTGCGCTCGATGCCGCGCCGGCAGAGCCGGATGACCGGCCGGCGATTGTCGTGGCGAAGGCGGGGCATCGTGAACACGGCCGACTTCGACGACCTGCCGGCGATCGCGGCACTCATGGTGCCGTCGGCGCGGCGCCCGCCAGTGGGAGCGGGTAGCGGCTCGCCGAGGATTGGGTGTTTCTCTTGCGAATTATGCCTGAGTGCTACGGTTTGCGAGTGCTGTTGAGCTGTGCGTTCGTGAATCTCAAGCCGGGAGTCGGCAAAACGACGAGCGCGATCTGGCTGGCCCACGCGCTCCACGAGTCGGGCATGTCTCCCCTCTTTGTCGACGGGGATCCGGCTGGTTCCGCCCTGCGCTGGAGCGATCTGGCCGACGGATTCCCGTTCCCGGTGGTCGCCCTGCCGGTCGGTGATGTGCACCGCCGGGTCGGCGACTTCGTCGGTGACCGGCGGGCGGTCGTCTTCGACGCTCCGCAGCTGGAAGACCATGCACGTATTGCCCGCAGCATCATGCGCCACGCGAACGAGTGGATCATCCCCGTGACGCCGGCGCCCATCGAGCTCGACCGGATGGCGCCCATCCGGACGGAGATGGACGACGTGGAGTCCCTGCGCGCCGAGCCGGCACGCACCGCGGTACTGCTCAACCGCACCAATCGCCATGAGCCCACTCGTACCGGTCCGGATGCCGACGCGCGCGAGGTGCTCACCGAGCGCGGCTACGACGTATTGGCGACGCAGATCCCCCGGCTCGACCTGTACTCCCAGTCATTCGGCATGCAAGTCAAGGTCAAAGGGTCGGCCTATATGGACCTCGCGGAGGAACTCATGAAGCGGCACACGGCGTGAGCCGACGCAAGGACAGCTACCGTGCAGCCCTGCACCGGAATCCGGAACCGCCGGGCATGACCAAGGTTGCCGTGCTCCGTAACCGATACGTTCAGGTGACTGTCGAGTTGGCCCCGGAGGTGCACCGTGAACTCGTCCATTGGGCCGGCCCTCCCATGGCTCTCCTCGGCGTGGCCGGAGCGACTGTCTCGCAGGCCTGGCGCATGCTGACCTCCTGCATGCCCGATTCGGGTAACTCCTCGGCCTGACGAGATCGTCCCGATGTCGCTGCAAGTGCCGGTGTCGGCCGGCCCGGTGGGCGGCCCGTCACGGTCGTGTCTGCGGCCTGCACCGCTTTCAGCAGCGGCGGGTCTGGTAGGGCACGGGGGAGGGTACTGGGCCGGTCGGTGTCGGGCACCGGGTCAAGGCGACGAGACAGGTCAGCGCGATCCCGCCTGCAATGACGAACAAGGTGGTGCGGATCCCGTCGGCGGTGGCGATTCGAAGCTGTTCGCCGGAGAGGTCGTCGAGGCCGGCGGTCGCGACCAGGACGAGGATGGCGAGTCCGACAGCTGCGCCCATGCCGGAGCCGGTGGAGGCGATACCTGAGGCGATGCCCTGTTCGCGGTCGGAGATTCCGGTGGCGGCGGCGATGAACATGGCGGTGAAGACCACGCCGTCACCGATGCTGAGCGCCACCAGGCCGGGGATCAGTTCGCCGTACGCTCCGTCCGGCGAGATCGCGAGGCCGAGCCCTGCGGCACCGAGCGCACCGATGGCGAGGGCGGCGACCAGCGTGCCTCGAAGACCGAACCGCGTCACCAACTGGCCCGCTGTTGTCGAGCCGGCGACCACCACCGCCGTGGGGATGAGAAAGCCGGCGCCGGTCTGTAACGCGTCGTAGCCCAGGATTTCCTGGAAGTAGATGGACAGGAAATAGAGCACCGAGCCGAAGGTCGCCATGAACATGAACGCAATGACGACGCCAGTGATGAGGTTGCGGTGGGAGAGCAGCCGGGGCGGCATGAGCGGGTCGTCACTGCGCCGCTCGACGATGGCGAAGACTCCGATCAGCAGTACGCCCGCAGCCGCGCTGACGAGGATGCCCGGCGAGAGCCAGCCCCAGCCGGGGCCCTGCACCAGAGCGAACACCGTCAACGTGACGCCCAGAGTGACGCTGAGCGCACCGGGCAGATCGAACTTGCGGCCCCTCTCGCGCTCGCCGTCCGGGGGGATCAGCACGAAGGCAAGCAGCAGCGCAGGTCCCGCCAAGGCAACGTTGACCAGGAACACCGCTTCCCAGCCGAACGCCTGAGTCAGAAGACCACCGAGCAGCACACCGATCACGAGTCCCGCAGCGCCTGCACCGCCCCAGATCCCCAAAGCGCGATTGCGCATCCGGCCTTCCGCGAATGTGGTGTTGATGAGCGCCAAGGTGGTGGGGAAGACGAGGGCTCCGCCGAAACCTTGGAAGGCACGGGCGGCGAGCAGCATCCCGGGCCCGGTCGCGAGTCCGCCCGCCAGCGCTGCACCCGCATAGAGACCGAGGCCAGTGGCCAGAATGCGGCGACGTCCGAGCAGGTCGGCTGCGCGCCCGCCGAACAGCAGGAAGCCGGCCGACGCCACCGCGTAGGCGCTGATGACCGACTGGAGCGTCTGCGCCGAATAGCCGAGGTCGCGCGCGATGTCGGGCAGTGCCACCACCACGATGTACTGGTCGAGCGAAACGATCAGCATGGCGAAGGACAGGAGTGCCAGTGTCGCGGTGTCACGGTTCCAACCCAGACTGCCTGGCGCAGATGACGAATCGACAGGGCGCAACGGCAGCACTCCTGGTGATCGGGCAGGTCTGCGCATACGGCCTGCGGGATGTTCAGCCGGTTCGGGGAGCGGTCCTCGCCGGGAGCAGACACTCGCCAAGACCCTACACAGCTCACCGTCACCGACCCGTGCGCCGACTCGCCGACGCCCGCGGGGCCGTGTCTCCGGCAGATCCACAGCGCGGCGCCGCACTCCCGTCGCCGCGGCGCAACCAACACTTCACCCGCACCACACTGGCGCGTGGTGTGCATGGCGGACGTCCACCCGTACGTTCCCGGGCATGCACTCTCTCCTGCGCAACCGCTTGACTAAGCAAGTCCTGCACCCCGCCCTCACCGCGATCGAGCAACTCGTGGAGCGCGGTGTGGCCCGTACGGCGAAGCCCCTGCGAACCGACCTCGACGCCCTCCGCCGAGAGGTGGACGAGATGAAGAGGCAGCAGTACGCGGTCGGACTGCTCCTCGATGGCACGGCCCGAAGCGGGCACCGGATCCCGCGAGCCGGGCAGATCGACACTCTCGTACGCGAAATGCAGAACGTGACCGGGGGCAGCGAACACGCCCGCCGATGTGTGGTCGTCGCCTACCGCACCCTGATCGCCATGGAAGCCCTCGCAGTCGGCAGGGTGGCCGGCTCCACGTCCAACATCTGCGGAAAGCTCGCCACCGTTCCGCTGCTCTCCCCGCCCAATGGCAGCATTCTCGAAATCGGCACCCTGTATGGGCTGTTCGCCTCGGCGCTGGTGCGGATGGTGCACCGCGCCGGGATCCAGGCAGATCTCACCATCGTCGACCCCTTGGCCGGCGCTCAGCTTCAGCCCGGCACCGCCCAGCACGACGATCCGACGGGAACTCCGGTGCGTGAGGACGTCGTACGGGCCAATCTGGCGCTCGGCGGCAGCCCATCGGCCCTCGAAGCCAGGATCGAACAGGGCTTCTCCTCCGACCCCGAAGTGCGGAGTGCCGTCTCCGACCGGGAGTACGGCGTGATCATCGTGGACGGTGACCACTCCGAGGAGGGCGTGCGAGCTGACCTGGAATGGGTCGAGCACATTGTTGCGCCCGGCGGAATCGTGGTGCTCGACGACTATGGCGACGTGGCCTGGCCAGGTGTACAGGACGCTCTGGACAAGCACTTGGCGCTCGGGACGTCACGCCTGCAGATGCTCGGACGGGTCGCGACGTCGGCGTATCTGCGCGCCGCCTGAAGCCGCCTGCGAACTCCTCACCGTGCCTACCGGTGTCTCGAGGCCGGAGAGGCCGGACGCCACAAGCGGTGGCGCCCGGCCCCGAGGAGCGTGAGCTCCGCTCAGCCATCGTCTCCCGCCCAAGGGCGGGGGCATGGCTTGGGTCGTTCCTCGTGGACGACGGCATAGGCGCGCCCCGGCGCGCGGCGCGGATCACCACATGATCGTCGGACGACCCAGAGGTGAGGAGAACCCGAACGGAGCCCTGGCGTGGGCTGGCGCGGCGTGAAAGACGAAGCCACGGGCCTCCGCGGGGTTCCTACTCCCGGGGCATGCGCAGGGCGTTCGTCCAGAGCCGGGTGAGGGTTTCCACCAGCGTCTCGAAGGGGACGGGCTGGTCGGTGGCGAAGGTCACGTACGCCATGCGGCTCACCATGGCGCTGAGCGCACGAGCGGTGACTGTCGGGTCGAGGGCCGGATCGGCGAGGCCGGCCTTCTGGAGGCGGGTGATGGCTGTGGCGCTGCGGTCGATGAACGCCTGCGAGCGCTGCAGCCGCAGTTGCAGGAAACGTCGGTCTACGGCGGCGGCTTGCTCCATGGCGGCCATCAGTGCGGCATTGCGACGGTAGGCCTCCAGGTAGGCGCGGTTTGCGTCCTCCACCCCGCGGCGCAGGTCCTTGCGGGTGCCGTCGCTGACTCCCGCGTGCAGCATCTCGTCCTGCAGCTCCGCCAGGACGGCGGTGAAGACGTCCTCCTTGGAGGTGAAGTGCGTGTAGAAGCTGCCGGTGGCGACGCCGGCCTCGGCCGCGATGTCAACGATCCGGGCGTCCAGGTAGCCGTCCCGTTCGAAGATCCGCCGGGCTGCGGCGACCAGGGCGTCCCTGGTTCGGATCCCGCGCCGGGTGCGCCGGGGTGCTGGGGGCTCGGAGGGGGCGTGGTCGGGGGAGCGCATGGCCGCATCCTAGCCGGGTATTGAATCTGAATCCGGATTCAAGTACGTTCCCGACCCATGGACACCACTGCCACACCCAGCGGCTGGAACCTGCTCGTCTCCCGCGATGACCTGTCGACCACCAAGCTGGTCGACGCGCCGATCCCGGAAGTCCGGGACGGCGAAGTACTGCTGCGGGTCGACCGGGTCGGCCTCACCGCCAACAACGTCACCTACGCCGCACTCGGCGACTCCTTCCGCTACTGGGAGTTCTTCCCGGCCCCGGCAGGCTGGGGGATCGTCCCGCTCTGGGGCTTCGCCGAGGTCGTGGCATCCCGGGTCGACGGCGTCGAGCCCGGCAGCCGCCACTACGGCTATCTGCCGTGCGCCAGCCACCTGTTGGCGCGGCCCGGGCGGGTGGACGAGCGCGGCTTCCGGGACGCCAGCCCCCACCGGAAGACGCTGCCCCCGCCCTACAGCGCCTACGCGCTCACCACGGGCGACCTCGCGTACGAGGCCGACCGCGAGAACCTGCAGATCCTCTACCGCCCGCTGTTCTGGACCTCATTCATGCTGGCCGACTGGATCGTCGACAACGCCTGGCTGGGCGCACGCACCGCTCTCCTGTCGTCCGCGTCGAGCAAAACCGCCTACGGTGCCGCCTTCCTGCTCCAAGGGCAGGGGCACGAGGTAGTGGGCCTGACATCCCGGCGCAACCTCGCCTTCACCGAGAGTCTGGGGTGCTACGACCGGGTGCTGACGTACGAGGAGGTCTCTCAGCTCTCCCCGGCCGCGCCCATCCTGTACGCCGACTTCGCCGGCGACGAGTCACTGAGCGCCGCGCTGCGCACTCACCTCGGCGACGCCTTGGTGCACCACGTGGTCGTCGGCGTAACCACCCAGCAGCCCGGGCCCGCCGGCACACTCGCCGACACGGGACCGGGCATGTTCTTCGCACCCGACCAGATGCGCAAGCGCATCGGCGACTGGGGGCGCGCGGGGCTGGACCGCCGCTTCGCCGACGCCTGGCAGCGATTCGCCCCCGTGGTCGAAGGGTGGGTAGACGTCGTCCACAGCAACGGCCCTCAGGCCCTGGAGCAGGTCTGGCACGAGGTCCAGTCGGGGCGGACCGCCCCGCGCACCGGCCATGTGATTGCTCTCTGACACATCGACAACGAGCTGGTGGCAGACGCCGTTCGCAGCATTATCTCGGTGGAGCAGCGACCGGATGTGGCGGGGCCACGGCCGGCAGCGGTGGCGGCTACTGGAACCCACCGCTTGCTGCCAGCGACATCAGCAGGCTCTCCCTTCCATCTCGACCAGTCAGAGGGCTTCGCTTCCCGCCACTGACTCACCCAGCACTCAAGGGCTCACCGACCACTTGGTCCGGGAGCCCTTCTGCTTCCGGCTCCCCGCATTCCCCAGTTGGTTCATTTCGTGGACCAACTGGGACGGTGTACGTCTCTGACCGGAGCAACCACACGACGCCCGGCTGGCTTCGCGGCGCCCAGTACCGTCACGGCGACGCATGGGTGATCACCGCATGCTGCGACATCGACATGGCCAACCTTGTCCCGCTGGAGGACGCCCTCACGAAAGCAGCCTCGGAGCATCCCCTCGTGGTGCTGGACGCTGCGGCCATCACGTTCGGAGACTCCCGCTCCTCAGCGTCCTCCTGCGTACTCACCGGGCAACCACCCTGCGTACCGCCGCCGCCCCGCACCAGACCCGAACCCGCGCCCCTCGGTTACCGCAGGCGGTCAACTCCTCGAAGGAATCGGTGAGATATGGGCTACATCGCGGAACGGGGATGAGACAAGGCCGCACGGGATGCGTATCGAGTCACAACGAAACAGCGAAGCCCCACCCGTGCGGGCCGGCTCCCGCAAGGGCGCCGTCCTCGCGATCACAACCCAAGATTCTGGTACGCAACCGCACACGAAAGACGTGCTGGTCTGTCGCCGACAGGTCATCCAGCCGTTGGTGGAGGAGGACTGCCGGTGGGACTCAACGACACCGAGCCTCCGCGAGCGCCCGGTTCAATGCCTGATATCGGGCAGGAGATACGGGACTCCTTTCAAGCCGTGCTGGATGCCTTGGACGCCGCACGCGCCGACCTGTACGCGTCCGACGAGCGTGAGGGGTGGGCCGAGAGCCCGCCACCGTCGTGGTCGCAACGCAGCGAACCGGCCGGGAGCGCCGGCATCACTCATCCGGCCTCACCCCTTGCCGCGATCCCCGTTCCGCCCCCACCTCGATGGACACAGCCGGTCGGGCATGGTGAGGGGCTCGAGGACGTGGATCCGGATCCTCCGCACGTTGTCCAGCCCTCTGCCGTGGAGCCGCTGCGGACCCGTGGCGTACACCAGCCCAACACCCCGCGGGATGTCGCGGTGGAGCCGCTGTGGTTGCGCGGCGCGCGTCTGGAGCCTGTTCCTCCTCCGTCGGTTGGAAAGCCGCCGACGGCGAGTGGCACAGGCTCAGCGCACGCCGCGCCGCCGTTGACCTTCCTGCGCCCGGCTGCCCCGCAGGAGGGCGCGTACCGCAGGACCGGCCCGGGCCTGGACTTCACTCGGTCGGCGACCCCCCAACGCCCGGTCTCGCCCCCGGAGTCGCCGGCACCACTCGCCCGCGCGCATGCGAGAAAGAGAAGTCGCGGATGGCGGCGTTTCACCGATCGGCGGGCCGGTCGCGTCGCCGGAGCCTTCGGGGCGGGCGCCGTGAGCGGATTGATCCTTGCCTATTCGCTGCTGGTCAACGACAACAACGACAACCCGGCGCCGGCGGCTCCCTCCCCGCCCTCCGGGCAACCGGACCAGCCGCTGCCCGACAACCCCGCTCCCACGCTGCCCGACAACCCCGCTCCCTCGCTGCCCGAGATCCCGGGCACGGGCGTGCTGCGGCAGGGCGACAGCGGCCATGGAGTGTACGAGTTGCAGGTACGTCTGCTCCAAGTCCCGAACATCTACGACGGCGGCGCGATCGATGGCCGCTACGGCATGGAGGTCGGGGCGGCCGTGGCCAGATTCCAGAAGTGGTACGGCATCCAAGGCGACGAAACCGGGGTTTACGGTGACCACACTCGCCTCGCCCTTATGCTGCGCACCAAATAGTCGGCGGCCATGTGGCGAAGACGGTCTGGGGACGACCAGCCCGGCCGGGCTGGCCTTCCCTTTCCCAGGACTGCGGCACGCGGGCCCGCGACGCGATTCTCGACACCGTCGGCGACCTGATGTCGCCGCACGGCCACACTGCCACGTCCCATCGTGATGATCTCCGCCGCGTCCGGCTTGCCGGTCAGCTCCCTCTACTGGCACCTCGGCAGCAAGGACGGGATCTACACCGCGTTGCTACAACGCGACGCAGATCGCTCTGTCGGCCCCTTACGTCCCCGGTCGAGGTGCCGGGCGCCGACGTCGCGCAGCGTCTGGCCCGCACCCCGAGGGCACACTCGCCCGCATCCCTGAGTGTCCGGGGGAGCGCCGACGGGTTCTACCGCCTTGCTGCGCCCCTCATGGCGCGGACGGTCCGTTTCTCGATCGGCACGGATTCCGCGACCTCGAAAGTCACGCTCCTGCCCAGCCGGCACTGACACCCTCGGCGGAGCCGGAGACCTGCCCTGTCCGAGGCTGCTCAGGTGCTGGATGCCGCAATGCGGGGGACCTCGCATGCTGGGTCGCCGGCCGACCATCACGGCCCGCCTCCGCCTCGGTGGCCTGCTCCCAGCCGATGATGTCGCCACGTCCGCCGACCCCGTCCGCCGCGCACGCTTCAGTGAACGCAGGCTGATGGGGCCGCCCCCGTCGGCCGGGTGTGTGGGCCGTTCCACGCAGGTGAGCGAGATAACGTGGAGTAACGGCTGTTACTCCTGGGGGTATATATCCCCAGCGGCCATGGCGCTCTCCTGCTCGCTCTGCGCATGCAGTTTGCGCGCCCGGTCCTGGAGACGCTGACGCTCCTCCGGGTCGGTCGCCCGTTCCGCCTCCTTTTTCAGGGCATCGGCCTCCTGTCGCAGTTGACGGACGTGGCTCCCGGATTCGCCTGAACCGCTCATGACCACTCCTCGGACGTTCGGGATGAGCGCTGGCCCCCTCAGGGAATCAGCGCCCTGGCGACTTTGCATCCCGAACGGTCCTGGGCAGGAATCCTCGACGTCTTTCATGCCGGGTTGATGTTCAGGCGGGGCTGACGCGGCCCCGCCACGATCCGGATTCCTCGCCGCGCTGTTCGATGAACTCCTTGAAGCGCCGCATGTCGCCCTTCACGCGCCGGTCGATCAACCCGACAGCGGACGCGGCCTTGTCCGCCGCCCCGGTCGGTTCCACGTCCATGACGAGTTCCACTCGGGTGTGTGTGTCGTCGAGGCGCTGGAAGTGGACCATGCCCATCTGCTGCGTGTCGCCGCTGATCGTGCGCCAGGCGATCCGTTCGTCGGGGAGCTGGTCGACGATCTCGGTGTCGAATTCCCGCCGCACGCCACCGATCTTGGTGGTCCAGTGGTTGTGGGTGTTGTCGAGCTGGGTGACTTCCTCGACTCCCTCCATGAACTTCGGGAATTCCTCGAACTGCGTCCACTGGTTGTAAGCGGTGTGGACGGGAACCTTGACCTCGACCGATTCCTTGACCGTGCTCATGCCAGTACTTCCTTTCCGCATCCATGGCGCCGGCAGCAGGTCTGCCGTACGCGGAGGGGCAGATGCGGCGAGTACCCCCGATGGCCCGGATTACGACCCCGCGAGCCGTCCTGGATCAAGGGCCGGACGTTGGTCGTGCCGCAGGCCCGGGAAGCGGGTGGCGCACCATTCCGGCACGGGGTCATTCGTGTCGGTCTGTGCCACCAGTTCCGGGCGCACCCAACAACGGCTCACACAATGAGGTGGATCGTTCCTGGGTGCCGTGTCCGGGGCGGGAGTTGAGCGTTCGTTCTCGAACACCAGGGATGACTCCAGCCGACCGAGTCACGGACTGCGGCGCAGGCGTGGGTGAGGGCGAGACGGTAGGAATCGGTGCCGGGTCTGGATCAGGTTGCCGTCGAAGGTGAGAGGGTCGACGATGGCCGCGCGGAGTGTGGCTCCGGCCAGACTCTCCGCCAACACCGGGCGGTGTCGCCGCCGATCGGCAACCGGTGTCAGGACTCGCAGACAAAGCCAGGTCAGTGAGGGCGTTGCCGGCGGTCGGCCGAGTTCACAGGGCGGGCGCTCCGCCGTCATCTGGCCGAGCACGGAGATCCGGCGTTCCGGGCCGCCCTCGCCGAACAGGTTGGTGTTGAGGGTGGAGGACACCCACAGCCACCACGCGGGAGCGAACGGCGCCAGCATTGTCAGCGCGCAGCGCGGCGGCCGATGCTGGGACTGCCGGCGAGCGGACGGGCCAACTGGGCGACGAATGCAACGAACATCAGGTCGTAGAAGAGCTCGAGCCAGCCGGCATGCCGTTCTCCGGTTGTCATGGGCCTACCCAAGCCCGCCCGTGCCCGGCGGCCTGCCGCGACACTCCGGCCTCGGAGGCCTGGATGACCGGCGCTCCGGTGGCTGAGACGGGCGGCTCGGGGATCACGTGCCACCGGGCGCAGGTGGGGCCCGTCCAGGAGGTGCTGATGTGTGTGCTTACGCCAGTTGGAGATCCTGGGCGACGCGGCGCCAGGCGGCGCGCGACGCGGGAATGCGACCGCGTGTGGCGAAACGGGTGGCCAGATCGATCAGGAATCGAGAAGCGCGGGTCATGGAGCCGCACCTAGCATAATCGTCATGGACATCACCATTCACACGAGCTTCCTCCCGCATGACGACCCGGACGCGTCCCTGGCTTTCTATCGCGACGCTCTCGGCTTCGAGGTCCGCAACGACGTCGGGCAGGGCAAGATGCGCTGGATCACGGTCGGCCCCGTCGGCCAGCCCGGCACGTCCATCCTCCTGGCGCCGCCGGCCGCCGACCCCGGCATCACCGAGGACGAGCGCAGCACCATCGCCGAGATGATGGCCAAGGGCACCTACGGCTGGATCCTGCTGGCCACCCGGGACCTCGACGGCACTTTCGAGAAGCTGCAGGCCGGCGACGCTGAGGTCGTCCAGGAGCCGACCGAGCAGCCGTACGGCATCCGCGACTGCGCCTTCCGCGATCCCGCGGGCAACCTGGTCCGCATCCAGGAGCTTCGCTGAGCCGTCCGGTCATCGATCCGGCCATGATGGCCGGCGTCGCGACCACCTGCGAAGAATGCGGCGGCCGGTGCGTCGAGGCTGCTGTCCTCGACCACCCCCTCGGCGGCCGCACCATCGCAGGTGCTCGCCATGTCGGCTGCCGAGACCGAGGCGCGCAGGCCTGCCGCCCACAAGGGCGGCGTCTATATCCTCGTCGAGCCGACCACCGGCCTCCGGCGCGCCGACGTCAAGCAGTTGCTCGGTCTGCTCGACCGGCTCGTCGACTCCGGCAAGCCGGTCATCGCGATCGAGCACCTCGCCGCCTACCTCGGCATGCCACGCAGGTGCCCGCAGACATCGATGAAAGGGAGTTCTCTCATGTGTAACCCCTCGTGGGGGCACGCACGCGCCACGGCGCAGCGCCTGAGTGACCTCGCGCGACTGCGCCGCGTCCGCGACCGGATCGACCGGGAGTACGCGCAGCCGCTGAACGTCGAGGCGCTCGCCCGCGGCGTGAACATGTCCGCCGGGCACCTCAGCCGCCAGTTCCGGCTGGCGTACGGCGAGTCGCCGTACGCGTACCTGATGACGCGTCGCATCGAGCGCGCGACGGCGCTGCTGCGTCGTGGCGACCTCAGCGTCACCGACGTCTGCTTCGCGGTCGGCTGCTCATCGCTGGGCACCTTCAGCACCCGCTTCACCGAGCTGGTCGGCATGCCGCCCAGCGCCTACCGACGCCGCGCAACCGGCGCTGCGGCGGGGATGCCGCCGTGCGTGGCGAAACAGGTGACAAGACCGATCAGGAATCAAGAAGCGCCGGGCACCGAGCCGCAACTAGCGTGATGGCCATGGCATCCATCGAATCCGTCACCCTCGACGTGGCCGACCCCACGGCCGCCAACCGCTTCTACACCGCCGCCTTCGGTTTGGACACGCAGATACACCTGCGGGCCTCGGAGGCACCCACAACCGGCTTCCGTGGTTTCACGCTGTCGCTCACGGTGTCCCAGCCGGCCACCGTCAACAGCCTTATCGACGCCGCCCTCGAGGCCGGCGCCACGCCGCTGAAGCCCGCCGCGAAGTCGCTCTGGGGCTACGGCGGTGTCGTGCAGGCCCCGGACGGGACGATCTGGAAGGTCGCGACCTCGGCGAAGAAGGACACCGGCCCTGCCACCCGGGAGGTCGACGAGATCGTGCTCCTGCTGGGCGTCGCTGACGTGGCTGCGAGCAAGCGGTTCTACGTCGATCAAGGCCTTGCCGTGGCGAAGAGCTTCGGCCGCATGTACGTCGAGTTCGCTGCTGGGTCGGGTCCCGTCAAGCTGGCGCTGTACAGGCGCCGTGCCCTGGCCAAGGACGCCGGCGTCTCTCCCGACGGCACCGGATCGCACCGGCTCATGATCGGCGGCGATGCCGGGCCTTTCACCGACCCGGACGGGTTTGCATGGGAGGCCGCATCGCCGGCACCCACGCCCTGATGTGTCACTGCTGCCTGCCCTGCCTGGTGCCAGTGCGCTGTTCGACCGCGAGGGGATGGTCGGTGGGCTCCAGCTCGATGATCGGACGCCTGCCGACCGGACGCGTTTGAGCGTGCACTGCCGGAGGCCGCTTGACGACGTCGGCCACGGTGGCCGCCCACCGGTTCCACCGCCCACCCGGCGCGGATGGCCTCGTCGTCCTTTCCCGCAGGTGGGTAGTGGAACGCACATGGTCGCGGATCATGCGGGACCGCCGCTGCCGCGACCACGAACGCCTCCCCGAGATGAGCAGATCCCTCATCACCCGGGTTGCGATCAGGCTCATGAGCCGACGCCTCACTTCCGCAAAGCCCAGCCCGCCACTCGCCGCGACGCCTCCCCGTACTCTCTGCCGCAGGCCGCTTGACCTGCGTGGTTTTCAGAGTCCGTGCTGGTGTCTCTGCCGCCCGCGAGGTTCGGGGGATCTCTACCGGCGGCCGCTGTCAGTCAGGGAACGGGTCTGGTTCGATGAAGGGTCGATTCCGCTATCGGTCCGGGGGTGCCCGATCCTGAACACCTCGCTCGCGGAGGCCCTGTCCGTCGTCTTGCTGCTGGCGGTGCTGGCTTGTGCGGTGGTGCGCCCGTGGGGCTGGCCGGAGGCGGTCGTGGCGGTCCCGGCCGCCGCCGTGGTGATCGGCACCGGGGCGATCTCACTGGACCACGCCCGCGCGGAGGCGGAGCGGCTGGGGCCCGTGATCGGGTTCCTGGCCGCGGTGCTGGTGCTGGCCCAGCTGTGTGACGACGACTGCGAGTCGATGATCAGCGTCACCGGGTAGGGGCACCGGCCCAGGTCGGTGCGGATCCGGCGCCCGAGCCGGTCGCGGAGCCAGGCCACCGTCCCTGCCCGATTCCACCTCGCGATGAACGACGTCTTCACTTCCAGCAACGTCATGCTGATTGGGCTGACACTGCCGGCCCTGCACGTCGCGGGGACAGGCAGCGGCTGGTCCGGCCGGAGCCACAGACGCTGATCCGCCCCGGACACCAAATAGCGCGGTCGCCACCGGCTCCGACCTTGTCTGCCGAGCCCGATATGCCACCGCCAGGCGCCGCTGCTACCCCTCCGACACCACCAACGCCGAATGGGCCGTGCTCGAACCCCGGCTGCCCATCCCGGCCTGCCAGACCAAGAAGGGCGGCCGGCCGGAGAAATCAGCCCATCGGGCAGCGCCACGCCGGGAGTCGGGCCCGGGTTGCACCAGCGGCTACATCAGGGGTGGGAGAGTTTCGGCGGCGCCGCACTTCGTGCACACCCTCGTGCCTGGCTGCCTGACCACGCTCAGCGCCTGGTCGAGGTCGAGGATGTCACCGTCGTCCGCGTCTTCGCAGTCATGGACGTGCACCACGTTCCATCCAGGCCGGCCACGCTCACGCGGGAGCCGCTCGATCCTCCACGCTCCCGCGCCCTCCACGGCCTCCACGACGGGGGTGGCGGCGGGCACCGGCTCCAGTCCCTGCGTCGGCGCGTCGACGGCCGGCGCCAACCCCTGTGCCAGAATGTCGTCGTAGACGATGCCTTCCAGCAGGCGGACATAGTCGGCGGGAACCCAGACCACGTACTGGGCGGGTTCCACCCATTGGTCCGTCGTCGCCTGCCATGTCGGCAGGCCGACCTGGTACATCCACGCCCGCTGCGTCTGCAGCCGTGCGTGGAGGAGGCCGTTGAGCTCCTGGCCGTCCGGGAGAACCACCAGAACCGGCGGAAGCTGGGCTGTATTCATCTCACCACCACAAGACGTTGCCTCGGTCGGCGAGTCGGAGGTCCCTGCTCCGACCCGTGTTTCTCCGTCTGCTCCGGCTTCAGTCCCTCAACCCCGTCGACCCGCAACCATGTCCGCTGATGGGGGATGCCCCAAGCCCAATGCCGTTGCGATACGGCTTGGTCTGTCTTGGCGGGTGGATATGGGGACGCTTCGCGGCTCGGTCCGGCCGCGCGCGGCGACCACCCGGTCCACCAGCCCCAGGCGTGGTCCCACGGAATGCCCATCAACCGTCCCGGAGCGGAACTGGCTTGGGATCAATTTCGTGGCCGAACCGCTGATCGAAGGTGCCGGTGTGGCTACCATGAGCTCCTGAATGCGCGGTGCGCGACAGGAGGAACACCTTTGCCCGAGATCGATTTACTGCTCGGCCAAATCGTGTCGGCAGTCGCAGCGGCGGTGGGCGCCTACGGCGTCTCCGTACTGACCAGGGCCGAGGATGAAGCGGCCGGGGCGACGGTGCGGCTGGGGCAGCGATTGCTCAACAGGATCCTGCACCGCAGCGCCGACGCCGACCCGGTTCGAGCCGCCGTCACCAACCTGGCGGACGCGGCCCCGAACACGCTGGCCTCTCGGCGCACAGAGTTCAGGGATGCGCTGCGGGAGCTACTGAGGGACACCCCGGAGCTCGCTGCTGAACTGTCGGCGCTGCTGCGGGAGCGTCCGGCCGTCCAGGCCGGCGGTGCCCACAGCGTCGCCATCGGCGGAGACAACTCCGGGATCATCTCGACCGGTGAGGGCGCGACGAACACCCTGCACCGGTGAGCGTCGGGCCAGGCCCCCAGGAGCTGGACCCCGCTGTGCATACCCCTGACCGGCCGGGCGGCGACCGGTCGATCAAGGTCGACGGTGGCAACTCGGGCATCGCGAGCACCGGCGACAACGCGGTCAATGTGCTCATCAACGCCGGAGGGATCTCCGCCGAGGACACGCTGGCCGAGATGGTCGATCAGCTTGTGCGGGCGGTCCGCGCCAGGCGTAGCTCTGTCGAGGATGCGCTGGCCGACAAGGCATATCTGCTCGCGCAGAAGGTCAGCGACGGTTTGCATCGTGAGGAGGAACAACAGCGGCTACGGGATCCGCGCCCGCTGCCTGTGCACTGGCGATTGGTACCTCCGAAGGCGCCCGGCCGCCGGGACAGCAACCGCAACGCCCCGGCAGAGGCGACGGATGCTCCCCCGCTCGACCTGGCCGGTCAGCTGGATGAGATCGCGGCGGTCTTCGAGCGGACCGAGTCCGGCTGGCTGATGGTGCTGGGCGGGGCAGGCTCGGGGAAGAGCATCCTGATCCTCCGTTTCGCACTGGCCCGGCTGAAGGCGCGCACTCCAACCGACACAGCACCGGTACCGGTGATCTTCAGCCTCGGATCGTGGAATCCCACCACCACCCCACTGCGGGACTGGTTGATCAGCCAGTTGGAGCGGGACCAGCCCTTTCTGGCCGGAGGCAGCCCCAACGGATCGACGTGGGCCGCCGCGCTGGTCGGTGCCGGCTACGTCCTACCGATCCTGGACGGGTTCGACGAGATCGCCAACGGTCTGCGCGGACCCGCGCTGAGAGCACTCAACGCCGCCACCCTGCCGCTGCTGGTGACCAGTCGCCACGCCGAACTCGAAGCCGCCGTGAAGGCAACCAAGGTTGTTCCCTGCGCCGTCGGTATCGAATTGAGCGACCTCACCCTGGATGACTCCGTCAACTACTTGCTGCACGCCACCGATACGACCCTCTCCGGCGGCACGGACACCACTACCCCGACCGGGTGGCAGTACGTCCTGAGCGAGTTGAGCTGCCGTCCCCACACACCAGCCGGCGCCAATCTCGCCGCCGTGCTGACAACACCGCTGATGGTCACACTTGCCCGCACCGTCTACGAATCCGACCGCAACCCGTCGGAGCTGCTGGACATCGAGCTGGGCACCCGAAAAGCCCTTGAAGACCATCTCCTGGACAACTTCATCCCCACCGCCTACGCGCGCTTTCTCAGCAACCGACCCGTGGCGGAACAGCGGCGCTGGGACCCCGAACTCGCCCGGCACTGGCTCGGCTACCTCGCCGCGCACCTGAGACAGCTCAAGACACATGACGTGGAATGGTGGCGGCTGGGAACCAGCATGAAGCTCTCCTCGCAGATGCTCGTGGTCGGAGTCGCTGTCGGAATTCTGTCCGGGCTCATGATCGGGATCGTGTACGCGGCCACGGTTGGGCTCGTGTACGGGCCTGCGTGGTGGCTCACGGAGGGAGTCGTTGACATTCCTCTGAATGGGCTCGGGATCGGGCTGGCATTCGGGCTCATACAGGGATTCGCCGCGAAGCTCAAGGTCGGCGGCCCGGTATTCGAGCCGTCGCGCATGCACATACAGATCCGCGGCGGGACAAAGAAGGTGCGGGAGAGCTTCCTCCCCAGAGTTCGCGGCGGGCTCGCGGGAGGCCTCGTATTCGGAGTCGTGTTCGGCCTCGGACTCGCGGCCTATTGGGTTCTCCTGGGTTATCCCGTGCTCGCGATCGCGCTGGTTTTCGGGAACGGGCTCGTGATCGGGATCGCACTCGGGCTCGCGGTCGGACTCACGCTCGCGCTCATGGCCGGGCTCGAGGCTGTCATCGAGAGAAAAACCTCCGTCAGCCCGTCGGAGCTGTTGAACACAAACCGCACCACCGTGCTCACCCAACTGGTCGCGGTCGGGCTCGTGATCGGGCTCGGGTACGGGATCACGATCTGGCTCGTGAACGGATTCGTAATCGGGCTGTCGACCGGGCTCGCGGCCGGGCTCACGGTCGGGCTCGGGGTCGGCACTTTGACCGCTTGGGGCCGATGGGTGCTCCTGGCCCGCATCTGGCTGCCCCTGACGGGGCGACTGCCGTGGGCAGTGAACGCTTTCCTGGACGACGCCTACCGGCGAGGCGTGCTGCGCCAGCCCGGCGCGGTCTACCAGTTCCGCCATGCGCGGCTTCGGGATCGTCTGGGCGAAGTCTACGAGGAACACCGCAACCAACCCCCTGCTTGAACCGCGGTCTGCCGATATGCGGCGTGTCGGCGAGCTGGGGGCATTGGTGGCCGCAGCAGCCCGAAGCGGAGTTGGTATCTGCTGGCCGGCTACCGGCGCGACTGGCTCTTCGACCGGACCTGCTCCTGGAGATCCTGTCCCGCCTGAAAACCCCAGTTTGGGCCGGTGATCAGGTTGTTTGCGTGGGCAGGTTCAGGCTGCCTGTTGGTATGCGTTGATGAGGCCGCCGAGGAGTTGGGGGCGGCGGATGCGGGTTCCGACCCGGGGGAGAGGGGCTACCTGTCCGGCTTCTGTGGCCCGGAGGTCGTCAGGTCGGCAACCAGGCGGTAACCGTCCCGACCGGCCCAGGGACGCCGTCCAGGCGGTGGGCGATGAACCGCACCCGCACCGGATAGCAGCGTAAGTCCGGATCCAACGCAACGGCATTGGCCCTGGGCCTTGTCGGCATGCAGGCGCTGGGTGGACGGGTCTGTCCGGGGCTGCCGATGGCGCGCTGGAGGCCTTCGGCGGCTCTTGTGAGTTTGGGGCGGCTGCGGGTGGGGGCTCCGGCATTCTTGCTGGGGGACCCCGCCGGCTGCAGGCCGTACGTTGCGCACGACGGCCGCTGGTGCGCCGCTGCCGTTCCGCACCCGCCGGGGAGCCCACGGGCGTCCCGGCGCCCGGCTGAACGCCCCTCGGTGTCCTTCCACGACTTTGAGATCGATGCTTGATGATGTGTTACTCGTGCGTTCCGCATGCTTGTTGCGTGACAAGTGTGACTGTTCCGGCTCGCGGCTACGTGACAGCGTCTCTGTGTCACCAGCCGAAGGAGTCTGATGAACAAGGGGTACGCCGCATTCTGTGATGTCAGCCGTCATTTCTACGACGCGCCGTACCGGCGGGCGTCTGATGGTGCAAGCAGCGGTGCCCCGTACCCGGTTACGGGGCGCGACCTGCCAGAGGGGTGGCAAAGGCACCGTTCCGGTGACTGGCTGGCCTTCCGCCCCTTGGAGCGGGAACTCCCCAGCCAGGGATGGAAGATCCACGTCTCCGCGTGTCTGGACAACGCGGAGAAGATCCTCGGGACTGTGTGGGATTACTGCGTCCCACGTTCTGTCGCCTTCAAATGCATGCCGAGCCGGTACTTGCTCCATTCCCGTAACGCGAAATACGCGAATCGCGCCGCCAGCGGAAAGTTCCTCACGGTCTATCCGGCCGACGAGGAGGAGTTCCGTACTCTCGCTGAGGACCTGGACGAGCTCCTCGCCGGCGAACCCGGTCCGGTCATCCTCAGCGATCTGCGTTTGAGCACCGGTCCGGTCTACGTGCGCTACGGCAGCTTCACCGAGCGGTACTGCTATGACGAGAGCGGCGAGTTGGTTCCCGCGGTGTCGGACGCACAAGGGCAGTTGGTGCCCGATCGCCGGGACCCGACCTTCCATGTCCCCCCGTGGGTCACTCTCCCGGCGTTCCTCGAACCGCATGTGGCGGCCCGCGCCTCGACCACGGTCGCTGATGTCCCTTACCGGTTCGAGCGCGCGCTGCACTTTTCCAACGGCGGCGGCGTGTACGTCGGCCGGGATGTGCGCACGGGTCGGCAGGTGGTCCTGAAGGAGGGCAGGCCACATGCGGGCCTTGCTGCCGACGGAGCGGACGCCGTTGCTCGTCTCGAGCGTGAACGCGACGCTCTGCAGAGACTGGCCGGACTCGCCTGCACCCCTGAGGTACTGGACTGGTTCGCCCTCGGAGAGCACTCCTTTCTTGTCATGGAGTACATCGAGGGGCGGCCTCTGAACAACTTCTTCGCCCACCGGCACCCGCTCATCGAGGCCGACCCCAGTACGGAAAAGCTCGCCGAGTACACACACTGGGCGATGCGGATCTACCGTCTCGTCGAGGAAGCCGTGGAGGCTGTTCACTCCCGGGGCGTGGTCTTCAACGATCTGCACCTGTTCAACATCATGCTGTCCGAGGACGAATCCTCGGTGGTGCTCCTGGACTTTGAGGCCGCCGCCATCGACGACGTGACACGGCGGCAGGTGGTCGCCAACCCGGGGTTCGTCGCTCCCGCCGACCGCAGGGGATTCGACGTCGATCGGTATGCCCTGGCGTGCCTGCGTCTGGCGTTGTTCCTCCCGCTGACGAGTCTGTTTGCGGTGGACCGTGCCAAGGCCGGCCATCTGGCTCGGATCGCCGGGGAACAGTTCCCCGTACCGCCGGCCTTCCTCCAAGAGGCCGTTGCGGAAATCCAGCGGGGCCTCCCGATGACGTCACCCGGCCCAGCGGGCCCGGAAGTACAGGGGGAAGGGGCCGAGTACCTGCCCGTGCGGCTTGCGGACTGGCCGCGCAGCCGGGACTCCATGGCAGGGGCCATCATCGCGTCGGCCACACCGGAACGTGAGGACCGTTTCTTCCCCGGAGACATCGCCCAGTTCGCCAACTCGGCCGGTGGTGCCTGCTTCTCCTATGGAGCGGCAGGAGTCCTGTACGCGTTGGCCGAGACCGGCGCGCAGCGTTGTCCGGCGGCCGAGGAGTGGCTGCTGCGGGCCACCAAGTCCTCCGCCTCCGGCACACCGCTGGGGTTCTACGACGGACTGTCCGGCATCGCGTGGGTACTCGACCGGCTCGGGCATCGGGAACAAGCACTCGACCTGGTCGACACCCTCACCTCAGGGCCCTGGCATGACATCGCGCCCGACTTGCACAGCGGCCTGGCAGGTCTCGCACTCGCCCTGGACTCCCTGGCCACGTCCACCGGCGAGCACACCCTGCACGGCAAGGCACTGCAGTGCGCGCAACTGATAGCCGACAAGGTCGCCTCACCCGCGACAGGTCCTTCCGCTGAACCTGTCGCCACCCGCGCCGGACTTCTGCACGGCGCCAGCGGAACGGCGCTGCTCTTCGTGCGCCTTTACGAACGAACCGGCGACCGTGCCCTGTTGGACCTTGCGGCCGACGCCCTGCGCCGCGACCTGGAACGCTGCGTCCGCAGCGCCGGCGGCACCCTCCAGGTCAGCGAAGGCTGGCGGACCATGCCGTACCTCGGAGCCGGCAGCGTCGGAATCGGTATGGTCCTCGACGACTACCTCCTGCACCGCCGTGACGAACAGTTCGAACAGGCACGACAGGACATAGTCCGGGCTGCACAGGCCAAGTTCTACGCCCAGCCCGGCCTGTTCCGCGGAGCCGCGGGCATGGTGCTGCATCTGAGCCGTACCACGGCCGCGGGCCCCGGCACACATGACGCCGATGTGCGCCGCCAGATCGACTCACTCTCCTGGGGCGCCATCCCCTACCAGGGCCAACTGGCCTTCGCGGGGGAGCAGATGATGCGTCTCTCCATGGATCTGAGCACCGGCACCGCCGGCTGCTTGCTCGCCCTGGGCAGCGCCCTGCACGAGACTCCCGTGCACCTGCCCTTCCTCCCGCCGCCGAGGCGGCCCTAGAACCGGCTCCCTTCGGGGAGCCGCAAGGAAAGAACCGTCCCCAATTGAGAGGAACACGACCATGACCCTTCTCGACCTGCAGATGATGGAAACCCCCACCAGCGAGATCACCGGCGAGCTCGGCACCGGCGGCAGCCGCGCGAGCCTGCTGCTGTGCGGCGACAGCAGCCTCAGCATCACCACGTGTAACTGAGCTGTCGCCTACGGGGTCTGAACACCCCGTGAAATGACCGCAGTGGCCCCGGCTGACGCACCGCCGGGGCCACTGCGCTCCGACCCGCCCCTGCCACGAAGACGAGGACCGCACACCTATGGCCCTCACCCACCGCTCGCCTGCCAGGCAACCCGCACCGGCCGCCCGTGCCCGCCATGTGCTGGTCGACGCAGCCCGCCACAGTGCCGGCCACGTCACGGCCGTGCTTGTCTTCAGCGCCGCATCCGCCGCCGCGACCCTCGCGCTTCCGGCCGCGCTCGGCATCGCACTGGACCGCACCCTGAACGGGGCGGCAGGCCTGCACCGCGCTGTCGTGCTGTGCGCGCTCCTGATCCTCACCGAAGTCCTCTCCGACGCTCTCGTGGCGTACCTGAGCGGCGTGACCAGTGCGCGCAGCACCGCACGCATCCGGCGCCGGGGCATCGAACATCTTCTGAGCCTCGAGCCGCGTCGCGCCGCCGACCAGTTCACCGTGGGTGATCTCGTCACCCGCCTGACCGGTAACGCCGCTGACGCCGGCACAGCCCCCGTGACCGTGGCCGCCGGCGCCGCCTCGCTCCTGGCTCCGCTCGGCGGCCTGGCCGCGCTGGCGCTCACCGATCTCTGGCTGGCAGCCGCCTTCCTGGCCGGAGCTCCCCTCCTGCTTCTGCTGCTGCGCGCCTTCACACGCCATTCCTCCGACAGCATCACGCAGTACCAGCGCATCCAGGCCACCATCGCGTCCCGCCTCGTGGAGGCCCTCGGCGGTGCGCGCACCATCGCTGCCGCAGGAACCGCAAAAAGGGAACGCGCGCGCATCCTGGCACCCCTTGAGGCCCTGAGCGCACAGGGACGACGCATGTGGCAGGTGTACGGCCACGCCGCAGCCGGCAGCAGCATCCTGGTGCCGCTGCTGATCACGCTTGTGGTCGCCGTGGGCGGGATCCGGCTCGTTGACGGAAACCTGAGCGTCGGCCGGCTCCTCGCCGCAGCCGCCTACACCAACCTCGCCGCCGGCCTGGGCGCGGTCACCGGACAACTCAACGCTCTCCTGCGCAGCCGTTCCGCTGCCCGCCGCACCGCCGAAGTCCTGTCCGTCCCCCCGGTGCGGCAGGGGCGGCGCCCGTTGCCGGAGGGGGGACCGGGCCGCCTGGAGCTGCGGGGCGTCACCGTCATCCGTAACGGAGCACCCGTACTGCACGACGTCGATCTGACCGTCCCCGGCGGGACGACCATGGCCATCGTCGGCCGCTCCGGCGCCGGGAAGTCGACGCTTGCCGCCCTGGCGGGCCGCCTGACCGACCCCGACGCCGGCCAGGTACTGCTCGACGGAGTGCCGCTGACCGAAGTCGACCCTGCGCACCTGCGCAGGGAAACCGGCTACGCCTTCGAACGTCCGGTCCTGTTCGGCGAAACCGTCGGCGCTGCCATCGCTTTCGGACCGGATGCGCTCAGCCCCCGCCACATCGAAAAAGCAGCCCGCGCGGCCGGGGCCCACACGTTCGTACAGCTGCTGCCCGGCCGCTACGGGGCCCGGCTCCTTCAGGTTCCCCTGTCCGGCGGAGAACTCCAACGACTGGGGCTGGCGCGGGCCTTCGCTCACGCCGGTCGCCTGCTCGTGCTCGATGACGCCACCTCCAGTCTCGACAGCGTCACGGAACTTCACGTGGGACGGGCCCTGGTGCGCGATGTACACCCAGGGACCCGCCTGCTGATAGCCCACCGTGTCTCCACCGCGGCGCGCGCCGATCTCGTCGCCTGGATGGAGAAAGGCCGGATCCGCGCGGTGGGTCCGCACGAACGCCTGTGGGAGTACGCCGGCTACCGTGCGGTGTTCGCCGGCCCTGAAGAGTCCCCGACGAGGGACCCGGACTCATGACGGGCGGGCGGATCCTGCCACAGGCGCTGCGCTTTCTGGGCCGCCGCAAGCGGGTACTGCGGACTCTGGGAAGCTGGTCTCTCCTGGAATCCCTGCAGACCTTCGTCGGCGGTTACAGCGTCGCAAAGTCGTTGGACCAGGGGTTCCTCGCCGGCCGCCCGGGCACCGGACTGCTGTGGCTGGCTCTTGCCGCTGTCGCCGCCCTCGCGGGCGGTCTGGCCACCCGAGGAGTCTTCGGCGGCCTTGCCGAGCTTGTCGAACCCCTGCGGGACGCACTGATCCGCAGGGTGACGTCGAAAGCGCTGGCCGAGGCGATGGCGGGGGTCGCGCGCAGCGCGGACAGCGCCGTTGTCTCGAGGCTGACGCATCAGACCGAAATCGCACGCGACAGTTTCGCCGGCCTGGTGCTGGTCGCCCGGTCTTTTCTCTTCACCACAGCTGGTGCGCTGGCGGGTCTGGCCTCGCTGGCTCCGCAGCTCCTGCTGGTCGTCGTGCCGCCTCTCGTTCTCGGGCTGCTCCTGTTCACCGCCACGCTCATCCCCATGGCAGCCTGCCAGCGCGACTTCCTGCGCGCCGACGAAGCCCTGGCAGCGCAGACGGGAGCTCTGGCGCAGGGCCTGCGCGACGTGGTGGCCTGCGGGGCCACGGCGCAGGCACGCGACCTCACCTGTGCTCTGATCGAGAACGAGGCACGCACGGCCCGGGCCCTCGCCCGATGGGCGGCCGCCCGCACCCTGGCCCTGGCGGTGGCAGGACAGCTCCCGGTCGTTCTGCTGCTGGCCGCGGCCCCATGGCTCCTGCGGCAAGGAGTCACGGCCGGCACCCTGGCCGGCGCATTGACCTACCTCATGCAGGCGCTCCTGCCGGCGCTGCACACGCTGGTGCAGGCCCTGGGAGCCGCAGGGACGAGACTGCTTGTCGTCCTCGACCGGCTGACGGCCGGAACCTATCCGGATCCGCTCACCTCGGCAGCAGTCACCGACTCCGACTTCGTGCATCACACCGACGGTCGGCAAGCGCCGGCAGTCGAACTGCGCACGCTGACGTTCGCCTACCGAAGCGACGCCCAGCCGGTGCTGCGCGACCTCAGCCTCACCATCGCGCCCGGAGAGTACCTCGCCGTCGTCGGCCCCAGCGGCATCGGCAAGTCCACCCTGACCGCGCTCATCGCCGGCCTGCTCACCCCCGGCCAGGGACAGGTACGGGTTCACGGGGAAGCGGCACGGATGAGTGCGTCCGGCGAACCGTCCCGGCTCCGGGTGCTCATTCCCCAGCAGGCGTACGTCTTCAGCGGAACGCTGCGCGAGAACCTGCAATATCTGTGCCCCGGCGGAGTATCGGCAACGGCTATGCGCCACTCCGCCGAAGCGGTCGGAGCCGCCCCGCTGATCCGGCGCCTGGGCGGATACGACGCAGTGGCCGACCCTGCCGCGTTGTCGCCCGGCGAGTGCCAGCTCATCGCCCTGGCCCGGGCCCATCTTTCGCCCGCACGGCTGATACTGCTCGATGAGGCGACCTGCCACCTCGATCCGGCAGCCGAGGCACAGGCCGAGGCGGCATTCGCCGCGCGGCCCGGCACTGTGATCGTGGTGGCCCACCGCATCAGTTCGGCCCAGCGAGCCGACCGGGTCCTCGTGCTCGACGGCGTCCACGCCGCACTGGGAACCCATGAACAGATGCTCGACCAGTCTCCGCTCTACCGGGACCTCGTCGGCCAGTGGCATGCCGAGCGCCTGTGACGGCACGCCTGGATCATCGGCGCTCCCGTGGATTCCCGGTCCGTCCCCCCAGCCTGTGCTGGGGAGGAAGCTTTTCTGACCTGCGCTCGTGGACGGGCACCGGTTCCTGGCGTGGATGCCAGGCAGAAGGGCCGTCGCCGGCGCCGTTGCTGATCACGGACAGGGCGCCCCACGGGACCGAGCATGGTGAGCTGCCAACGAAATGCGCTGACCTGTGGTTTTGCCGGTAGTCCTGCTGTGGGGACCCTCTGGTGAAGGCGCGGGGGCCACCAGGTGGCCCGACCGCCGGCAGGGAGCGGGGCATGTGCCTGCCGGTGTGCTGTGAGAAAGGCCGGCGTCCGCGTCCAGCCGCCACCGCCCCGTACCGCCCCGTACCGCCCGTGCCGCCCGCACACCTGCTCCCACCGCGACGCGTACCGCACCACCCGCACCGCAGCCCCCAGCACGTACGGGGGTGCCGGCCGCTCCCCGGGCCGTGCCGACGGAGTCTGGCCGCTATCAGGGCCCCTCTCGTCCGTCAAGTCCCGAAATGCAGGGTCATGACCGGTCTGCCCGGTTCAGGGCTTACTGGATGCACGGGTTCACCGGAGCAGCCGGACCACCTGAACCCCCCACCCCCTCACCTCAAGGAGAGCACCATGATCCGCACCACTCGGACCCAGCGCCTGGCCGTCATCACCGCCACCACCGCCCTCGCCGCCGGAGGGGCCATGCTCTCCTCCACCGCCCACGCCGCCCCGGCCCCCCACACCACCAAGATCAGCAACCAGCACGACGACCACCACAAGGACGGGTTCAAGAAGAAAGACAAGCCCGGCAAGGGCACCAAGAAGACCACCGTCACCAAGCGCACCACGATCATCCGCCCCGACGGCACCATCATCATCAAGGAGAAGACAAAGACCATCGAACGCAGCAAGGGCTTCCACAAGTCCAACGCCCGCTTCGACGACACCCACACCAACAAGAAGGACAGCTGACCCCACGGCCACCATGTCTCCGGGCCGACCGACCACCACCGCCGGCCCGGAACACTGCGCGGGGGAGCCGGACGGAACGCCACGCTGATCCAGAGCCCGGGTATCCATCCGCCTCGCCCAGGCATGGGCTCGCCTCGGTGGACGGGATGCGGTTCGTCATCCGGTGCCGAGCGGGCCGAGTGCGGACCATAAGCGACGCGGCCCGCACTCCTGCACGCTGGACGGTGAATCGGCGCACTCGGCCTGTAGGCAGGCCGGGGAGGAGTGTGCAGCCCGGCCTGGCCGCCGACGTGTCCGGCCAGATAGACACGCAGCTGGCTGCAACCAGCCCGGGTGTCTGAACTGTCCTGCGGTGTGTGACCTCGAACCTGCCTCGGCGCCGGGCCGAACGGCGCGGCTAATGCCTTTGGCCCGTCGGCACCGTCCTCATTCTGACTTTCGCCACCGCGATCGCCGCGGTGGTCTTCGCCGGGTGGGACCTGCTCGGCGCTCAGGGCCTCAAGCCCGAGCGCCGGCTCACCCCAAGCACGTTTTCGACCTGGTGAAACTGTCTTTCGGAGTGGTCGCCGGGGCCGGTGCTCTGGTTGCCCTGGTCGTGGCATACCGGCGACAGCGGATCGATGAGGACGGCGCCCTGCGCGATGCCACCCGCCTGCATACCGAGCGCTTCACCACCGCCGTCTCCCAGGTCGGTGAGGAATGCCGGAGCTGGGCATTGCGCGCGAGAACATCGTCTTCGTCTCGGGCCGGCCGCGGTGATCGGCCCCTACGTCGACCCCAGCCCAGCACCAGCAGCCAGGCGTCGCCTGACGGGTCGTCGACCTCCAGGTCGGGTACGGCGATGCCGTCGATCTTGGCCTGGCGGGTGCGGACACGAAGTCGTGGTTGGCGGGGTCATAGGAGATGTTGCCCGTGCCGTCCTCTATCTCCATGCCGCCGATGCGGTGTTCCAGGCCCGGGGTGCCCGGCGGCGCCCAGGGGCGGGCCAGGGTCTCGGGGTCGCGCAGGTACGGCCAGAAGGAGCCGTCGGGGCGGTTCGGTGCGGTGGCGAACTCCACGCGCAGATCGGGCAGTTCGGCCACGTCGGGGATGTGCCAGGGCTCGGAGCCGTTGGCGAGGTAGCCGTCGGAGAGCAGGAACACCGGGGTGCGGTAGGTCAGCGCGATCCGCGCCGCCTCCAGGGCCGCGTCGAAGCAGTCGGCCGGGGTGTGCGGGGCGATCACCGGCACCGGGGCCCCGCCGTTGCGGCCGTACATCGCCTGGAGGAGATCCGCCTGCTCGGTCTTGGTCGGCAGGCCGGTCGAGGGGCCGCCGAGCTGGATGCCGACGACCAGGAGGGGGAGTTCGAGGGAGACGGCGAGACCGATGGTCTCCGACTTGAGGGCCACGCCCGGCCCGGACGTCGTCGTCACCGCCAGCGACCCGCCGAAGGCGGCGCCGATGTCGGCGATCTCGTCCTCCGCCTGGAACGTGCGCACACCGAAGTTCTTGTGCCGCGACAGCTCGTGCAGGATGTCCGAGGCCGGGGTGATCGGGTACGAGCCGAGGAACCGGGGCAGCTGCGCGCGCTCGGCGGCGGCCACCAGGCCCAGGGCGAGGGCCAGGTTGCCGGAGATGTTGCGGTGGCGGCCCGGGGTGAAGGCGCGCTTCGCCGGGGCGACCTCGTAGGAGACGGCGAACGACTCGGTGGTCTCGCCGTAGTTACAGCCCGCCCGGAAGGCGGTCATGTTGGCCTCGGGCAGCTCCGGATTCTTGGCGAACTTGGTGCGCAGGAACTTCTCGGTGCCCTCGGTGGGCCGGTGGTACATCCAGGACAGCAGCCCAGCGCGAACATGTTCTTCGCCCGCTCCGCGTCCTTGCGGGTGAGCCCCGAGTCCTTGAGCGCCTCGACGGTCAGCGTGGTCAGCGCCACCGGGTGCACCCGGTACGCCTCCAGCGTGGCGTCGTCCAGCGGGCTGGTGCTCCAGCCCACCTTCGCGAGGGCGCGCCGGGTGAACTCGTCGGTGTCGGCGATGACTTCGGCGCCGCGCGGCAGATCGGCCAGGTTGGCCTTGAGCGCGGCCGGGTTCATCGCGACCAGGACGTCCGGGGCGTCGCCGGGGGTGATGATGTCGTGGTCGGCGAAGTGCACCTGGAACGACGAGACTCCGGGCAAGGTGCTGCGGGGGCGCGGATCTCGGCGGGGAAGTTCGGCAGCGTCGACAGGTCGTTGCCGAAGCCGGCCGTCTCCGGCGTGAACCGGTCGCCGGTCAGCCGCATGCCGTCGCCGGAGTCACCGGCGAAGCGGATCACGACCCGGTCGAGCTGTTTGACGGTGGTCGGTGTGCTCACTTGGCGCTCTCCTGCCCGGCGGAGGGGGCGGCCTCGGAAGAGTCGTCGTCTTCGTCCTGCCGCATCAGCTCGGCGAGCTTGAACGCCTCCTCGATGAGCGTCTCGACGATCTTCGACTCGGGGACGGTCCTGACGACCTGGCCTTTGACGAAGATCTGCCCCTTGCCGTTGCCGGAGGCGACACCGAGGTCCGCTTCCCTGGCCTCGCCGGGGCCGTTCACCACGCACCCCATGACGGCCACACGCAGCGGGATGTCCATGCCCTTCAGACCGGCCGTGACCTCTTCGGCCAGCTTGTACACGTCGACCTGATGTTGAGCTTGACGATCTCGATCTTGTCGCCGTATTCCTCGGCAATCTTCTCCAGCGACGGCGCCAGCTGTCGGCAGGGACCGCACCAGGCTGCCCAGAAGTCGACGAGGACAGGCTTGTCGCTCCTGAGGCCTCCGCCTCGAACGAGTCGTCGGTCACGCTCTTGAGGGCCATGTGCGGACTCCTCTCCGGAGCGGCCACGGCCGAGCAACTCACCAGCATCCGGTGAGCTCGGTGGGGGCCGGTACCGACAGGGCGGCGTGCCGCCGCCGGGGCTGCTCAGACTCGACGGCCTCCGAGTTGAGCAACCCGTCCTCAATGTTGAGCCTGTCACCGGACATGGACGTGTCCAGGACGCGGTGCCGCGTTACGGCCCCATGGCGCGGAGAGGGTCGCGGTAGCGCCCTTACTCCTTGCCGGCCAGGCGGGTGCCGGTACGGCGTGTCCGGTACGCGCGTTTGGTCAGCGTGCTCTCGTCGAGTTGCTCGGTTGTGTCGTAGTTGCGCCAGCCGGTGAGGCGTCCTTCCGGGTCGTACCTGGCTGACAGTCCGGGAGGATCCATGTGATCTCCGTGTTCCCGGACCACCTTCTGGGGCAGCATGACCACTGCTGTGATGCCGCGAGTGGATGAACTGCGGAGCTGGACGCGTATGCCGTGGCGGGCGGAGAGCTGGCCGACGACGAACACACCCATGCGCCGCGCCACCGAGACGTCGACGACTGGCGGGTTCAGGAGCCTGTCGTTGGCCTCCTCAAGGTCCTTTGCGGTCATGCCGATGCCGCTGTCCTGGATTTCGACCGTCGCGCCGCCGCCGGACAGCAGCTGGCTCCTGACGAGCACCTCGGTGTCCGGAGAGGAGAACGTGGTCGCGTTCTCCAGCAGCTCTGCGATGAGGTGAACGATGTCGTTCACTGCCCGGCCGTCGACGTCCGCGGTCACCAGTCCGCGTAGCTGCACACGCTGGTACTGCTCGACCTCACTGGTGGCGGCCCGGAGGACATCCACGAGCCGGACTGGGGCACTCCAGCGGCGGCCCGCCTCCTCGCCCGCGAGGACGAGTAGGTTTTCCCCATTGCGGCGCATGCGGGTGGCCAGGTGGTCGATCTTGAAGAGGCTGGCGAGCAGGTCGGGGTCCTGCTCGCCGTTCTCCAGATGGTCGATCAGCTCCAGCTGCCGTTCCACGAGGTACTGGCTGCGCTGCGAGAGGTTGACGAACATCGCGTTGATGCGGCCTCGCAGTTGCGCTTGCTCGAACGTCAGCCGTACGGAGTCGCGATGGACTTCGTCGAACGCCTGGGCGACACGGCCGATCTCGTCGACCGAGTTGATGCCCGCGGGCTCGACCTTGATGGCCTCCAGTTGCGTGTCGCCGGAGCCCCGCAACAGCCGGACCACCTCGGGCAGGCGGCGTTCCGTGATATCGAGCGCGGAGGCGCGCAGGGTGTGCAGCGGGCCGACAATCGACTGCATGACGACGTGCGTCACACCGAACGTGAGCAGGAGGATCAGCAGCACGACGAGCGAGGTGATGAACACTGAGCGCTCGGCCTGGTGCTGCTCGCGCGAGCTCTCGTCTTCGACCGATCCGACGAGCCGCTTCTCGACCAGGCGCATCAGCTCGAGCTTGCTCGTCATGGTGTCGAACCGCTCGCCGGCGTCGAGGCGGAGGCGGCTGGTGCCATGCCGGGCGAGCACCTGCTTCTGGAGCATCTCAACCTTGTTGACGTCCCTTTCGGTGACGGTGCGCTCGTAGAACTGACGCTGGGCCGGCGGCGCGTCGGACCGGAACTCGCCGATCAACGCCTGTTGCTGCCGGCTGGCGAGGGTCAGGCCCTGGGCCTCGCTCGAATCGAAGTGTGCCTGGGTCAGCACCCCGCCGAGCAGCGCGCGTTGCCGGGAGGCTGCCTCCGTGGCCTGTGCGAAGGTCTCGAGCGCACCGGCCCTCACGGCAAGGGTCTGGTGGGCGATGTCCGGCGTGAGAAGGTCAAGGGCGTCGGTGAGCTCGGTGATCAACTCCGTGTATGCGTTGACCACGGGCAGCAAGCGCATTTTCGAGCGGGCTGCCGTGTCGCGCAGTGACGCCACTTTCCCGCCAGAGGCGTTGAGCACCGCGAGCCGGGTGGCCAGGACGGGGTTCGTCCCGCGGTGGACATGGGCGACCTCGGTACGGACCCGGGCGAGCGCCGCGTCGACCTGGGAGCGCTGAGTGTCCAGCCGGCTCGTGTCGCCCCTACGCCCGGCCGCAACGTAGAGCGCGGTGAGATCGCGTTCGTCCTCAAGCTCCTCCAACAGCCCCGTGCCCTTGTCGAGGGTACGAACGAGCTGGCGGACGTTGTTGACGTCCTGTGCGTTCTGCACGGCCGAGCCGATCCGCAGACCGCCGAGTACGAGCGTGACGATGATCGGGATGAGCACCACAGCCACCAGCTGGGTACGCACACTCCAGTTACTCGGGGCGAACTCCGCATGGTTGCTGCCCCTGTACGGGCGACGCCCTCCACCTGCACGCGCGGGGCCCGGATCGGTATTGCCCGGCTCGGTACCGCCGTTGTCGGAACCGTTGCCTCTCGCCTGGGGCGTCTGCACCGGTTCCGTGCCGTGGCGATTCGCCGTGGATTGTGTTTGCACTGCCCTCGCACCTTCTCCTCGCCATTGAACGTGCGCGATTCAGGGGCTCGTGCGCCCATCGCGGACGCGCCCCTCATCGCGCGAGTGCGCTTGTCGTGACGTCGCTGAAAGAGGCCATGGCCTCGTGCACCCCCTGGCAGGTGCCTGGTGCAGCTGACTACGCGTCGGTCTCGGAGCTGTTCAAGATCGCAACCACTCCTTCGGTGGCGGTGGCTGTGGCGATCGGTGCCCAGCCGTCCGTCATCTGTGCCTGTCAGCGGCTAGAGGCTGGCATCGCCGGCGAGTTCGGCCGTGCCAGTGGCGAGGCCGTCTTCGGCGCCGTGGGCCAACCGGACATCCAAGAGGGGTTGCTGTCCGCGCCGGCCCAGCGCCTGACCGACCGATCCCGAGTTGCTGCGGCGTGTCCTCATAGCCAGGTACGAGCGGGGGGTAGGCGGTCGAGGACCAGATACCAGCGGGTCACGGTCGCTCGACCCGCCACGACGCCGCGAGGGCCGTGCCGGGAGACGCTCTCGTGTCGGCCCACCGGTCGGACACCACGTTCATGACGCCGTCCCTGCGCCTGGCCGCTTGCTTGCCGCGGTGACAGTCGCAAGGGCGGACAGAATGAGCACGGTCGACGCCGCGCCGGGGTCCTCGTGACCGATGGTGCGGGCGCCGAGATAGCTCGCGCGGCCCTTCCGGGCCTGCATGGCGACGGTCTGCTTCAGGCCCCGCACGGCGGCGTCGTATGCCGCGCGGGTGGCGTTGCTCAGGTCGCCGCCGGTGTCGATGACGGCCTGGTAGGCGGTCACGGCCGGGCCGAGGGCGTCGATCATCGTCTTGTCGCCCTCGAGTGCCGCGCCGATCCGCTGGATGCCGGTGAGGGCAGCTGCCAACGCCGCCCCGAGTTGTGCCGCAGACACGTCGGGTTCCTCGCCCAGGGTCCCCGCGGCCTGCCGGAAACCGGTGCCGTACAGCGGTCCCGAGGCGCCGCCGGTCTTGCTGATCAGTGCCCGGCCGACGGTGGCGAGCACCGCTCCGGGGGTGGACGGGTTGGTTTCGTCCAGCATGGCCACCGCCGCCTGCAGGCCACGGCGCATGTTGATGCCGTGGTCGGCGTCGCCGACAGCGGAGTCGAGGCGGGTCAGATGATCGGTGTTATCGACCACCAGTCGGGCCGCCTCGTGGATCCAGGCCCGGAACATGCTCGCGTCCATTGTCGTCCTTCTCCCTCGTGGTGTCCGTCGTGGTGTCCGAGGCCGTTCAGCGTCCCCAGCGCAGTGCGGGGGTCTCTACGGGGGCATCCCACAGATAGGTGAGCTGCGGCGTGAGCCGGCACACCGTGATCGTGCAACCGGCCATGTCCAGGCTGGTGATGTAGTTGCCGACCAGGTTGCGGGTGATCCACACGCCATGGTCGGCGAGCCACTCGGCAACCGCGGCATACACCACGTACAGCTCAAGAAGCGGGGTGCCACCCAGGCCGTTGACCATCACGAGCACTTCGCCTGAGAGCGGCATGTCGGCGTGGATGGCGTCCAACGCGACAGCGACGATCTCCTTGGCGGAGACGAGCCTGCTGCGGGCGCGACCGGGCTCGCCGTGGATGCCGACGCCCAGCTCGATCTCGTCCTCGCCCAGCTCGAAACCGGGCTTGCCCGCCGCGGGCACCGTGCACGGCGTGAGCGCCACCCCGAACGAACGGGACCGGTCGTTGACCTCCCGGCCCCAAGCCGCAGCCGAGGCCAGGTCCGCGCCAAGCTCGGCAGCCGCACCGACGATCTTCTCCACGAACACGGTCGCCCCGGTACCCCGCCGGCCCGCCGTCCACGTACTGTTCTCCACGGCGACATCGTCATTGACCACGACGCCCTCCACCCGCACGCCGTCGTCGGCGGCCAAATCGGCGGCCATCTGGAAGTTCAGCACGTCGCCGGTGTAGTTCTTCACGATGTGCAGCACCCCCGCCCCGCCGTCAACGGCCCGCGTGGCGGCGAGTATCTGGTCCGGTACGGGAGAGGTGAACACCTCACCGGGACAGGCCGCATCCAGCATCCCGTACCCGACGAACCCGCCGTGCAGCGGCTCGTGCCCGGACCCGCCACCTGACACCAGGCCGACCTTCCCAGCGGTCGGCCCGCCCGCGCGGACGATGTAGCGGTCGGACGTGTCGACCACCAGTGAGGGGTGCGCTGCGGCCACGCCGACGAGAGCGTCGGCGAGCACCTCATCGGGCGAGTTGATGAGCTTCTTCACGGTTCAGGCCCCTTCTCGACTGGATAAGAACATCAGCAGAAATCCATCAAATGGTATGTATCAGTAGGATTTGTCAGGGCGTCATCTTGCGCGTCACACAGGTCCTTTGATGGGCCGGTCCGGTCGGACCTGCCCATGCTCGACTGATCGCGCCATGTGCGCGGCTCGAGTCAGGGCAGCGACGGCTGGCAGCACTGCTCGACGAGTCGCCAGACCTCTTCGGGGGTTTCGCGGGTGAGGGCGATGGCCGCCAGGGAGGCGCAGGTGTCATGGCGCAGGCGGCGGATGCGGGCGCGTACTTCGTCGACGGCGGCTGGTGCTACGGAGAGGATGTCGCAGCCGAGGCCGATGAGCAGGGGGGTAACGAGGGGGTCTGCGGCGGCGTCGCCGCAGACGGATACCTGGCGGTTGTGGCGGTGGGCGACGGCGTCGAAGGCGTCGGTGATCTGCTGTGCGGCGTCGCCACCGGTGCGGTGGGGGAGCGCGGTTGTGCTGGGCGAGCGGTCGGTGCGGTGGAGGAACCCCAGGGCTATGCCGGGTGCGGCGGTATGCCCGGCGTAGGTGTGGCGGTTGGTCATCGGGCCACCACCGTCTCGGCGAGTGCGCGGAAGATCAGGGCGGTGGAGGTGGCCCCTGGGTCCTGGTGGCCGATGCTGCGGGCACCGAGATAGGAGGCCCGGCCCTTGCGCGCCTGCATGGGAGTGGTCGCGCGCATACCCTCTTCGGCAGCGTCGGCGGCGGCCCCGGCCGCGGCGGCGAAGTCGGCTCCGGCGCCCGCGTGCTGCTGGAAGGCTGCCAGTGCGGGAGCGTAGGCGTCGATCATGGTCTTGTCGCCGGGTGCGGCCGCGCCGAGCTTCTGGACACTCTCCAGGCCGGCGGCGAGTGCGGTGGCGAACTGCTGCGTGTCGGCGGTGGGTGCGTCAAGGGCCTTGCCCATGGCGCGGAACGCGCCGCCGTAGAGCGGGCCGGAGGCACCCCCGACGCTGGAGATGAGTGTGGTGCCCGTCTTGACCAGCACGGCCCCGACGGTGTCCGGCTCGTAGTCGGCCAGGGCCGTGGTGACGGCGGAGAAGCCGCGTTTCATGTTGACGCCGTGGTCGGCGTCGCCGATGGCCGAGTCGAGCTGGGTGAGGTGGTCCTTGTGCTTGTCGACGGCGGCGGCGATGGCCCGCACCCACGTGCGGGCGAGGTCGGTGTCCACGGAATCTCCGTTCATGGTTGGTGCGTGGCGGGTTCACGGTTGGGCGAGCCGGGGGCGGGGGCGGATGCGGGGGGGCGGTCGGGTGAGCTGGATCGGGAAGGCTCCCGCCCGGCCCTCGCGTATCGCGCGGCCCCGCCCCCGGCTCGGTTCAGGCGCCCCAGCGCACGGCTGGGGTGTTCACAGGTGCGTCCCACAGGGACAGCATGTCGGCGTCGGCCTTGCACACGGTGATGGAAACACCGGCCATATCCAGGCTGGTCACATAGTTCCCAACAAGATTGCGGGCGATGACCACGCCCTTGTCCGCCAGGGCGGCCGCGACCTCGTTGAAGACCACATACAACTCGATGAGCGGGGTGCCGCCCAGCCCGTTGACCATGACGATGGTCTCCTCGCCGGCGGCGAGCGGCTGGTCGGCGAGGATGGCGTCCAGGGCGGTGGCCACGATCTCCTTGGCGGAGCGGAGCTTCTCCCTGCGGCGGCCGGGCTCGCCATGGATGCCGACGCCGACCTCCATCTCGTCCTCGGGCAGGTCGAAGCCCGGCTTGCCGGAGGCCGGGGTGGTACAGGCGGTCAGTGCCACGGCGAAGGACCGGGAGGCGGCGTTGACCCGCTTGGCCATCTCGGCGACGGCGGCGAGGTCGGCGCCCTGCTCGGCGAGAGCGCCGGCGATCTTCTCGACGAAGACGGTGGCGCCGGTGCCCCGGCGCCCGGCGGTCCAGGTGGAGTCCTGGACGGCGACGTCGTCGTCGACCAGCACGGTCTCCACCGTGATGCCTTCCTCGGCGGCCAGTTCGGCGGCCATCTGGAAGTTGAGGACGTCACCGGTGTAGTTCTTCACGATGAACAGCACGCCGGAGCCGCCGTTGACGGCCTGGGCCGCGGCAAGCATCTGGCCGGGCACGGGCGAGGTGAACACCTCCCCAGGACAGGCGGCGTCCAGCATGCCGAGTCCCACGAAGCCGCCGTGCAGCGGCTCGTGCCCGGAACCGCCGCCGGAGATGAGTGCGACCTTGTCCGGTCTGGTGCCGCCCGCGCGGGTGATCACCTTGTTCTCCGCGTCGACCTTCAGCTCCGGGTGAGCGGCGGCGATGCCGGCCAGGGCCTCATCCAGCACCGCCTCGGGAGCGTTGATGAGCTTCTTCACGACAGGGCTCCTTCGGCAGTGGCGGGCTGGGCGGCCTGGCTCTCAGCCCCATTTACAGCGGCGGCCTTGCGGTGGGCGTTGAGGGCGGTGTAGAGGACGCCGGCGGCGAGGGCGCCGATCACCTCGGCGGCCAGGTAGACGGGCAGCTGGTCCCAGTGGACCGTGCCGTTGAAGAGCTCGCCGGTGATCATCGGGCCGAGCGTCCTGGCCGGGTTGATGGACGCCGCGGTGGCGGGCGCCACCGGAATGATGATCGCGAACACGCCGAGGCCGATGGCCAGGCCCGCGAAGCCGCCGGCCGCGCGCCGGTCGATGGCCCCGAAGACGATGAACGCGAGGATGAACGTGCCGATGGCTTCGGCGAAGAAGGCCTGCCCCGCGCCGACACCGGTGCCGTAGGCGGCGATACCGAGGCCGACATCGACCGCCTTCTTCCCCAGCACCCCCACGATCGCGAGCGCCCCCAGCACCGCACCGGCCACCTGGGCCGCGATGTAGCCGGGGACGTCCCGCCAGGGCATCTTCTTCGTGGCCGCCAGGGCCAGGGTGATGGCCGGGTTGATCTGGCAGCCGGAGATATGGCCGATCGCATAGACCATCGCGATGACCGCGGTGGCGAAGGCCAGCGAGATCATTCCCAGCTGCGCCATGGTGAACGGGGCGTCGCCGCCGACGATGAGCGTCGCGGGGACCGAACCGACACCGATGAACACCAGCACCGCGGTGCCCAGCATCTCGGCCACAAGCTTCTGTGAGTAAGAGTTTTCTTCCATGATGGCGCCCAGCGCCGAGCGGCAGCTTGGGCGTCTCACCTCCTCCGCGTGGAGCGGGCTATGAAGGGAGGTGGCCGCCAGGTGGTCAGGGGTCGGGCACCTGGCGGCCGGCTCAGGGGAACCGGATAACCAGCGGAATCCGGCAAGACGTTCACTATGGATGAACGTTGTTCCGGAAGTTAAGCCCGCGTTTCAGACCTGTCAAGAGGTTCGGCGACTGTCGGGCACTACGGACACGGGAAAGGCCCCACGGCGATGCGCCGTGGGGCCTGGGTACAGGTGCCGGGGAGCGGGAAGGCGGGCGCCGCAGCCGAGCTGCAGGTGGATGCGGAGTGTGTAGGTCAGCGACTCAGCGCACCTTCGGTGCGCGCCGGGGGCGTGGTAAATGCCGTGGCGCGCGCCGGAGGTGCTTCTGTCTGCCCTGACGTGGGCTGGTCTCGGTCCGGGACGCTGGTGGGGTTCGTTCCGGCCGAAACCGAGGCTTCTGTGATGCCGGTGAGCTCGCAGGTCAGCGTGGTGCTGGGGGCCTTCCACGGGCACCGTGGAGTGTTGCTGTGAGCACGGGCGTCAGAATTCCTGTTTCACCCTGGCCCTCCCGGAACGGCGGACCGTCTGGCCGTTGACCGGGGAGGAGCAAGGTCATGGACGTGCTGCACGAACGCTGCGCGGGTTTGGACATCAGCAAGAAGGACGCCAAGGCGTGCGTGCGCACCCCGAGTACGAAACGGCGCGGCTCTTTCACCACCGAGACCACGACCTGGGGCTCGACGACGAACGCGGTACTGGCCCTGCGGGACCACCTACTCACCGCCGAGGTCACACTCGTCGTGATCGAAGCGACCTCGGACTACTGGAAGCCCTTCTACTGCCTACTCGTTGAGGACCTGGACGTGATCCTGGTCAACGCGCGGCAGGTCAAGAACCTGCCTGGCCGCAAGACGGACGTCTCGGACGCGGCCTGGCCGGCCCAGCTCGGTGCCCACGGTCTGGTGAGGCCCTCGTTCGTGCCGCCGCAGCCGGTGCGCGAACTGCGGGATCTGACCCGGGCCCGCACCCAGATGACCCGCGAGCGCGGACAGATCGTCCAACGCGTGGAGAAACTCCTTGAGGACACCGGCATCAAACTTGCCGCGGTCGCCGCCGACATCATGGGCGTCTCCGGACGGGCCATGCTGGAGGCCCTCATCGCCGGGGAATGTGACCCGCAGGCCCTGGCCGAACTGGCCAAACGACGCATGCGCGGCAAGATCCCCGAGCTGACCGAGGCCCTGACCGGCCGGTTCCGGCACCACCATGCATTCCTGGCCAGGCTGTATCTGGACCAGTACGACCACCTCACCGGCGCGATCGGGCAGCTGGATACGCGTATCGAGGAGGCGATGGCCCCCTTCCAGCCCGCCCTCGACCTGCTCGACACCATCCCCGGCGTCAACCGGGCCGTGGCCGAAGTGATCATCGCGGAAACCGGCGGCGACATGAACCGCTTCGCGACGGCCAAGCACCTCGCGTCCTGGGCCGGGGTCTGCCCCGGCCACCACGAGTCCGCCGGCCGCACCAAGAACACGAAGGTCCGCCCCGGCAACCCGTATCTCAAAGGCGCCCTCGGGCTGGCGGCGTTCGGCGCGGTGAGAACCAAGGACACCTATCTGCAGGCCCGCTACAAGCGTCTGACCGCCCGCCGCGGCCCACTGCGGGCCCTGGTCGCCGTCGAGCACTCGATCATCACCGCGATCTGGCACATGCTCACCGACAGCGTCCCCTACCAGGAACTCGGCGGCACCTACTTCGCCCACCGCGACCCCGAACGCGCCACCCGCCGCGCGATCACCGCACTCAACCAGCTCGGCTACACCGTCACCCTCAATCCACGGGAAGACGCCGCCTGACCAACAGCCCCGAACACCCGGCGACCCACGGCCACCGGGCACCCAGTACTGCCCACCCCCACCCTGACCTGCATCTATTTACGCGTCAGGTGCTTGCGATGCGGGCTACCCCGCGGGGGGCGCCCAGGTCGCGGGAGAGGTTGCGGGCGGTCTCCCGGACCGCGACGGCCAGCTCCTGGCGTGCTGATTCGGCCAGTAGGCGCTCGACAGGGCCGACAATGCCGATGGCGCCGACCACCTCGCCGGAACGGTCGAAGACAGGGGATGCGATGCCCGCGTCCCCGATGGCGGACTCCTGATCCTCGATCGCGTACCCCGTCCTGAGGATCTCCTTCAGCTGGCCGGCCAGCTCCTCCCGGTCGGTGATGCTGGCGCCGGTGAGCACTGCCCGGTCGCCCGCGAGCAGCCGCTCACCCACGGCCGCCGGAGCGAAGGCCACGACGGCCTTGCCCAGGGCGCAGGTGTTCCACGGGATGCTGGCTCCCACCTCGAGGATCTGCACGGCACCCTCGGGCCGGAAGGCGTGGTGCACCACCAGGACATGGTCGCCGGTGAGCACGGCCACCCACACCGCCTCGTTCGTCCGGGTGGCGAGCTGGTCCGCCCAGGTCAGTGAGCGGGTCCGCAGCTCCTGGGTGTCCAAGTAGGCGTTGCCCAGCTGTACCAGGTCCGGGCCGAGCTGGTACTTGGAGCTGTCCCGGTCCTGCACCACCAGCCCCTCGCGCTCCAGCGTGCGCAGCAGCGCATGGACGGTGGGCTTGGCCACGCCCAAGCGGTCGGCCAGCTCGGTCACACCAAGCCGGGGCCCAGTGGATGCGAGATCCCGCAAGATCTGCACCGCCCGATGAACCGCTTGCACCATCGAAGAATTCTCCTCGTTCAGTATTGATGAACAATGTTCCGTGATTTAACATGCTGTTCATGAGCGCATCTGTCGGCATCGTACTCGTGTCCCACAGCGCCGAGCTCGCCGCAGGACTTCGCCTGCTGGTCGAGCAGATCGGCTCCGATAACGTCGCCGTCGCCACCGCCGGGGGGACCGCCGAAGGCCGGATCGGCACCAGCTACGACCTCGTTCTCGCCGCGATCCGGGATGCCGATCGCGGAGCCGGCGTCGTCGTCCTTCCCGACCTCGGCAGCTCCGTCCTCACCGCCCGCACCGTCCTGGAAGACCATCCCCGCACCGACGTAACGATCGTCGACGCACCCTTCGTCGAAGGAGCCGTCGCAGCCGTCGTCACCGCCGCATCCGGCGGCGATCTCAAGACCGTCGCCAACGCCGCCAAGGAGGCCCGCAATGTCCCCAAGCTCTGACGCCACCACCACGACCGCCACCACCACGGCGAGTCACGAAACCTCCGTCGTCCTGCCCGCCAACCTGCACGCCCGCCCCGCAGGCCAACTCGCCCGCGCCGCAGCCGAGTACACCAGCGCAATACAGCTGGAACACAGCGGCCGGACCGTCAACCCCACCGGCGTCCTCGCCGTGATGGGCCTGGGCGCCACAGCCGGAAGCACCGTGACCGTCCGCGCCGAAGGCCCCGACGCAGAACAGGCCGTCACGGCGCTGGCCGACATCCTCGCCACCGCCGAATAACCCGGCGCCCGGCCAGCCATGAGGATCCGAGACGAGTGGAGGTGGCCGAGGATGACCACCCCGGCCATGCCCAGGTCCGACACCGACGTGGACCTGCTCCCGCGGACCGAGCACATCTGCCCGCTGCCGCACATCCCCGAGGGCGTCTCCGTCGTGCGCCGCCGCGCACGCAGGGTCCTGGGCCACTGGGCCCTGCCCACGGAGACAGCAGACGACGCCATCCTGGTGATCTCGGAACTGATCACCAACGCGATTGCCCACGCACTGCCCCCAGCAGTGCTGCGGCTGTCGATGCCCGTGGTCGGCGGCCGTCGCGGCCTCCGCATCGAGGTCACAGACGCTGGGCCCCTAGCCCGGCCGCGCCGATCACCCGACAGCCCGCACCCTGCGGAACATGAGGAACACGGCCGCGGGACCGGCATCATCGCCGCCCTCTCCATGCGGCACGGCGTATCCCATCACCTCCACAGAATCACCCGATGGGCGGACCTCCACGTGGCGTCCAGCTGGTCAGTCCCATAGAAGTTGGGCACCCGCCCAGGACTGCTCCGAGATCACTGCCGCGTCTCCTGGTTGTGCGCCAAGTCGGGTGCCTCGTCGCTCGGCGTGCACCAAGCCTGTCATCGCGGCAGGGAGTGCACGCTCAGCTCGCGTCCTTCTCGATGGCCTCGAAGAAGTCGGCGTCTGTGTCCTGCTGCCAGGCGGGAAGGTCGGGCCCCGGGAAACGTGGCTTTCCTATAGCCGGCAGAACCGGGAAAATGGCGGGTTGTCGAGAGGCAGTCGGAGGGGGTCGTAGTAGTGGGGTATCGGTGGGACAACACAACCCGCTGGGAGCGAAGGGCCCCTGCTTCATCGTTGCGTTTCGCGAACAGGGAGGGATCCGGATGAGTGCCGTTTCGGCTAGATCCATCCGCCGGGAGGAAGGCGCCGCTGGACCGGGTAGCCGTCCTTTGGACAAGGTCCGAGCCCTGCAACGGACGCTTTACCGCTGTGCCAAGCAAGAACCCGAACGCCGGTTTCACGCCCTGTATAGCCATGTCCACCGCATGGACGTTCTCAGGCGGGCATGGGCCGGCGTGTGTGCAAACCAGGGTGCCCCCGGCGTGGACGGCATGACCGTTGACGCGGTGGCGGCCTCGGGGGTGGATGCATTCCTCCAGGACCTATCGGAGAAACTGCGGACTTATGCGTATCGTCCGTCGGTGCTGCGGCGGGTCCAGATTCCCAAACCGGGACGGCCGGGGGAGTTCCGGCCGCTTTCGATCCCCACCGTGGCAGACCGGAGGGTGATGACGGCTGCGAAACTGGTCCTGGAACCGGTATTCGAGGCGCAGTTCACCGAGGCGAGCTACGGATTCCGGCCCAAACGATCCGCGATCGACGCGTGCGAAGCCGTGCGGGTCGCCGCGAACCAGCGGAGGGAGTGGGTACTCGAGGCCGATATCCAGGACTGCTTCGGCACGATCGACCATGAGGCGTTTATGGCCCAGGTGGCCCAACACGTGGTGGACCGGCCGATGTTGAAACTGATCCGGGCTCGGCTTCGAATGGGAGTTCTGGAGGGCGGGGTGACCTCCCCAACCGGGGCGGGAACCCCGCAGGGTTCACCGATTTCCCCGTTGCTGGCGAATATCGCGCTGCACGTTCTCGATGAGGCGTGGCAGAACCAAGGCCGTCGGCTGGGGACACTGGTGAGGTACTGCGATAATTTCGTAGTGCTGTCGCCGACCAGACAACGGGCAGAAGAAGCCCGTGAATTGGCGGCAGGAGTGCTTGGACAACTAGGTATGCGCTTGCACCCCGAGAAGACCGGCATCGTCTGCCTCACCCGAGGCGGGCAGGGATTCGATTTCCTCGGCTTCCACCACCGGAAGACGGAATCGTGGAAATGGCGGGGCAGGTACTACTTGCAACGCTGGCCCTCGGCCAGAGCGATGCGGGTGCTGCGGGACAAAGTCCACGCGGCGACCGCTCGTTCGAAGACTGAGCGGCCGGTATCCGCCGTGGTAGCTGATCTCAACCCCGTGCTGCGGGGCTGGGCCACGTACTTCCGTAACGGTAACTCAGGGCAAGTTCAACGTGGTCGACGGCCACGTCCACGAGCGGCTGGCGATTTTCGCCAGCGCGAAACACAGACTCGCGGGCAGGAACTGGGCCACCCGGTTTACCTATGGGTGGATCACCCGGCTCGGTGTCTACCGTCTTACCGGAAACGTGCACAGAGCGACGGCGCATGCCAGCCGGTGAAACGATGTCGGAAAGCCGTGTGCGGGAGAACTGCATGCACGGTTTGAAGCGGCGGGGACTGGAAATGGAGCATCAGCACCGCGCCAGTCCCCGACCCTACTAAGTGGCTCGGCTCTCCGCACAGCGACCGTGGGATTGACCTGGTGGGGGTCGGCTCCGGGGGATGCCATATCGGAGCCCGGGCGAAGCTCGCCCTTCAGCCCGCTTCGGGCAAAGATCAAAGGTTAACGAACAGGGGAAGGATACTCCTCCAGTGGACATAAGATGCAGCTTGAAGCTTCAAGGATGTCTGTGGAAGCCGCGTCCCTCTGCGTCACGGACAAGCGGCGGTCAAGCTCCGAGGAAGGAAGGACCACTTCAGTGGATCGTCGGCCAGAGTTCAGCCTCACGCAGCTTCTCTACTTCGTTACCATAGCCGAGACCGGAAACATATCCGAAGCCGCCGAACGCCTCCACGCGTCCCAGTCCGCGGTGTCCGCCGCAATTCAGCGGCTGGAACGGCAGCTGGAGAACCAATTACTCGTGCGGCACCGCGCCAAAGGAGTCAGCCTGAGCCCGGCAGGCAAGTTGCTCATCGACGACGCACGGGAGATCCTGAGGCAGGCCCAGGCCCTGAAGCACCTCAGCAGCAAGCTCCAGAGCGAGTCCGGAGGGCGCCTCGACATCGCATCCTACTACTCGATCACCTCCTGCTTGATGCCGAGAGCCATCTCCCGAGCCACGGCTTCCCATCCCTACCTGACGGTAAACGTCCATGACGCCCACACACCGGTAGACCTGCTATTGAACGGCACATGCGAACTGGCCGTAACCCATAGTTTTAACTTATCGGAGGAGACCAGATTCACGGAAATAGTCAGGCCTAAGCTGTACGCACTAATCGAGCAGAGCCACCCGTTGGCCGATTCGAGGACGGCCTCGTTGGCTGATTTCAAGAGCGATTCGCTCCTGATGGCAGACACGCCTTCCCCCAATCGCATTTACGCGTACATCGAGAGCGCCTTCAGAAAATCCGAAATCCCCATGCCCGAAGTTATTTCCACAACCGGGCTGGAGGCGATGCGCGCTTTGGTGGGGGCCGGCGTCGGATTCATGCTCACCCATCACAGACGCCCGTCGCCGGGCACACCGGACGGAGGTCGAATCTCCGCGGTGGAAATTACCGACGCCCTCCCGCAGCTGTCCATAGGCGTGCTGATACTACGGCAGAGTCCGCCGAGTCAGCGTGCGTGTGACTTCGTGAGAGCCCTCCGCATGACGGCCCAGGAAGTATACGTGCCGATTACTGACGTTTAATGCGTAATGTTGTCATGGTGGGGTGGGCGCCAGTCCGGTGCCGGTACTACAGCCGTGACTCGTGTCCGTGTCCGGTAACCGTGTGATGCGTTGACCTGTGTGTGAGTGCGGAGCGGGCTGTACAGATCTGGGCGGGCTGGTTCGATGACTTCTTCGCCTCTTTGGCGGGTGTCTTCGGGGGGTCGAGCCGCGCCGGATGGCGATGGCCTATGTGAAGGCGCTGGTGGCGCCGGTCGAGCGCAAGAACGGGTGGGTGCGGCACGAGGCGCCATGCGACCGGGTGGGGGTGCGAGACCTCCACCGCCGGGCCGTCGCAGCGGCCGGGTAGAAGCTGAGGGCAGTCTGATCCGGGGAGCGCTGGGGAGGATGGAAAGCAGCCCTGACAACGCCGGGACGGTGCGGCACTGCCAGACGCGCCGGGTTCGGCAAGCAAGGCCAGAAGGCGTGCGAAGAGGAACCCGTGTAAAGCCCCGTAAGTCTTGTCACCAGGCTCAAATCTGGCGGATATGAGCCCGGGAAGCAGTGCGTGACCACACATGTTTCGGCGGGTGGTCAACTTCGAAGCCGGTCTCCAACTGCCGGTGGGGAGGCCACGCTGAAAGCCTACGGCGTAGGCGTGGCGAAGCTGCCGGGGTAGTAGCGGGACGCCGAACTGGCCGATCGGCACTTGGTGAACGTGGGAACTACCTGCGGTCGCCCTTCTTTTCGGACAGCCGGTCCGGCGACGGAGGGCAGGCTCGTTGCCGGCTGAGGTCCGCAGGTGGGGCGGAGGCCCCGTAGTGCAATGCCCGGAGGCCGCTGGTGAATACCGACGCGCTGGAGTTCGCGCTGCTCAAGGACGAACGCCGGGTACTGGAAATGCAGACCAAGCTGTACTGCTGGGCGACCGATGATCGTGGTCGTCGGTTTGATGACCTGTTCAATCTCGTTGCCGATCCTGCGTTCTTGCTAGTTGCGTGGGGTCGGGTGCGGGGCAACAGGGGCGCTCGTTCGGCCGGGGTGGACGGGCAGACAGCCCGCTCCGTGGAGGACGGGCAAGGCGTCGGGGTATTTCTCGACGAGGTGCGGTCCGATATGAAGGGCCGTGCCTTTCGTCCGCTTCCTGTGCGGGAAAGGATGATCCCCAAGCCGGGGACGGCCAAGCGTCGTCGGCTGGGCATTCCGACCGTGCGGGACCGGGTGGTCCAGGCGTCCCTGAAGTTGGTGTTGGAGCCGATCTTCGAGGCGGACTTCCTCCCGTGCTCCTACGGGTTCCGTCCGAAGCGCCGGGCTCATGACGCGCTCGCCGAAGCGCACCACTTCGCCAAGAACTCGTATGAGTGGATGGTGGAGGGTGACATTGAGGCGTGTTTCGACTCGATCGACCACACGGCCCTGATGGACCGTGTGCGTCAGCGGGTCGGAGACCGGCGCGGCCTTGACCTGGTGAAAGCGTTCCTGAAAGCGGGCATCCTCACCGAAGGTGGCCTGCCCAGGGAGACCGACAGCGGAACTCCGTAGGGAGGGATTCTGTCACCGCTGCCGTCGAACATCGCTCTGTCCGTCCCTGACGAGTTCATCGCGGCCGGACCGGGCGGGCCGCGGTCCACTCAGGCGGAGCGGGCCGGGCGACGGCGTCGGAAGCTGCCCAACTACCGGTTGTTCCGGTATGCGGATCTATGCCGAGTTCGGCATAGGTCCGCTTATGCCGTGTGCCGGGTTATGCCGACTGCGGCGGCGACAGCATGACGGATCTGGGGTCTGGTTTCGAAAGCTTCAGCATAACCGGCGGCCTTCGTACGAGGGGGCCCATATCCCTGTCTGTACGGGCGAGTTGCCTGCAGACAGGAGAGGATCATGGATGTGATCGGAGGGCGGCGCCGTGGGCCGGTGCCGCTGGTTATGACGGGGCCGTTGGCCGCGTACGAGTCGCTGGTGTGTACGGAGTTGTCGTCCCGGGGGTATGCGGAGTCGTCGGTGAGGGACGCGGTGCACATGATGCGGCGCCTGAGCCTGTGGATGGATCGGCGTGAGCTCGTCGCGGCCGGACTGGCGCCGACGAGGGTGGAAGAGTTCCTGGCCTTCCGGCGGGCAGTGTGCTCCTCCGAGCCGGTGGCCCGGCGGTCTCTGGGGGCGGTGATCAAGGTGCTGCGGCACGTCGGCGCGGTTCCGGTTCCGGACGAGGTCGACGGCGACGCGGTGCAGGAGGTGCTGGCGGACTACGGCGCCTACCTGCGCGGGGAGCGGGGTTTGGCGGCTGAGTCGGTCCGCTGCTACTGCGGCCAGGCCCGCAAGTTCCTTGTTGCGCTGCCGGATCCGCTGGACGACTCGCTGGCTCGGCTGGATGCCGCGCAGGTGACCGCGTTCATGGTGCGGCACGCTGCGGACGCCGAGAGTGTTTGGTCGGCGAAAGCCCTGGTGACTGCGGTCCGATCGCTGCTGCGTTACCTGCACGTGGACGGCCGGATCCCGGTGCCGCTGACCGGGTCGGTTCCCGCGGTGGCGGGCTGGCGGCTTGGTTCTTTGCCTCGCGGACTGGAATCACAGCAGGTGTCCGCGCTGCTGTCCGCACCGGACCCGGAGTCCACGGCGGGGCGGCGGGAAAAGGCGGTACTGACGGTGCTCGCCCGTCTCGGGTTGCGCGGCTCGGAAGTCGCCGCCCTCCAGCTGAGCGACATCGACTGGCATGCGGGGGAGATCGCAGTGCGGGGCAAGGGCTCCCGCGTCGAGCGGCTGCCGCTGACAGCCGAGGTCGGCGAGGCGCTCTCGGAGTACCTGATGAAAGACCGCCCCAGGTGTTCGGCCACGGCCGTGTTTCTCACCGCCCGGGCTCCCTGTCAGGCGCTCACCGGAGCCTGTATCCGAGCGATCATGGGGCGGGCCTGCGAGAGGGCGGGACTGCCGCGACTGGGCTCCCACCGGCTCCGCCACAGTCTGGCCACCACCATCCTGCGGGCCGGGGCGCCGCTGCCTGAAGTGGGCCAAGTGCTCCGTCATCGCAGCCAGTTGAGCACCACCATCTACGCGAAAGTCGACCATGAAGCCCTCCGGTCCCTGGCCCAGCCGTGGCCGGAAGGCGGTGCACGGTGACCACGCTTCGACAGCACGCGCAGGAGTACCTGGCCATGCGCCGACGGCTGGGATTCAAGCTGACCACCTTCGGCGAGAAGCTGATGAGTTTCATCAGCTACCTGGAACACACGGGCAACACCGTCCTGACCACCCGAGCCGCGCTCGCCTGGGCGACGAGTACGCCTCGCAGCAGCGATGAAGTGCACTGGAGCAGGCGGCTGATGGTCGTGAGGATCTTCGCCCGGCACCTCAAGGCCCTGGAACCGGCGACCGAGATTCCGCCCGATGATGCCCTGCCGCACCACTACCGGCGCATCACCCCGCACCTGTTCACCCCCGCCGAACTGGCCCGCTTGCTCGCGGCGACGAGTGCCCTGAGTCCGGCCTTCCGGGCCCGCACCTGGCACACCTTCATCGGCCTGCTGGCCGTGAGCGGCCTGCGCACGTCCGGAAGCCTGCGGTCTGGACCGCACCGACGTCGACCTTGCTGGCGGTCTTCTCACCGTGAGGGAGACCAAGTTCGGCAAGTCGAGGCAGGTTCCGGTACATGCCAGCACCATCACGGCACTGCGGAGGTATGCCCGGGAGCGCGATCTCCAGCGGCCCGCCCCGAGCACGGCGGCCTTCCTGGTCTCCACCCGCGGCACCCGACTCGACTCCCACAACCTCCCGCGCACCTTCGTCCAGCTGCTGTCCGCGGCGGATATCACCGCAAGTGAGGGCCGCCGCAGGCCCCGTTTGCACGATCTGAGGCACACTTTCGCGACCACGACCTTGCTGGAGTGGTACCGCGACGGCGCGGACGTGCAGGCGAAGCTCCCGCTGCTGACCACCTATCTCGGTCACGCCGACCCGAAGTCCACCTACTGGTATCTCTCCGGCTCACCGGAACTGTTGTCCCTGGCCGCGGTCCGTCTGGAGCACAGCTTCGGAGGCCGGCCATGAGCGACCTTGCACCCCTGCTGCAGGGCTTCTTCACCGACAAGCTGATGCTCCCGCTCCAGGCCAGCCCGCACACCATCGCGGCCTACCGCGACACCTTCACTCTCCTGCTCGGCTTCGTCGAGCAGCGCACCGGCCGCCGGCCGACCCGCTTGAGCATCGCCGACCTGGACGCACCGACGATCGGCGCGTTCCTCCAGCACCTGGAAACCGTCCGCGGCAACACCGCGGCGACCCGCAACATCCGGCTCGCCGCGATCCGTTCGTTCTTCCGCTACGCGGCCCTACGGGCGCCCGAGCACGCGGCGGTGATCCAGCGGGTGCTGGCGATCCCGCCCAAACGCTTCGACCGGGCCATCGTCAACTACCTGACCACCACGGAGACCGACGCCCTGGTCGCGGCACCGGACCGCACCACATGGACCGGACGGCGCGATCACGCCCTGCTCCTGACCGGTATCCACACCGGACTGCGGGTCAGCGAGATGACTCGGCTCACGCTCCAGGACGTCCATCTGGGCTCCGGCCCTCACCTGCGCTGCCACGGCAAGGGACGCAAGGACCGGTGCACCCCGCTGACCAGCGACACCGTCAAGGTGCTCAAGACCTGGCTGAAGGAACGAGGCGGCGAGCGAGGCGATCCGCTGTTCCCGAGCCGCCGCGGCACCCCGCTCAGCCGGGATGCCGTCGAACACCTCGTCACCAAGCACACCCGGACCGCCGCAGTCACCTGCCCGTCGCTGGCCGACAAGCACGTCACCCCCCACACCCTGCGGCACAGCACCGCGATGGCACTCCTTCACGCGGGAGTTGACGTCTCCGTGATCGCCCTCTGGCTCGGCCACGAATCAACCGAAACCACGCAAATCTATCTGCACGCCGACATGAGCATCAAAGAACGAGCGCTCGCGCGCACGGCTCCCGCCGGCAGCACCCCCGGACGTTTCACTGCTCCGGACAACCTGCTGGCGTTCCTCCAGACACTTTGAGTTGGAGGACACGGGTTATGCCGACCACTCCGAAGCAGGCACACAGCTCGTCATGCTGTCGCCGCCGCAGTCGGCATAACCCGGCACACGGCATAAGCGGATGACTTTCTGATCGCTGTGACCGGGACCCGTCGCCTGATCGGTGTCACTGCGGCGGCAGCACGGCGCCGCCCGCCTCGGAGAAGACCCTGGCCCAAGGCGATCGCAGCTCCCGTACGCAGGGCGCTCAGTACGGGGGCTCGTGGAGCGGGAGCTGCCGGAGACGGTCGCAGGCACCCCCGACGCGTTCGGGGTCGGGCCGGGAGGCTGTGCGCCTCGTGCCGCACCAGGTCAACGGGGAGATGCCGCGGTCGGTCCCCGGGTCCGTCCCGTCGGCCCCGGACCACGCACGACGACGCGGCCCCGGCAGCCCGACCGGCGACGGCCTCGTCCTTGCGCGCCGGGTGGTTCGCCGACGGCATGACGTCAGGCACGACACCACTGCGCTGAGCTTCCGAGGCCCGACTGCGGCCGGACCGTCGGGAGCTCAGCGGCCCTGTACGGCAAGCCGCCCATCACCGTCCGGAGCGTTGGCCGGCCGTGCGGAAGCCTCTCTGGTTCTTGCGGCCCAGTGCGCCGTCGGCGACAAAGTTCTCCAGGAGGGCGGCCGGTTTCTGCTCCGGGCGGTCCAATTGGTCGTACAGGCGGTGCTGAATGGCCAGAGAGACGTCCAGCCCGATCGTGTCAAGGAGGGCGAAGGGACCCATGGGGTAGCCGTAGCCGTTCTGGACGGCGGTGTCGATGGCCTCGATGTCGGTGCCGGGGCGTTGCAGCAGATCGACCGCCGCGACGAGGTAGGGAAAGAGCAGGCAGTTGACGATGAAGCCGGCTCGGTCGGGACAGGCGACCGTGGTCTTCCCCAGCCCGGTCGCGAAGGCCCGGGCGCCGGCCAGTGCCTCGTCGCAGGTGCCGTCGGCACGGACCAGTTCGACGAGTCGCATGACGGGCGCCGGGTTGAAGAAGTGCATGCCGACGACATCGGCAGGCCGCCCGGCAGCCTCCGCGCAGGCGGTCACAGACAGGCTGGACGTGGTGGTCGCCAGGATGGCTTCCGGTTTGGCCGACGCGCCAAGCCGGGTGAAGAGCTGGCGCTTGACGTCGAGGTCCTCCGCCACCGCCTCGACGATCAGATCGCAGTCCGCGGCGGCTTCCAGGTCCGTGGCAGAGCTGAGCAACGGCAGGGCCGCGGCCTTCTGCCCAGGGGTCATTCGGCCTCGGCGGACGGCGCGGGTCAGAGAGTCGGAGATCGCCGCGAGGGCGATCTCGGCCTTCTCCGGGCTGCGCGCCACCAGCACGGTGGGATGCCCCGCGGTCGCCGTGACCTCCGCGATGCCGCGCGCCATGACACCGGAGCCCAGGACCGCGACCGTATGCACCGGGCGCCCGACGGGGGCGGTGTGGCCCACGGGCGTGTCCCGTGACGTTCCGCCCTCGCCGTCGTAGGTGTACAAGCCCGCGGCGGTCTTCCGTCCCAGGCGCCCGGATTCGACCAGACGGGTCAACAGCGGAGCGGGGGCGAAGGAGGCGTCGCCCGTGCGCTCGTGCAGGGCCGTCAGGGTTGCGTGGGCCGTGTCCAGCCCGAGGGTGTCCAGCAGTTGCAACGGCCCGGTCGGCAGACCGCAGCCGAGCCGCATCGCGGTGTCGATGTCGTCGCGGGTGGAGTGACCGGCGTCCAGGAAGGCCACGGACTGGTTCAGATAGGCCATCACGAGCGCGGTGGCGTCCTCGGCCGGTCCGGCGCCGATCTCGACCCGGGTCAGGCCCAGTTCGGCGATCAGCGCGTCCGCGACATCCACGGTGGACGGGGAAGTCAGCGTTGTGGGCGCCGGCTCCACCGCCCCTCCGGGGCAGGGAGGAACGAGGAAGCGCAGGCCCGAGACCGACTCCGGCCGACCGGACACGATGGCGAGCTGCGGGATGGAGAGAGCGGAGGTCGTCGTGAGCACCGGGGCCCCCGAAACTTCGCCGATACGACGCAGAACGTCCGTCTTGACGGCCAGGTCGTCGGAGACGGCCTCGATCACCACGGTGGCGTCCGCGAGCTCCGCCATGTCGTCCGTGAGGACGACCGGCGGCTCCACCGCGTCCTCGGCGAGGGTCTTGAGGTGGTTGCCGACCCGGACAAGGACGTCGAGGTCGGTGTCAACGGCCACGATGCGATGGCCGGCCCGGATGGCCAGGCGCAGAAATGCCTCGCCGACCGTGCCGAGGCCGACGATGCCGGTGACGGGTCGCGGATCGCCGGTGGGCGGTTGCAGATCGCTGCCGAGTGCGTACTGATCGGTCGTCATGGCGGTCCTCAGTCCTTCTGCTCTCGGAAGCGATTGATGGCGTCGACGTGCCGGGCACGCAGTTCGTGGTCGCGCACACCGAGGCCCTCCTGCGGGGCCAGGCAGAGGATGCCGACCTTGCCCTGGTGAAGGTTGGCGTGGACCTCGTACGCCCCCTGCGCAGCCTCCTCCAGCGGGTAGACCTTCGACAGAGTCGGGTGGACCTTGCCTTTGGCGACGAGCCGGTTGGCCTCCCATGCCTCCCGGTAGTTGGCGAAGTGCGAGCCTACGATGCGCTTCAGCGACATCCACAGATAGCGGTTGTCGAACTCGTGCATGTACCCGGACGTGGACGCGCAGGTGACCACCGTGCCGCCCTTGCGCGTCACGTACACCGACGCGCCGAACGTCTCCCGGCCCGGGTGCTCGAAGACGATGTCGGCGTCCTCGCCGCCGGTGAGCTCCCGAACGCGCTTGCCGAACCGCTTCCACTCCTTGGGGTCCTGGGAGCGTTCGTCCTTCCAGAACCGAAAGCCCTCGGCGTTGCGGTCGATGACCGCCTCGGCCCCCATGGAGTGGCAGATGGCCGCCTTCTGCGGCGACGAGACCACACATATGGGGTTCGCGCCCCCGGCGAGCGCCAGTTGGGTGGCGTACGAACCGAGCCCGCCGCTCGCGCCCCAGATCAGCACGTTGTCACCCTGCTTCAGCTGTGCGCCGTTGCGGGAGACCAGCTGTCGGTAGGCGGTTGAATTGACCAGCCCCGGAGAGGCGGCCTCCTCCCAGGTCAGATGCTCCGGTTTGGGCATCAGCTGGTTGGACTTCACTAGCGCCAATTCGGCGAGGCCGCCGAAGTTGGTCTCGAAGCCCCAGATGCGCTGCTCGGGGTCGAGCAGCGTGTCGTCGTGGCCGTCGGGGCTCTCCAGCTCGACGGACAGACAGTGCGCCACGACCCGGTCGCCGGGGCGCCACCGGTTCACGCCGGGCCCGGTGCGCAGCACCACGCCTGCCAGGTCGGAGCCCAGCACGTGGTAGGGCTGGTCGTGGCGTCTGGCCTGCTCGCTGAGGCGTCCGTAGCTTTCCAGGAACCTGAAGGTGGGTATCGGCTCGAAGATCGAGGACCATACCGTGTTGTAGTTGATGGCACTCGCCATTACGGCGATCAGGGCCTCACCGGGTCCCGGCCGCGGCGTCGGGATCTCCTGTACCCGGAGGGATTTACGAGGATCCTTCTCCTTTGAGTCCATGCCCTCGAATATCGAGGTGTTCTCCCGGAGCACCGCATTGCCCCGGTAGTGGTCAGGCAGGCGCAGACCCGTCACATCCCGCGAGGCGACATCCTCGGAGAGGAGAGCGCCGATGATCTCGTCCATATGCCATCCCGTGACGTGTCGAGTGAATCAGTCCATCACCGTTGCGGACGAATTCTCCAGCCGGCGATGAAGGCGCTCCCGCGAGACGGTGGCCGCCGAATTGCGTCCGTCGCAGGGCGCGTCTCTGCCCGCGTGGGCCAACGGATCGGCCGCCGTTCTCGTCCGGCAGCCGATCGGAACCAAGAATCCGATGCGACATCAGATTTCCTGCCTTTTCAGAGGGAGAGCAGGCAGCCGGCATCCGTCGCAACCGCGGAGTTCCCTTGCGGCGATCATGCCGATATAACTGGTGCCGGTCAATCACGCGTTGCCGATGGTGTGGATCGATGGAATGGGTGAACAGTCCGTTTCCATCCGGTCGGAAGGGGGCAGTTAGGCTGGAGGGCGGATCCGAACGTGAAGAAACTCCTGGCGGACTGATTCACGATCAAGATCGTCCATTGCGCCGGGCCGAAGGGGCTTGATCGGCTGGGTTGCGCAACGGCCGCTCCGGGATTTCATGAGTGCGTTGTCCAGGGCATCACCGACGGTGTCGGCCAAGGCGTCCGTGCTGATGCGCAGAAGGTACGCAGTGAGCGCGCCTCGGGCCAGCGGGACTTCGGGCGCGGTCGCGACGCCACAGGGCCATGTCGAGGGTGCGAGCACCAGCTCGGTCAGGGCGGGCACGGCCTCGGCCTGCCGAGCGGGACGGCCTTGACCGGTTCGGGCTGCGGGCTGGGATGGAACGGGCCGGCCGGGGCGGCCATCTCCAGAGCCGGATGCGGGCGGAGGCGATCGTATGTTTGAATCCTGCCCTCCTTGATGGGAGGGGATTCCTGGCTCAGGCGGCCATCTGGGACAGCGCCCCACACGGTCTTACGCCCTCGGCACCAGCCGGGTTGAGACCAGCCCGGACGAGCGTCACGCGGGCGGGGAGTTCTTGTCTCTCGGAGAGGAGCTTCCGCATGCGGTACAGGTGTAGGTGCACGTCCCCAGCGGCAGTGCGTGCTTGGCCCTCGCTCCGCAGTGCGCGCAGTCCATCGTGGTGTGCGCGGGGTGGACCAGATGCACGGTGCGTCCGTGCTTGCGGCCCATGGTGGTCCTGGCGAGGAACTTCGGCTTGAAGTCCTCGACGGCCAGCGCGTCATGGTCGTGGACAACGGACTTGGCCCATTTGCGGCCGGTGCCCAGGCGCCGGCGGGCGACCTTCTTGTGCGCCTTGGCGCGCAGCCGCTTCGCCTCGCGGTAACCCTTCGATCCGGCCTGCCCCTTCTTCTGCCCGCGGCGCGCCATCATCCGGTCGTACCGGGTTAGTTTCGCCTCTGCCTTCCTGCCATGCTCGGCGTGCGGGAGGTCGTGGGATTCGGAAGTCGTGGTCGCGGTCTCCTTCACGCCCCAGTCCATACCGATCACCGCACCGGTTTCCGGCAGCGGCTCGACAGCGGCGGGGACAACGAAACTGGCGTACCAGTGGCCGGTACTGTCCTGGTAGACGCGGACGCTGGACGGGGCGGCGGGCAGCTCCCGCGACCACACCATGGTCAGAGCGATCCCGCCCGCCAGGTGCAGCTCTCCGCCCTTCAGCCGGAAACCGCGCCGGGTGCGGTTGAGGGTGGGCGGCGCCTCGCGGCACTGTCACGGGATGCGGTTCCTCCCCGGCGCGAACGCCGGAGCCTCCTCGCAAGAGACCTGGTGAAGTCGGTGTCCTCGCAGTGGCGCTGCGGAACACCGATCGGGGAAGATGACGTGTGAACACTCCCCCTATTCGTGGTCAAGGCTTCGACAACCTTGGTCATCAGGGGCACGCTCTCGTTGCCGAACCGGGCGAACCACATGGAGGGCCCGTATAGGTGATCGGCCCGTCCCGTCAACCGAGAACGCGTCGCCCCTGTACCCAATTCCTCGATCCACATCATCGATAATGTGTGATTGATCAACGCCGACTATGTCGGCATGCTCGCAGTATGGGGACTCCGCAGAAAGTTCCGTCAGAGCTTTGCTCCGCAGCGACCAAAGCGCGCCCTCCCCATTATCCGGGAGGGGTTGACGTGAAGGGTGTCGATGATCACGCACATAGCTCTCTTCAAACTCAAGGACGGTTTCGAGCGGTGCTCGCCAGCCGTCGTTGAAGCCGAGAAATCCGCCAAGGATGTCTGCCGCAACGTGCCCGAACTTCTTACCTGGCGCACAGGTTGGAACACGGTCGACCGCGACATCTCCTACGATTTCGCCGTCATCGGCATATTACCCAACTTGGCGGCATTGGAAAAATATCAGGCCAATCCTTTCCATCGCCTCTCGGTGGAGCGTTGGCGGGCCATCTCCGACTGGGTGGTAATTGACCTGAACGACGCGTGAACCACCGCTTTCCGAGTCGAACTATTGGAGGCCTGGATGTTCACCCAGTACGACCCCGAGGCGGGGGCTCTCGCAAGCGAGCTGCGCGACCAGTTCGACAGCTTTGCTGCAGGTGACTGGGATACGGAGAAGCTGAAGTCCCATCAGACGCAGCGGCTGCGCGAAGTCGTGGCATATGTGCGGGCCAGATCTCCCTTCTACCAGGAGAAACTGGCGGCTCTCGCAGACGATGAGATTTCCACGCTGAGCATCGACGACCTGCGGGGCCTTCCGTTCACCACCAAGGAAGACCTGAGGAAAGCCCAGTTCGATATTCTGTCTCTGCCGGTCTCCCGGGCCTGGGTCTTCTACGAGACCACCGGCACGACCGGAGCGGCGACGCCGTGCCCGCGGACGAACTCCGATTCCATTCACAACAACACAGTCCTTACCGCGTACTATCGCGACATTCTCGCCCCGTACGGGGACCGCCAGGTCATCGGCGTCTCGGGTCCGACCGAACTGCACGCGACCGGGGACACCTTTGGCGACGTCTGCCGCAATCTGGGCCACGGGATTGCCAAGATGTGGCCGCGCTCTCCGATGGTCGGCTTCGAACGCGCACTGGGGGTCATGCGTCTCCTGCCCGTGACCGGGCTGTTCTGCACTCCGGGCATGGCCATGAACCTTGCCCAGGAGGCGGTGGACGCAGGGTTCGACCTCAAACGGGACTTCTCACTCGACGTACTGATGCTCACAGGCGAGTTGATGTCGCCCAGTCTGCTGCGGAACATCGGCGAGCTGTGGGGTGCCGAGGCGCGCAACTGCCTCTACGCCTCGCAGGAGGCGTCGGTGCTCGCGGCGGCCAGCGCGGACGGCTCGCTGCGCACCGCCCCCCTGATCAACTACTACGAGGTGATCGAGCCAGAGGGCACAGAGCCGGTGGCTCCGGACGCGGATGGGGTTCGATGCGGCGAACTCGTCGTGACGAACCTTTACCTGGGAGCCAAACCGCTCGTCAGGTACCGCACCGGCGACATGGTCCGGATGACCGACCCCGGCTCTGAAGCCGCTGTACCGGCCCCGGCACTGGAAGCTGTCGGACGAGTACACGACCGGCTCCGCCTCAACGGGCATCTCGTCAGCGGATACGACCTCGAAGACCTGCTGCTGCGCCGGTTCCGAGGCTATCTGAACTACCAGATCACCGTGGATCGAGAGGGCCTCGGTAGGGACACATTGTCGCTGACCTTGGAAACCGGCCCGGACGGCGGCCACGCGGACGCCGTCGAAGAGGCCATCGAGGACTGCCACTGGGAGCTGGACACCGCTCTGACGGTCAAGTCCGGTTCTGTCGGCCTCATCGCGAGCACGGGTGCCATGGTGAGCTGGAAAGCTGCCCGGGTCGTGGACCTGCGTGCCCAGTCCTCGATCGAGAATACGTCGGCCGAGCGCATCGCGGCGGCGAGGGCCCGGTGACCACCCATCACCCTGACCACGCCACAACCGGCTCAGACAGCCGCACGCCGGCGAACACGCTTGGCGTATGGGCCTACGACCGCGGCGAGTTCGTCTCGGCGGCCGAGCCACGCCTGCCGTTGTCCACTCAGGCGCTGCACTACGGCACCGGCACCTTCGAGGGCATCCGCGCCTACCGTTCCGACCGGGGGCTTCAGCTGTTCAGGGTGCGCGAGCACTACGAACGCATGCTCCGTGCCTGCCGGATCCTGCGCATCACCGACATCCCCACCGAGGTCGAGGAACTCATCGGCATCACCGTTGAGCTGATCCGGCGCAACCACCACGACGGCGACGTCTACGTGCGGCCGCTGGCGCACAAGCTCGCCCTGCATCCCGACACGCCTCCCGGCGTCTCGCTGTCGGGCGTCTCCGACGGGCTGTCCATCACCACGTTCGGCTTCCCGCCCTACGGAATCGCGAAGCCGGCGCGCTGCGGACTCAGCTCCTGGCGACGCCCGCCCCGCGACACCCTGCCCACCCAGCACAAGATCACCGGCGGTTATGTGACCAGCGCGCTGGCCTCTGACGAGGCCTGTGCCGCCGGGTTCGACGACGCGCTTCTTCTGGACAACTCCGGACACGTGGCCGAAGCGACCACCGCGAACGTCTTCGCCGTGGCCGCCGGCCGGGTACTGACCCCTCCCGACACGAGCGACATACTGCCCGGCATCACAAGGGACACCTTGATCACGCTGTGCCGGGAGTCCGGTACGGAGGTCATCGAGCGTGCGCTCAGCCCGTCAGACGTGTTCACCGCCGACGAGGTCTTCCTCTCCTCGACAGGCAAGGGCGTGGTCCCCGTCGTCTCCCTCGCAGGCCGGGCCATCGGAAACGGCGCCGCCAGCGAGGTCACCCACCGGCTCGCCGCACTCTACGACGCGGTCACGCGGCATGCCGACGGACCCCACCCAGAATGGCGCTTTCCCGTGGACCCTCCGGAGACCCGCTCCACCCCCACCATGCATCATCCCCAGCCCTCAGGGAGAAAAGCATGACGCTGTGGAGCTTCACGGCCCTGCTGCGCGACTCCGACCGAGTGTCGGCCGTAGGCACTCTCGGACCGCCCGGCACAAGCAGCGAGGCCGCCGCCGGACACTTCATACGCCTGTCCGGATCCGACAGCCCGCAGCCCGCCATCCACCTTTTCGACACCTATGAGGAAGCGGGAGCCGCTCTCCGCACCGACCACGTCACCCATCTGATCGTGGCCAACGCCTACAGTGCGGTCAACCAGTTCTACATGGACCCCTGCCTGGCACTGACGAACGTGTTCGTGATGGACACCCCGCTGTACGGCATCGCCGCGCCCCACAACGACGGCCCGGTGCCGGACTCACCCACCATCGCGACTCACCCCGCACCCGAACCGATCATCGGCCAGCTGCTGTCCCCCAAACACTCCACCTACAAGGTGATCCACTCCACCTCGACCAGTGCCGCCGCCCAGGCGGTCACCGACGGCATCGCCGATCTCGCGCTCACCACCGTTCCCTCAGCCGAACGGCACGGCCTGGAATTCATCTCCGCCACCCGCCCCATCCTGATGGTCTGGTCGGTGTTCACCCGGACCCAGCCGGCCGCCGCGACGGCATAAGCACCATGGCACACGAAACGAGCCAGGAAGGGACTCCATGCTGCTGCTGAGCGGAGACCAGGTACGAGAGGCGTTCCCGGTGGCGGAGGCGTATCGGGTGGTGACCGATGTGATGCGCCGCTACAGCGCCGGGGAAGTCGTCCAGCCCGTACGCACGGTCCTGTCCTCAGGACAGGACACGTCGCTGTTCGCCGTCATGCCCTGCCATGTCAGCGGCGAGCCCGACTCCGGCTACGGCATGAAGGCCGTGCTCCACGCGCCCGGCAACTCGGCACGGGGACTGCCCACGCACGTAGGCGTGGTGGTCGTGTTCGACCCCGAGACCGGTCAGCCACTGGCCATGATGGAAGGGGCAGCGGTGACCGCGCTGCGTACGGCCGCCGCGTCCGCCGTCGCCACCGACGCGCTGGCCCTGCCGGACGCCGGTGACCTGGCCCTGATCGGTGCCGGCACCCAGGCCCGCAGCCACCTCCTCGCCCTCGCCGAGGCCAGGGAGTTGCGCCGGGTACGGCTGTGGAACCGCGGCGCGGCGCGCGCCGCGGAATTCGTCACATGGGCGCGTACGAAAGCCGGCATCACCGTCGAGCTGACGGACACCGCCGCCCAGGCGCTGCACGGCGCGGACCTGGTGTGCACGACGGTGGACACAGCCGAGCCCCTGGTCCACGCCGAGCACCTGGCCGAGGGAACGCATGTCAACGCGGTCGGCTCCTCCGTACCCGGCAAACGCGAACTCGACGCCGCGGCAGTGGCATCCTGCACAGTCTTCGTCGACAGCAGAGAAGGCGCCCTGCGCGAGTCCTCCGAACTCGCCGCCCCCATCGAGAACGGCCTGGTACCGGCCGACCGGCCACTGCCCGAGATCGGCGAGGTACTGCTGGGCAAACACCCCGGCCGCATAGACCCCACCGAACGCACGCTCTACAAATCACTGGGCATGGCGGCCCAGGACGTCGCATCCGGCTTCGCCATCGTACGGGCCGCCCAGCGCCTCGGCATCGGCACCGTGGCCGACTTCACCTGCTGAGCCCCCGGAATTGAAGGAGTCTGCTCATGACCGCGCTGCTGATCGGCAACGTCGGAATCATCGGCGACCTAGAACGCATGGCGGAATACCGTGCGAAGGTACTCCGCACACTGGAACTCTACGGCGGCGGATTCATGATCCGCGGCGGTGAGTTCGAAGTCCTGGAAGGCGACTGGAAACCCACACACATGTCAGTCATGGCATTCCCCACGGCCGACCAGGCCCGCCAGTGGTACGCCTCACCCGAGTACCGCGCCATCGTCCCCCTGCGTGACGGCACCCACATGGACCTCGTCCTCGTGGAGGGCGAGTGACCACAACCCCAGCGACCCCGAGTGCACGGCCCTTCTCCCAGGTCGACGTATTCACCGACAAGCCCCTCCTCGGCAACCCCGTCGCAGTCGTCCTCGACGGCGACGGGATCACCGACACGGACATGGCCCGGCTCGCGAACTGGACCAACCTCTCCGAGACAACCTTCCTGCTGCCGCCCTCCTCCGACAGAGCCGACTACAGACTGCGCATCTTCACGCCAAGCAGCGAGATCCCCTTCGCCGGACATCCCACACTCGGCTCCGCCCACGCATGGCTGGAGGCGGGAGGCACCCCGAGAACACCCGGAAAACTCGTCCAGGAATGCTCACTCGGGCTGATCGACATTCGGCGGTCCGACAGCGGTCTGAGCTTCCGCGCGCCCGACCTCAAGCGCGAGGGTCCACTGGATTCCGCGCATCTCGACCGGATTGTTCGGGGGCTCGGTATCAGCCGCGAGCGGATCGTCGCCCATCAATGGGTGGACAACGGGCCAGGCTGGGCCGCCGTGCAACTGGCCACCGCCGAGGAGGTCCTGGCGTTGGACCCGGACAACCGTCACATGGGCGACCTGATGCTCGGCGTGGTCGGCGCCTACCCCGAGGGCTCGCCGCTCTCGTTCGAGGTCCGAGCCTTCGCCATGCCCGCTGGGGTACGCGAGGATCCGGTGACCGGCAGTCTGCACGCCGGTATCGCCCAGTGGCTCATCCGCACCGGCGCCGCCCCCCGCCTCTACCGCGTCGGCCAGGGTAGCCGTCTCCATCGGCAGGGCGTGGTGACTGTCGAGGCCCACGAAGACGAGGTGTGGGTCGGTGGCCGCTCCCTCACCTGTGTGCGTGGCACTGTCGATGTGTGATCCTCGATCCATCACGTGACGGCCTGCCCGTTGACGGGGATCCGGGATGAGGTGCGTGCTGACCTGCGGTGACAGGAGCTCCTACGCTGCCACCGCGCTCGATCGGCAGGGCGCCTCCGGAGCGGAAGTCCCCCCACAGGCCCGCGGACCTGTTCGCCTCGCCAAACCATGTCGGCGGACATGGCTGCGGGACGCTCTCCGGAAAGGCGGGGCCGACGATGCAGAAGCGGGCGCGACGGACCGCGACGTCGGTCACACCCCCGCCTCCGCCGCGACGGCCCCCGAGCCGACGGCCTGTCGACAGTTCACCGGATCCCCGCCGGTGCGCATCGCGCCATCGAGCAGTGCGGCGACCACCGGCCCTCGGCGCCAGCCACTGTGCGGGCACAGCCAGCCCGAGAGCTGCGGCACGCTCGGCCTGCTGCTGACCGTGCTGGTCACCGCCGCCAGCCGGCGGCAGGGTTCAAGGCCGTGTCCTGTGGCAAGCGCGTCGATCAGGGCCCGGAGTGCGGTGGGCGGGTCCGGCGCGATGGCATCACGGGGCTGGGTGGGGGAGTGCGGGAGAGCGGTCTGCTGTCGGTGACTTGGGCACGCGAACAGCGTTTTCGGGTGAGTCGTTCATGGTAGTAGTTGACCGTCTGCAGGGGTTCCGGGAGGAGAAACATGACTCGGCATGAGTCCGCGGGTCGTCTGGGCGCGGAGTTCTTCGCTCCTGGAAGCTCCTTCACCGAGTTCGTCCGCGCCCACCGGCCGGAGCTGCTTAGCTTAGACCGGGCCCTCCCCGAAGGCGTTCAGGCCGCGCCAGACCAAGTGCCGCACGGCACAACGGTGTTGGCGCTCACCTACAGCGACGGAGTGATGATCGCCGGCGACCGCAGGGCGACGATGGGACACCTCATAACCCAGCGTGACCTGGAGAAGGTCCACCCGACAGACGACCACACGGCCGTCGCCTTTGCCGGCACTGTGGGCCTCGCGATCGACCTGGTGAAGCTGTATCAGGTCGAGTTGACGCATTTCGAGAAGATGGAGGGCATCCCCATGTCCCTCAATGCGAAGGCGACCAGGCTGGCCACGATGGTCCGACAGAACCTCGGCCAGGCCATGCAGGGGCTCGCCGTGGTTCCGCTGCTCGCCGGGTACGAGCAGTCCGCCCCCGAGGGAGAGCGCGGCCGGATCTTCGGTTTCGACGTCACCGGCGGTCCGTACGAGAAGCGCGACTTCTACGCCGAGGGCTCCGGATCGCCCTTCGCCCGGGGCGCGTTGAAAAAGCTGTACCGTCCGGGCATGTCCCGCCGTGACGCCGCCCTCGCCGCGCTCCAGGCTCTCTATGACGCGGCCGACGACGACTCGGCCACCGGTGGCCCGGACCTGAGCCGCCGGATCTTCCCCATCGTCGCGGTGATCACCGAGGACGGTTTCGAACGCCTCTCCGCACAGGAGACAGAAGCCTTGAGCCGCGAGATGGTTGAACAACGCTGGCAACAGCCGAACGGCCCGGTCGCGTCACTGTGAACCCTCGTATCGGGATGTCCCCGGAGGTCGGCGTAGTCACGCGTCCGCCAGGGCGGCGCCGAGGGGCCGCTCTGGCGAGGATTCTGGGAATCCCCGGCGGATCGGAGTGCTCGGCTCGGTCGCGAAGAGGTACGGCTGTCGTTGAGGTGCCTGTTTCCCGCGCCGGCCCCCGGACAGCGACATGGTGCGGTTGACATCCCGCCAGGTGGTGTAGCCGGTCAACAGGACGGAACCCACGGGTAGAGGCCGGTCAAGCCGTCGGCGGGGACTCGTCCGCCGCTTCACCAGGGCGCTTTGCGGGCCGCGCCCGCCGGAGAGGTCGTCGAAAGCCGGAGGCCGCAACCAGAAGCACATGATCGCTTGCACCACCCGTTGAGACATGGCCTGGGTGCGCGACCGGCTGGACGGGTTGTGGCGGGACGAGACCTCGAAGCCTGGTGCCCGAGCGACGAACACCCCAAGGGTGTGAGCCGGTCTCGTTCCTTGGTGGGCCGCCGACGGGTCTCTGGGGCGTGAGGCAGCCCCCGTTCCGGATGCCTGCGCAGGCGCCTGCGGTTGTGGTAGGTCTCGATGAAGGTCAAGATGCCGGCTCGCGCGCCGGCCTGGTCGGCCCGGCTGTGGGCGCCGATTTCGTCTTTGAGTACCGCGAAAAGCCTCGGCGGCGGCGTTGTCGAAGCGGATTCCTGTCCTGCGTGTGCTCTGCCGTAGCGCCAACTCCCCATGCTTGTCGTGGAATTGGGCAGAGGTGTACTCCCCGGACGCAACCGGTCGTCGCAACCCCGGCTTCCTGGACCGATGGTAGGTGTTCGTTCAGGGCTTCGGCGGGCGTCTTCCAACCGAGGGTCCTGCGGGGCCTGTCGCTGAGCGCGAGGGTAACGGCTTCGAGTTCATCAGCCTGCCATCGCGACCGGTCGGTGCCTTTGGGAAAGTAGTTGGGCATGCTGGGCCAGCTCCTTGCCACGATGCCAGGTCAGCGAGCGGCGCAGATGGTCGGGCAGCGTGGTGGTCGTGGCGGCGATGGCGTCTTTGACGGCCTTTGCACCGCGGCCGGCCGGCGCCGGGCTCTTGACCCGTGGGCCGCGCCGTAGCCGTCCGTCCGTGGCAGGTGCAGCAACATGGTGAACGGCGTCGTGCGCTCCGCCAGCGTGCCGATGCGGACCAGTCGGTGCCGATGATCAGGTTGCCCTCCCAGCGGCCAGGGGCCGCGCGGTCTTTCGCTTCGGCAGGCCGCTCGCTGATCATCGCCTCGGGTGTGACGTGGCCCTTGGCGCGGTGTCGGGAGCGTGCTCGTGGGACACACAGCGCACGCCCGGTGCGCAGGCAGGCGACCAGCTCGCGCTTGAGCGCCCGCGCCCCTGAACGTAGAGGTTCTGTCAGAATCCGGGGCGCCTCCTGGCCTTCGCTTCCTGACAGGCTGTCAGCCTGCACGGTCGGCGTGAGTGTCCGCAGTCCCTCTCCTCAGGACCGGCGCAGAGGTCACCTCTGCGGAGATCGCCACTACACCACGAGCGGGGGCGCGCCCCCCGATCGGCGAGTTCACCGAACGCGCACGCGCTCACCACGCCCTCCTCGGCCAGGGCATGAGCCTGCGGCGCAGCGGTGCGCTCGTGCCGCCCGTCGGCAGGAATCGGTTGAGGGCCGCAGGTCCCAACTCCCCTGTGAACCAGACCCGTTCAGGCCGAACCCGCACCCCGCAACGCCGGGGCCGGGGCCGAGGGCCGGGTGACGACGCTCGACGTTCACCACGAGATCTGCGCACACGGCTTCCGCGGCGGACACGCCATCGTCCACGGCCGGCACCCCGGCACCCTCGCCGAAGAGGGGAAGCCGCATCACGAGGCCGTCTTCGCGGCCGGCCAAGCAGGTTCCTCGTCTGTCGGTGGTACCGGCCATGCAGGTCGCCGACCAGCGGAACGAGCCTTCATGGACCACCTGGGAGGCCGTTGGCCCGAGAACGGTCCGGGTCTTGGCCGCCCAGGTGTACTGCCGGTCGTGTGCGGGTGAGACCGACGCCCCACGGCTCCCGGCGGCCTCCGTGCCGATCGGCAGTTCGCGGGCCGACCACGCCGGGTGGCCCGTCATCCCGCGAACATCTCACACGAGCACCACTCAGGCGGTGCTTGTCCGACGACCTGTCACAGCGATGATCACTGCTCCGAGCCCGCAGGCGATGCCGGCTGTGAGGTAGGCGAGGTGGTAGCCGGCGAGCTGGTCGATGCTGGTCGCCGCGACCAGGACCATGACCGCCACTCCGATGCTGGAGCCGATCTGCTGCGCCACGACATTCACCGCGCCGGCGACCGCGTGCTGTTCCGGCTCAACGCCGGTGAGCGCGGCGGACGTCATCGAGGGGAAGTTCAGGCCTTGGCCGATGCCGCTGATCACCAGGCCGGGCAGCATATGCAGCAGATAGCTGCCGCCCTGGTGCGGTGTGCCCATCCACAGCGCTGTTCCTCCGCCGATCAGGACGAGCCCGACGGCCATCAACATGCGCGGCGTGTACTTGGCGAGCAGGCGTCCGGTGACGAAGTTGGCGGTGAGGAACACACCCGCCGACATCGGTACCAGCGCGAGACCGGATTCGAGCGGGGAGTACCCCAGCATTCCCTGCAGATACAGCGGAGCGAAGAAGAGCATCCCGACCGAGCCCGTGTACTGGAGGAACGCCGCCAGGCTCGCGGCCCGTATCGACGGGGCCCGGAAGAGGTCGAGAGGAAGCACCGGGTCGGCGGTGCGGCGCTCACGCGCGACGAAGAGCAGCAGGAACACCACTGCGACGCAGAGCGAACCCCATGCCGACGCGCCGCTGCTGCTCGCGCCGACGACCAGCAGGATGAGGCCGATCGTGCCCAAGACCGCACCGGGCAGGTCCAGCCGGCCACCGCGCCCGACACCGCCGGGCAGCCCGGCGCGCGTCGCGGCCAGCACGGCCACCCCCATGACCACCGAGAACCACAGCACCGACCGCCAGCCGAGGAACTGGGTCAGTACTCCGCCCAGCAGGACTCCGCCGCTGAAGCTCGCGGCGCCGACCGCCGCGTACACACTGAGCGCCCGGTTGCGAGCCGGACCGGCCGGGAACACCTCGGTCAGCAGGGCCAGTGCGGCCGGACCCGACAGGGCCGCGCCGATGCCCTGGACCGCCCGTGCAGCGAGCAGCACTCCGATGGTCGGCGAAACGGCCCCGGCCAACGCGGCCACCGTGAACAGTGCGACACCGGATTCGAACATCCGACGCCGGCCGAATACATCGGCGAGGCGGCCACCCACCAGCAGGAAGCCGGCGAACGCTACGGCGTAAGCAATCATGACCCACTGGAGTGTGGTGTCCTCCAGGTCGAAACGTGCTCCGATCGACGGCAGGGCGGCATTGAGCACCCCGAGACCACTCACGTCCAGTGCGAGCGCACCGGCCAGCACCCCAAGTGCCAGTCCCGGCCTGTGCCGTGGCGTCACCTCGGTACTTGTCATGCGGGCCCCCCGAGGAACTCGCCGCCGACCGGCCGACGGGGGCTGGGGTGTATCCGGATGCCGCTGCTGGAGCCCGACGGCTGGGTGGCCGACCCGCCGTCACGTATCCGGCCGACGACTGTCTGGAGAGGCCGGTGGCTGAGCCGTAATAGGGCGGGTACTTCACCCGCTACAGGCGTGTCGGGCAGCGTGGCCAAGAAACGGTTTGGAGAATGTCCGGACGACGACAGCTCAGGTTCCACGATTTTCATACTTCGCAGCTTTGCAGTATCGCTCGCCTGTTGTCCAGACCGGCCCTGCTCGTATACCGCTGGAGCCTATTCCCGTGGCACTCGGACTGATTGTTGATGGGGGCGCGGGACGGTATCCGGGGAGATTCTCTGCCACTCCCGGCAGCACACCAGTCGGCGTTGAACTGCCGATGGGCGGCGATGACCGAGCCACGGTACCCGTGCCGGGTGAACGCCCTCGGCCCGCCTGCGGCCTCTGCGCCACGACCCCGCCCTCGCGCCAGACCTTGCGCCGTAGCCACACCGTCCGCTCCGTAGCCAGCAGGTTCTTCGCGATCGGCATCACCGCGTCATCACCACGCTCGGACCGCCCGGCCCCTTCGGCCTCGGCAGCTCCCGTTTCTCCTGATCATGTGGTGGATCGAGGATCGCATCAGGTGTTCCCGCGCATCGATAAAGCACGCTTGGAGATCGACTCCTGCTGTCGGATAGTGGGTGGGGCAGCTCCATTTTCCATGCTTGGCATTGTGCTGGTCGTCCGTGCGTCTGCTGGGGCGGGGTTGACAGGCGCATTCCGCTTCACGGCAAGTTTTCTGACCTGAAAAGCTGCATGGCTGTTTCTCTCTGACGGGGCGGCAGGTTGTGCTCAGTACGGGCCAAGCGTTATGGAAAGGGAGACTGTGGCTGCATTGTTCGAGTGTTTCCGCTCTGTGCTCTTTCAATCGGTCGGCAATCCGGATTTCGAGCTCCGCCGGGTCACTGCGGAGTCTGGGCAGGAAGGGATCGAGCTGTGACGGCCAGTACGGGAACGTTGCACGGGAGGCTGCTGGAGTACGCCGCCCTGAGTCCGGATGCGCCGGCGGTCTACTACGACACGGGGGTGATGACCTACGGAGAGCTTGACCGGCGATCTGCGCTGCTGGCCGAACAGTTGGTGGCGGAAGGTGCGCGGCCGGGGGTACCGGTGGGTATCTGTGTCGAGCGTACGCCGGACCTGTTCGTCGCTGTTCTCGCGACCCTCCGCTCGGGCGCCTGCTACCTGCCGCTCGATCCCAAGTACCCGGGGGAACGGCTGGGCTTCATGAAGGAGGACAGCGGCACTCGTCTGATCTTGTCCACGTCCGCCTCGGCGGACCGCTGCCCGGTCGGCTCCAAGGTGCTGGTGCTCGGTGGATCCGGTGCTGCGGAGCTGCGTTCCGGCACAGCCCAGGCGCCCGCCGCCACGGCCCCGGCCGACACCGCATACGTGATCTACACCTCTGGTTCCACGGGCCGGCCCAAGGCTGTGCCGGTCAGGCACAGCAGCTGCGCGGCGATGCTGTCCGAGGCCGACCGGATCTTCGCGGAGTGCGATCTGAGCGGTGTGGCCGCCGTGACCTCGATCTGCTTCGACCTGGCGGTCATGGAAATCTTCGTGCCGCTCTCGCGGGGCGGCGCAGTGGTGTTGGTCGACAGCGCGGTCCACCTTCCGGAGAGCCCGCATCTGAACCGGGTGACACACATCAATTCCGTGCCGTCCGTCATGGCGAGCCTGCTGGACGGGGGCAGCATGCCGGCCGGGCTGCGGTCCGTGGTCCTTGGGGGGGAGGCGGTGCGCCGTCGGCTCGTCGACCGGGTGTACGCCGAGACGAAGGTGGAGCGGGTCTTCAACGGGTACGGCCCGACGGAGGGCACCGTCTTCTGCACCTTCAAGCTGGTCCCGAGTGACGAGTCCGGCGAGCCGTCGATAGGCAGCCCCAGCTCCACCGCCCGGATCCACGTCCTGGACGACAAGCTGCGGCCCCTGCCGGAAGGGGAGGCGGGGGAACTCTATCTCGGAGGCGAGGGCCTGGCCTGGGGCTACCTGAACCGGCCGGGGCTGACCGCGGAACGTTTCGTACCGGATCCGCAGCTCGTCGGTGAACGTATGTACCGCACAGGTGACATCGGCCGTTTCCTGCCCGGCGGCGAACTGGAGTTCGTCGGCCGTGCGGACCACCAGGTGAAAGTGCGCGGGTACCGCATCGAACTGGAGGAGGCCGAGTCATGGCTGTCCGGATGCCCCGAGGTACGCGAGGCGGCCGTCGCGGTACACGCGCGTGGCGGGCAGCAGCACACGGGGTCACTGGTGGCGTACGTCGTGCAGGACGAGCCCTGGGCCGCAGCTGGCAACGGTGAGGACCTCTGGTCGGACGAGGCTCTCCAGGCCCGTATCACCAAGAGGCTGAGCGCGCTGCTGCCTGACTACATGGTCCCCGAGAAAATGGTGTTCCTCGCTGAACTTCCGGTGTCACCCAACGGCAAGCTCGACCGGGCGGCGCTGCCCGAGCCGCCGGCGTCAGCCGCGTCCGAGACGAAGGAACCCGCGAGCACCCCGACCGAGGCAGCTCTCGTCGAGCTGTGGGCGCAGCTTCTCGACCGTGACCCGCAGACGATCGGTGTGCGCGACACGTTCTTCGACCTCGGCGGAGACTCGTTGCTCCTGATCCGGCTGGCCAAGCAGATGACCCGGCGGTTCGGGACGAGGGTCGGGGTGTCGGATCTCTTCCGGTTCCGCGAGATCACCTCGCTCGCCGGCTGGCTGGACAACCGTGACGGCACCGAGCCCGACGCCGTCACGGAGGCGAAGCGTCGCGCGACTGCCCGTCGCGCCCTGGTCCGCGGCCGGGGCCGGCCGTCGGCCGACTGAGCCGGCCCGTGCACGGACATCGGCCTGCACTGCAGGCGCCCGCGCCGGCGCGGGGTCCGTCAGAGGAAGACCACGACGAAATCGGTTCCGTGGCTACCGGGTTCCCAGACCGGCTTCCCGGAGCCGTCGGTGAAGAGCACTTCTGAGACAGCCCGCTGAACAGGCGGGAGTCCGTTGCCTTGCTGGGCAAGGAGGAGATCCAGGTGAACCAGGCGCTGATCAGCGATCCGTCCCGCGTACAGGCGTGTGCGACGCTCGGCGGTCATTATGAGTTCGATCTCGCGGTTCCCGGCATCCGGGACCGGATGGCGGCGATGGTGTCGTCCGGGCATGTGGTCATCCGCGGGGGAGCCGGTCCGCGGACACTGATGCCGCATCAGCCCTTCGTGGGTCGCTCTTTCCGGCGGACGGAGTGGTGAGCGCCCAGCACGTCGGCTCCTCCTCGATTCGGGCCGACCGGAGCGGCGGAACGAACCGGACTGATGTCGCCCTCGACCTCGGCGACCCCGCCACGTTCGCGGAGCACGATCTTTCCGGGTTCTGGCGGGGACTGAGGGACACCCGCCCCGTCCACTGGAACCCGCCCACGGGACACCGCCGCGGGTTCTGGGTCCTGTCACGTCATGAGGACATCATGGCCGTCCACCGCGACGACGAGGCTTTCACCTCGGAGCGGGGCAACGTACTTGTGACCCTGCTGGAGGGCGGCGACGCGGGGGCGGGCAAGATGCTCGCGGTCACCGACGGCCCGCGACACGAGCAGTTGCGGAAGATCCTGCTGAGATCCCTGGGGCCGCGTGTACTCGAACCTGTGGCGGAAGCTGTGCGGGCGAACACGCGTCAGTTGGTCCGGGAGGCGGTCTCGCGTGATGAGTGCGACTTCGCCTTGGAGATCGCCAGCCGGATTCCCATGACCACCATCTCCAATCTGCTGGGCATACCCGAGAGCGACCGTGACTTCCTCCTGAAGCAGACGAAGACCGCGCTGAGCGCCGATGACGACGAAGTCGACGAGACGGAGTCGGCGATGGCGCGCAACGAGATCCTGCTCTACTTCCTGGACCTGGTGGAGGAGCGGCGAAGGGCCCCTGGTGAGGACCTCATCAGCACGCTGGCCTCCAGCACGGTCGAAGGGGCCGCACTGAGCGACGAGGACATCGTGCTCAACTGCTACAGCCTGATCATCGGTGGCGACGAGACCAGCCGGCTGACCATGATCGACAGCGTGCGTTCGCTCGCCGCGCACCCGGACCAGTGGCGTCGGTTGAAGAACGGCGACTGTTCGATCGAGACGGCCGTCGACGAGGTACTGCGCTGGGCTTCCCCCTCGATGCACTTCGGCAGGAGCGCCGTTCGGGACACAGAGATCCACGGTGTCCGCATCGCCAAGGACGACATTGTCACCCTCTGGCACATCTCCGCCAACCAGGACGAGCGAGTCTTCGAAAAGCCTCAGGTGTTCGACTTGGGACGTCGGCCCAACAAACACATCTCGTTCGGCTACGGCCCGCACTTCTGCGTCGGCTCTTATCTCGCCAAGATCGAGATATCTGAACTCCTCATGGCCTTGCGGGACTTCGCCCTGAATATCGAGCAGACCGGCGAAGCGCTGCGGGTCCGCTCGAACCTTCTGAATGGCTTTCACAGCTTGCCGGTACGTATGTGGCCGGATCATGCCGGACTGGCACGCGACAAACGAACTGAACGGAGCGAAGTGATGACGGGCAATCCGTTCGAACCGGATGGCGGCGACTGGCAGGTGGTCGTCAACGACCAGGGTCAGCATGCTCTTTGGCGACCGTTCCTCGACCTCCCGGCCGGCTGGAACGTCATCCTCTCCGAGGCGGACCGGGAGATTGCGCTGAATTACATCGATCTGAACTGGACGAGCCTCGGCCCGGTGGAGCGACCGAGCGGCACGCCGTAGATCCTTGTGCCGCCGTCAAGATCCCTACGGCTTCTTCGTCGCCGGGGTCGATGAGGAGCATCTCCTGGCGCTGCCCATCGGATCCGTTGCAGCACGCGAAACGGCGGAGTGAGTCTTTCGGTTCCTGTGCGATCTCCCACGGGTGGCCACCCCGATGCTTTCCCATCTCTTTCCGACCCCTCGATCGGCCGACCGCAACCTCCGTGAACGCATTCCATCAGTCCTGCTGGGGAGCTGAAATGCCGCAAGAGCGTGTAGTGCGAGATCTGCATGCTGTAACAGATTATCTGCTTTCCCGTATCGCCGAGCTGCTGGACGTGTCCAGGAACGAGCTGGACCGCTGGGTACCGGTGCATCAGTACGGATTGGACTCGGCGAGGTCGGTAGCTCTTGCCGCATCGTTGTCCGAATTCCTCGGCTGGCGGGTTCCGGCCACATGGATGTGGCAGTATCCGACCGTCGACGCCCTGTCCCGTGCGCTCGTCGAGGGCCCACGTGCCGCGGAGGCCGCCCCGAGCACCGATCGCCGCTTGGCACCGCGTGAACCCATCGCGGTCGTGGGCATCGGCTGCCGGTTCCCCGGAGGACCGGATCCGTCCTCGTTCTGGCAGTTGCTGGTCGAGGGCCGCGACGCCGTCGGACCGGTACCCGCCGCGCGGCGTGAGCTCCTGGGCGACAAGGTGCGCTGGGGCGGGTTCATCGACGGCATCGACCAGTTCGATCCGCTCTTCTTCGGTATCTCACCCCGCGAAGCCGTCCAGATGGACCCGCAGCAGCGCCTGGCGCTGGAGCTGGCCTGGGAGGCGCTTGAGGACGCGGGTGTCGCGCCCCTCAGCCTCGCCGGCAGCGACACCGGCGTGTTCATGGCTTCCTGCTACGGCGACTACGCCGCGTTGGCCCACTACCGCGGCCCCGACCAGGGCATCACCCCGCACACCGCGACCGGCATGCACGACGGCCTCATCGCCAACCGCGTCTCCTACGCCCTCGGCCTACAGGGCCCGAGCATGGCCATCGACGCCGCCTGCGCGGGGTCGCTGGTCGCGGTGCACCTGGGATGCCAGTCGATCTGGCTGGGCGAGAGCGAGCTGGTGCTGGCCGGCGGAGTGAACCTGAGCTTCGTCTCCGACTACTTCACCGCGGTGGAACAACTGGGTGCGGTCTCCCCGGACGGCCGGTGCAAGGCGTTCGACGCTCGTGCCAACGGGATGGTGCGAAGCGAGGGCGGCGGGTCCGTGGTGCTGGCCCCGTTGAGGGTGGCGCTGGAGCGGGATCTGCCGGTGTACTGCCTGATCAAGGGCAGCTCGGCCAACAACGACGGCTTCAGCAGCGGCCTGACCGCCCCGAATCCCCAGGCGCAGGAGCTGATGCTCCGCACCGCGTACCGGCGGGCCGGCATCGAGCCCTCTCTTGTCGACTACATCGAGTGCCACGGCACCGGGACGCCCCTCGGTGACCCGATCGAGGCCAACGCCATCGGTGCGGTGCTGGGCGGCGACCGAAGGGAGGCGCTGCGACTCGGCTCCGTCAAGTCCAACGTCGGGCATCTGGAGGCGGCGGCCGGCGTCGTCGGCCTGGCCAAACTCGCGCTGTCGATCCGCAACGGCGTGCTGCCGGCGAGCCTGCACTACGCCAACCCGAATCCGCAGATCCTGTTCGACGAGTACAACCTCACGGTCCAGGACCGGTTGACGCCATGGCCGCGACGGTCGGACGCGCGCCGGGCGGGCGTCAGCTCGTTCGGCTTCGGCGGCGCGATCTGCCACCTCGCAGTCGAGGAGCTGCCGCGCCCCGAAGGGGCACTCGTGCTGCTGGCCGAGGACTCCCAGGAGGCGTTGGTCGCGCGGGCCTCGGCGCTGATTGCCGAGACCGACCTGCGGGCGGTCTGCGGGCGGGCACCGGGCGACGGCACGTTCCGGCTCGCGGCCGCCGCCCGCGACATGACCGAACTCAGGGCCCAACTGGAGGCTTTCACTGCTGGCACGACGGCTGCCGGGCTGAGCGTCGGGGAGAAGACCGAACGCAAGCCGCGGGTGGCGTTCCTGTTCTCCGGCAATGGATCGCAGTGGGTGGGCATGGGCAGGCAGCTGCTTGCCGGTATGCCCGTGTTCCGGCGGTCCATGATGCGGTCCGACAAGCGGATGCGGGAGCTGCTGGGCTTCTCGCTCGTCGACCAGCTGCTGGATCCGGACGGCCGCATCGACGACATGGACGTCTTTCAGCCGTTGCTGTTCTCCATACAGGTCGCCTTGGCCGATGCCTGGCGCTCGCTGGGAGTGGAGCCGGACGTCGTGCTGGGACAGAGCGTCGGTGAGTTCGCCGCCTCCCACATCGCCGGCGCACTCGACTTCGCCGACGCCTCCCGCCTGGCCGCCCACCACGGCCGGCTCCTCCAGCAACTGGCCGTAGGACGCGGCGACGGCATCGTGGTGATGACCGCCGCGGACGAGGTCAAGCAGCACCTGACCGGTCAGCTCACCGTTTCCGGCTACAACGGCCTGAACTCCACCCTGGTCACCGGCACACCGCAGGAGATCGACGACCTCGTCCAGCGGCTGACCGATGAGGGCGTCACGAACCACCGGGTGCGGATGGGCCACGCACCGCACTCGCCGTTGGTCGACCACGTCCTCCCCCCCCTGAAGGCCCAACTCGCCGACATCAAGCCCCGGACCACCAGCATCCCGATGATCTCGACGGTCACCGGCGAACTGGTCGACGGCGCCGAACTCGGGCCGGACTACTGGGGGGACAACCTGCGCCAGGAGATCCGGGTGGTCGACGCCCTGACGACCCTGCGCGGCCACGACATCGACGCGGTGATCGAACTCAGCCCGCATCCGGTACTACTCAAGTCGGTGGCGGAGGTCCTGTCGGCGGTCACCTTGCCCTCACTCCGGCGTGGCGCCGACGAAGCCTCGACCCTGCTGGGCTCGCTCGGCGCGCTGTACGCGGCCGGCCACCCCGTGACGGTCGGCCCGTTCCTCGCGGGTGACTGGGGACGACACGTCCCCCCGAAGCGGGGTGGCGTCGCGGCGGACGAACCGATGCATCTCGTACCCGTCACGGCGCACTCGGCGGCTGCGCTGGCCGACACCTGCCGTGAGCTGTCCAACCACGTCGAACGCGACGCGGGCCTGCGGGTGTCCGACCTCGCCTACACGCTCGCGACCAGGCGTACCCACCACAACCACCGGGTGGCGCTCTTCGCTCGCAACCGTCAGGAAGTCCTGGACGGACTTGCCCGGGTCGCCGCGGGGCAGCCGCACCCCGATGTCGTCACGGGCACGGTCGCCGGCAACAGCGACCGGCGGGTGGCGCTGGTGTTCTCCGGCGGCGGTACGCACTGGGTGGGTATGGGCCGGGAGCTCATGCGCTCGCACGCCGGCTTCCGCGAGTGGATGCATGCCTGCGATGCCGCCGTGCGCGCGGCGGGCGGCGGCTCGGTGCTCGATGAGCTCGCCGCCCCGGCCGACCGGACCAGACTTGAGGAAATGGATGTCCAGCAACCCGTTCTGTTCGCCTTGCAGGTCTCGCTGGCGAGGGTCTGGCTCGAACTCGGTCTCCAACCGTCCGCCGTCGTCGGTCACAGCATGGGCGAAGTCGCCGCCGCCTGCGTGGCAGGCAGGCTGTCACTGGAGGACGCCGCCCGTGTCGTGGTCGCGCGGTCGCACCTGATCGAGCGGAAGGCCGCCGCCGCCGCCGTGATTTCCGTCGAACTGCCTGAGCAGGAACTGCTGCGCAGGATCGGCCCGTACGCCGGACAAGTGACCGTCGTCGCGGTGAACAGCCCCACGAACACGGTGGTCACCGGCCCGCCCGACGCCATCCGTGCATTCGATGCCGGCCTCAAGCAGGCTGGGATCTCGACCAGGCATGTCCAGATCGCGCGACCGGCGCACAGCCCCGGCATGGATCCGCTGATCCCGCCACTGCGCGAGATGATCAACGGCATCACCCCGCTGACCGGCACCATCGACTTCTACTCCACGGCACTGGCCGACACGGTGAACCCGGTCACCGACGTCGACTACTGGGTACACAACCTGCGCGACCAGGTCCGGTTCGCCGACACCATCGGTGCGCTGGTCGCGGACGGCGTCGGCACCTTCGTCGAGATCGGCCCGCACGAGACCCTGTGCGGCGCGGTCGAGGAGATCGCGCTGACCCGTGGTGTCCAGGTGCACGCGATCAACTCCCTGCGACGCGACGAAAGTGACGTCCGCTGCCTGCTGGGAGCCGCCGCGTCACTGTACGTCAGGGGTCTTCCGCTGACCTTCGACCCGTTGTTCGCCGATGACGTCGAGGTCGTGGAAACCCCCCTCGTGCAATGGCAGAAGGACCGCTACTGGCTGGACACCACGCCTCGCCGCGAAGTCGTGTCGGCCCCGGCCGCCGAGATCGCGGTCGAAGCCGGGGTCACGCCGGTGGCGATGCAGCCGGCCGCGGACAGGTCGGTGGGGGAGATCGTCCTCGCCGAGATCGCCGACGCGCTGGGCGTACCGGTCAGCAGGTTCGACGAGAACGCGGGCCTGCGCGACTTCGGCCTGGACTCGATGCTGGCGATCCGCCTCGTCAACAGGCTCCAGGCGCTGATCGGGCGGCGCGTGTCGCCGGTGGTGTTCCTCGACGGCCGGACCATATCCGAGGTCGTCGCCCACTTCGTCGAGATCGTCGGTGAGCCGGCGGCGACCGCGGCGGCCCAGTCGGCCTCGACGCCGAAGGCGGTGGCCGAGCCGACGCCCGAGGCCAGGTCGCCACAGGCGTTCCTGGACGACCTGTCCGAGCTGGACGCCGAGGAACTGGTGGACGAACTGGCCGCACGCGGCTTGCTCGATCCCACCGACGCACCGGCGTCGGAGCAGCTGCGCGCCGACGGTCTCGGCCTCGAACTGGCGTCGGCGTCGCACGGCCAGGCATCGCTGTGGTTCATGCAACAGGTCGATCCGGACGCGGTGCCCTACAACTTCATGGTGGCCGCCCGGATCCGGACCGCGGTCGACGAACAGTCACTCGAGCGCGCCGTGCGGGCCGTGATGGAGCGGCATCCCGCGCTGCGCACGATCTTCGTCGAGGCCGGCGGTCACCCCTACCAGGTCATCCTGGACGAACCGGAGTACGAGTTCATCGTGGTGGACAGCTCGGACCGCGACGACGAACAGGCCCGCGAGGAACTGGCCGCATACGGGCATCTGCCCCTCGACATCGACAACGGGCCGCTGGTGCGGGTCGTGCTGATAGCCCGTGGGCCGGCGGACCACTACCTGCTGGTGCTCGTGCACCACATCGCGTCGGACGCGGCGTCGGCCGATGTGATGTTCCGTGAACTCCAGGAGTTCTACGAGGGTGCCGACCCCGCCGCCGGCAACCCGGTTCCCCCGTACACGGACTTCGTCGAGTGGGAGCGGCAGTGGCTGGCCGGCCCGGCGGCCGACGCGGCACTCGACTGGTGGTCGCAGAGGCTGGCCGACCCGCCCGCCCATCTCGAACTGTCCACCATGGAGCGCCCTCCCGGTGTCACCTACGAGGGCCGCGACCTCAGGTTCCGCTGGAGCGCCGAGGAGTCCCGTCAGCTCAGGGAGTTCGCGGTGGGCGAGGGGGTGTCGATCAGCACCGTCGTGCTGGCCGGTTTCTTCGCCACGCTCAACCGCGCGGTCGGCGTCGAGGACTCCGTACTGGCCACCGCCATCGCCCAACGCGGTGAGCCCGGCTGGGAATCCGCCATCGGCTACTACCTGAACACCGTGCTGATACGAGCGAACCCCGCCGGCGACCGCAGTTTCCGGGATCTGCTGCGTGAGGTCCACGCGTTCTCGCTCGGCCTGCTCGAACACATGAACTACCCCCTCGACCGGTTGGCGTCCATCCTGAAGCCGCCGAGGGCCGAAGGCCGGCCGCCGTGGTTCGACGTCGCGATGAACTGGCTGTCCTCGGACGCCTTTCCCCGCTCCACCAAGCTCTTCCACGGCACGGGCGACACGATCGCGCCCGACAGCGCCCTGCCGCTCGAACCGCTGCCGGTGCGCAGGCACATCGCCAAGTTCGACTTGGAGATCTCGATGGCAGACATCTCCGGTGAAGTGGTCGGCCATGTCCAGTACAAACCCAGCTACCTGGAGAAGGAGACCGTGACGGCACTGCTCACGCTCTACCGCACTGTGCTCTTCGGCTCGATAGCACAGCCCGACCTGGCACTTGACGACATCACTCCGAGCAGCCGTCCCGAGTCGCCAACCCCCTCAAGGCAGGAGCCTTCTATGTCCGACAGCCCTGAGCAGGACTACGACCCGGGTGACGTGGCCGTCATCGGCATGTCCCTGCGGGCGCCCGGGGCCAGCACCAAGGAACAGTTCTGGGACAACCTCGTACACGGCAGGGAGTCCGTGTCGCTCCTCGACAAGGACGACATCCACGTCGACGAGACCTTGATCAACAGTCCGTTCTACGTGCCGGCCTGTGGCGTCCTCGACACGTACGACAAGTTCGACCCGTCGGTGTTCGGGATCAGCGACCGGATGGCGGCCGCGATGACCCCGGAGAACCGGCTGTTCCTGGAGAGCGTGTGGGAGACGCTCGAGGACGGCGGCTACGACCCGAACCGGGTCGAGGGCGAGGTGGGCATCTACGGTGCCAACAACGCGCAGACCGCCGCGCTCTACAGTTCCCCACCGGACCGGGTGTCGACCGGCCCTGAAGCGATGGAGGCCGGCGCGGCGTGGTCGCCGGACACCATGACGTCCAACGCGCTGTACTACCTGGGGCTGAAAGGCGAGGCGGTAACGCTCGCGGCCGTCTGCTCCGGCTTCCACTACGCGGTGCACCTGGCCTGCCAGTCGCTGCTGCTCGGCCAGACCGACATGGCGATCGCCGGTGGCTCGATGGTCCGCCTGCCGCACCCCCGCGGTCATATGTGGGAGGAGAACCGCATCCTGTCGAAGGACGGCCACTGCCGTCCGTTCGATGCCAACGGCACCGGCACCGTGCTGTCCAGCGGCGTCGTCACCGTGCTGCTCAAGCCGCTGGCACACGCCGTCGCGGACCGCGACCACATCTACGCCGTGGTCAAGGGCTCGGCCATCAACAACAACGGCGTCAGCGCGGTGGCCTACGGTCTGGCACAACCCGAGCGGCTGAGCGCGTGCATCGCCAACGCCATGGAGGTCAGCGGCGTCACCCCGGACACCGTGTCCATGTACGAGGCCAACAGCCTCGGTCTGCCGATCACCGACGATCTGGAGATCCACGCGGCGAGCATGGCGTTCGGCAAGCAGTCCGGCACCACCTCGATCGGCGGGGTCAAGGGCAACGTGGGCCACGGCGGTGTGGTGTCGAGCGGCTTCGGCGCGGTGAAGGCCGCGCTGGCCCTGTACCACAAGAAGCTGCCGGCGACGATCAACCTGACCGAGATCAACGAGGACCTCGGCTTCTCCAGCACCCCGTTCGTGCCACAGCTGGAGACGGCGGACTGGGAGACGGAGGCAGGCATCCGCCGTGCGGGCATCACCTCGATCGGCGGGGGTGGCTACAACGCGCACCTGGTGCTGGAGGAGGCGCCGACCGCCGCCGAGCGCGCCCCCGAGGCAGCGGGCAGGCCGCGACTGGCGACGCTGTCCGCCCTGGACGACGAAGCGCTGGCCCGTCAGCGCGCGAGGCTGAAGGACTGGCTGGTCGCCAACCCCGACCTGCGTCTCGACGACGTCTGCTTCAGCCTCAACCTGGGCCGCAAGGTGATGGACCGCCGCTGGGCAGCCGTGGTCCGCAGCCGTGCGGAGCTGATCGCGGCACTGCTTGGCCTGACCACCCAGACCGCTGCCGCGCCGCAGGTGGACGCGGATTCCCTGCAGCGCAACAGCAACGGGATAGTGCCGTCCGGAAACGACGGGCAGGCGCTGTCCGATCTGGCTGCCGCCTGGGTGACCGGCCAGCGGGTGGACTTCGACTCCCTGCACCTGGGGGAGGCCAGCCACCGTGTGCCCCTGCCCACGTACCCGTTCCAGCCACGCCGGTTCTGGCGGACGGACTGGTAACCATGAGCACACCGGCGGTGGAGGCCTTGGACTTGGGCCGCCGTCCGAGCACGGCAACGTGCTCGTCACGCCGCAGGCCGCCGCTGACGGGCACCTGCATCACGAGTCGCACGAGATCCGGTGCTCTCGCCGAGGACGCATGCTCTGGCGCGCCTTCGGAAACCGGGAGGAGCGGATCCTTGACCGGCTCAGGGCGTTCGACCTCGGCCACACCCCGCCGAGGCGGAGATCGCCTCGCCGCTCATGGCGTTTCGGGGCTTCGGCACCACCGCTGAGCCGCTGTGCATCCGATCCGACTTCATCACAGGGTCTGCCGTGCTGCCGGTGCGGTTCCGGCCCGACCACTTCGGAATGAAAGAGATCGACTGATGAGCGGCAATCCCTTCGACGGCGGCGAGGGCGACCGACCGGTCGCCATGAGCACCAGCGGACAGCATGCGCTGCGGCGGCAGCACACGGACGTGCGGAAGGGTCGGCACACCGTCCGCTCCTGCCCTGACCGTGGCGGTTCCGTCGGCCAAGTCGAGCAGAACCCCACCCTGATGATGGAAACGCCCGGGATTCGAACCTGCTTCCTCTCACCACCCGCGACAAACGCCGTTGGCGCGTGTCGCTGTGCCGGTGGCGGGCAGGCGCCGACGACGACCGCCATCCGCCTGCCGGGGGCCGTTTCCGAGGACGACAGAGCGGATCACGACCACCGCAACGGCCATGTGCCCGCCCGGAGCGGCGAGACGATCCGACCGGCGAGGAGAAGGCGGGATCGATCACGCTTGTGGTCACCGGCTGATCCGTTGCTCCGGACACGGCGATGCCAGGCGCGGACATGTGCCTGGAACACGCACAACGGTCGAGTGACAGCCTGGATCTGGAGCCGCATGCCTACCCATTGGACGCGCACGGTGCACTGCCGTCCGGTGTTCGGCCGGTGCGCGACGACGCCGGAGCCGCACGACAGAGCGCCGCATTGCACCTGCTTGCCGCCGACGGCGCCATGGCCCTGTCCGGACTGTCTTCCAGCAGGACCCGCCGGTGGATGTGGGCCATCTGTCGCACGACAAGTCGGCCGAGCCGAGCATCAATGCACCGGAGCCCGGTACCGGAGCCGCTCTCTGCCAGTCCTGTGCCTTGGACAAGCGCTCTTACCCGTACCGAACAGCGACCGCCGGGAGTTCAAGTGAACATCTATTTGTCAGGACAAGGGGGATTCGCGGTGGAGGTCGCGGATGCCCTGCTGGACGAAGGCCACAAGATAGTTGGCGCAGCCGCCCCCCGTCTGCGCAAAGGGCATTCCGACGAGAGCAACGCGATGTCCTGGGACCGCCTGCGTGCCTGGGCGTACCCCAGGGACATCCCGTGGACGGCCTCGGCCGAGCTGCGCGCGATGCATATCCCGGACGGGGTGGACATCATCGTCGCCGCGCATTCACACGCCTTCATCGGCCGTCACACGCGTGCCAAGGCAGCCGTCGCCACTATCGGCTATCACCCCAGCCTGCTGCCGTTGCACCGTGGCCGGGACGCGATCCGATGGACGATCCGCGACGGTGACAAGGCGACGGGCGGGAGCATCTACCACCTCACCGAGCGTACCGACGCCGGCCCGATCGCCGCACAGGAGCACCTGCTCGTACCCCCGGGATCGACTGTGAAGACCCTGTGGCGCGAGCATCTGGCCCCGCTCGGTGTGCGGTTGCTGCTGCGGGTGGTCGCCGACCTGGCCGAGGGCAGGCGGATCGAGGTGCCGCAGGACGAGAAGCTGGCAACCTGGGAGCCCGCGATGGACTCGGCACCGCTGTTCAAACCCGAACTCATAGCACTGCCCGGAGCGGTGCCTGTCGATGGCAGCAAGTGGGCTCTTCATGCACGGTGAGAGCCAGGCGGGAGGGCGCAGTCAACCGGACCCGAGGCGAGGGGAGTTGATCACGTCGAAGTCGACGCGCCCGACAGCCGGCCCGCAGGCGGGCCTGTCGAGCCGGCGCGCGGTGCCGGTGTTGTCACCGGGCCATCCGATCCTGCGGGGCGCACATGGCATCGCCGTGTATCACCCTCTCTGACATACCTGGCAAGGAGACCCGTTTCCCATGCAAGCCGTCGACCCCGACCTGTGGATTCGCCGCTTCCATCCGGCGGGTCCCGCGTCAGCCCGACTCGTCTGCCTGCCACACGCCGGTGGTGCGGCAAGCTACTACTTTCCCTTGTCGAGGGCGCTCTCGCCGGGTGTCGAAGTGCTCGCGATCCAGTATCCGGGCCGACAGGAACGGCAGCTGGAACGGCGCCGGGAGACGGTCGCCGAACTGGCCGACGAGATCACCGAGGTGATCCGTCCGCTGGCGGACCAACCGCTGTATCTGTTCGGCCACAGTCTCGGCGCAACCGTGGCCTTCGAGGTCGCGCGGCGCCTGGAGGCCGCCGACGTCAAGCTCGCCCATATGTTCGTGTCGGCGCGCCGGGCCCCCGGCCTCAACCGTAACCAGCGTGTCTACGAGCGCAGCGACCAAGAGCTCATCAAGCAGATCCGGTCGCTGACCGGCACTGCGCTCGACGTCTTCGACGACCCCGAGATGACCGCGATGGTGCTCCCCGCGATCCGCAGTGACTACAAGGCCGCGGAGACGTACGTGTACGCGCCGGGGCCGAAACTTACCTGCCCGGTGACGGCCTTGGTCGGCGACACGGACCCGATGGTGTCGGCCGAGGAAGCCGTCGCATGGAGCGAGTACACCGACGGCACTTTCGAGTTGCAGATCTGGCCGGGCGGGCACTTCTATCTGGAGACGCACGCTGCGGACGTCGTCTCGACGATCTCGGCCGGGATGCCGGCTTGAGAACGACAGGGGATCGGACTCTCCGACGCCCCTGCCGCATCCTCTGGCGGTGGTTCGTCAGGGCGGGGCCGGACAAGGGGCACGGGCGCGTTGAGGTGACCCCCGGAGTGTGGACACAGGGGTTCATGCTGCGAGTGAGAGCCTAGCCTGCTCGTGGTGCTGCTGTTCGTACTCCTGCGGGGAGACCGCCACCCGCCTACTCGACGCGCAGCAGTAGCCGCAGCGTCACTCCGGCACCATGTGGATCGACAACCTGCACCTCTCTTCTGCTCCGGCCCCCGAACGACGGCTTCCACGAGGAAGAAGCCGCACACAGCGCCGCCGTACGTGTTCGACTTTGCCTGCCTATACGAGCAGGGCATGCTGTCACGAGACCGCCAACGGTAAGGCACCTCAGAACGACTCCCTGGCCTGTTGCCGAGCTGGCTGGACCTGTGCGACTCCTTGGTCCTGGCGGGCTGATACTGGTGGCGTGGACAACGCGCCGCGAGTGGACATCCGGGGGCCGTTTGCCGGCTCAGCGCCGCGCGGGCGGGTCGCCGCGGTCCCTACGGTCTTCCCGCACCCCGGAGTGATCAACGAGTCCGTCCGCGTTCGCGCCGCCGCCGCGCTGCGGCCCTTCGTGGCCTGGTATACCGGCTACCGCCAGGACGGCTTCCCGGCCACACAGCACCGGGGGATGCCCTCGCCCTACCTGACGCTGATCTTCACGCTCGACGATGTGCTCACCATGGCCGGCCACCCTGATCCCCGACAGGCACCGGGAAATTACGACACCCTGCTCGGCGGCCTGCACACGTCGCCGGCGCTGATCACCCACCAAGGCCGGCAGTCGGGTATCCAGATCGCGCTCCACCCGCTCGGTGCGCGGGCGCTGCTCGGCCTGCCGGCCGGCGAACTGGCCAACACCGACCTCCCCGCAGACGCCGTCCTGGGCCGCCTGTGCGGTGAGCTCCAGGCACGGCTGCAGGCGGCCGACAGCTGGCCGGAGCGCTTCGCCGTGCTGAACAAGCTGCTGCTCCGGGCGACCTCCCCCTACGCAGGCGTTCCGCCCGAGGTCGCCCGCGCCTGGCAACTGCTGATCCGTACCGGCGGTGCCTTGCCGGTGTCGGCACTGGCGGACGAAGTCGGCTGGAGCGGACGCCATCTGGCGGACCGCTTCCGCCGAGAGACCGGGCTCACGCCCAAGGCCGCCGCGAGGGTGGTCCGATTCGACCGCGCCCGCAGACTGCTGGCCGCCGGTACTGGCCGGTCGGAGCTTCCCCGGCTCGCCGACGTGGCTGCGCAGTGCGGCTACTTCGACCAGGCACACCTCGCGCGCGAGTTCCGGTCCCTGGCCGGCTGCGCCCCCAGCACGTGGCTGGCCGAGGAGTTCCGAAACGTCCAAGCCCCCAGCGGCGAACCAGCGGAAGGCTGGATGCAGTAAGAGCCCAACCACTGCTGAAGGACTGGCCGAGGAGGCCTGGTGGACATGGCCGACACGACACCGGCACCGCAGGTGTGGCCCACCTTGCGTGCCCACGACGCCCGCGCGCTGATCCGGTTTCTGATCGACGCGTTCGGATTCGAGGAGACTGTGGTCCACGGGGAGGGTGACCGTGTCGACCATGCCCAGCTGTCCTGGCCGGAAGGCGGCGGGATCATGCTTGGCTCGGCGAAGCAGGACGGCGAGGACGACGCCTGGCCGCTGTGCCCCGGAAGCTTCGGCGCCTATGCGGTCACTGCCGACCCCGACAGGTTGTACGCCCGCGCGAAGGCCGCAGGGGCTGAGATCACCTCCGAGCTGCGCGAAACCGACTACGGCTCCAGAGATTTCGCCGCCCTCGATCCCGAAGGCAACCGGTGGTCGTTCGGCACCTATCGCGGGGAGCCCAGCAAGGCCGCGGATCCGAGCTGATCCCGCCATGACACTTTCAGCGCCCGCCCGGCTCCGGTCGATCTGCCTGGCACTCCCGTAGGCGGACGAGCGGCTCAGCCACGGGGAGCCCAGCTGGTTCGCCGCGAAGAAGATGTTCCTCACCCTCTCCGACCACCACCACGACGACCGGCTCGCTTTCTGGTGCGCGGCACCGGCAGGAGTCCAGGAGCACCTCGTCGCCACCGACCCGGTGCACTTCTTCCGCCCGCCCTACGTCGGCCACCGGGGCTGGATCGGCGTCTACCTCGACGTCGCCGTCGACTGGACCGGCGTGAAGGACCTCGTTCTGGACGCCCACTGCCTGGTCGCCCCCGCGCGCCTGACCGCGGCACCAGCGGATGGCGCGCGGACCGGCTGCGAAATGACAGGACGTGGCCACGATCGGTCCGGGACTCTCGATACTCATGGCGCCGATTCGTGACGCCGAGGCTCCCATCAGGTGGCCATTGCGCGCAGCGTGCGCTCGCGGACCGACTGCCAGTTCGGGCCGATAACCGAAGCGGCAACCAAACGGTGGCAGCAGACCTATGGGCTCACCGCCGACGGTGTTGTCGGACCGGCAGTACGCCCTGTCCCAGCTGCCGCACCCGGCCCGGGTCCGTCGCGTCAGGACAACTGCCCTCCATGCCCCAGGCCACGACCGGCTAGATAGCCTCGGCCGCCGCGGCGCTGGGCGAGGACGTCGTCATCGACGGCGAGGCCGTGATCCTGCGGTGTTGGGGCGCCCCCATGGGGCGTTCTGCCACTCCTGCCACGTCTCCCGCGTCCCGTTCCGCTGGGAGACCCTGGTGGGCACCTTCGACATGGCCTTCCTGGGCGGTGTCCTGGGCATCGACGCACAGGACAGGTGGATTAGCCCGAGGCTCGGGCACGCCGTTGTCGAGCTGCTCCCCGCCAGCGAGCGGCGGGACGGCCACCTGCCCGAGCCCTGGACTCTCGCGGAGGTCCAGCGCGTCACGGGCTGTCCCGAGGCCCGTCTGATGCCCGCCGTCGGGACCGTCACTCTGCACGGCGAGCCTGTCCGGACCGATGTCGGGATCGACCTGGACGGCATCTGCGTGGTGCGGGCCGGCACCGGCCACTGGTACTCGGTGATGGGGTCTCCGACGGCGGGGACGTGACGTGCTGGGGCGACTATGGCCCGGACCTGGGCACCCTCCTGCGTACGATCTGCGACCCGCCACGCCTGCGGCTTCGCCGCGGACGCGGCCGAGCACGCGGCGCAGTCGGGCGTCGAGTGCACGGATCGACCAGTGGTTGAACGCCTGGCCGAGCGTGGTCGGCTCTGGCCTGCGTGGTGTTGTCGGCCGGATTTGCCGGGGGTTGAACCGGCAGCGCTGTGGGTCCGTATTACCTGGACAGCGGCAGGAGCTCGCCGCACAGGGCCTTGACGGGGGAGGACGCGATGATGCTGCGGTGGAGTGAACGGGCGGCCTGTCGTAGTGCGGATCCGGAGGAGTTGTTCGCCAAGGCACCGCAGCAGAAGAAGGCCAAAGCGGTCTGTGTCGCGTGTCCGGTACGGATCGACTGTCTGGCCGAAGCGCTGGACAGCCGGGTCGCGTTCGGGGTGTGGGGCGGCATGACGGAGCGGGAACGCCGCACGCTGCTGCGCCGCAAGCCTGGTGTCACCTCCTGGCGCAGCGTGCTGGAGGGCGCTCGGCGCGAACACGAGCGCCCACGCGCCGGCTGACCGCCCGCCGGTCTCCCGGCGGGGTGTGTCTGACCGGTTGCGCGGTCGTTCACGCCGCCCTGCCGGCAGCCGCCGGAAGGCTGCGTCCGGGGTAGCCCGTCCGCTCCGTTCCTGTCGCGGAGGCCGGCCGCTGTCCTCCTCCTCGTGGTCGGGGGACGGGTTATCGTTTGAGGCGTTGCAGCGCCGCGCCGAATGGGACAGCAGACTCTCCACCAGGGCGCGGGTTCCGTCCCGGCTGTAGACCGGGTCACCGATCGAGACCGGCCCGCGGGCGTGGTCCGTGCGCAGCGGACGCAGATCGACGTGGCGCCCGCCCTGGTGGGTCTTGTGCGGGGGCATCAGGCCGCCCTGTACGAAGCTGATGTCGCCGACCCCCATCTCCAGACCGGCGCGGTGCAGGGCCGCGGCCGTGCCGGTGAGGAGTTGCAGCATGGCGTCGGTGCCGTACTGGCGCTCGCTGTCCGCGTACGCGTAGTGGCCCGGGCCCTGGCGGGCGAACTGGGTCAGGCGGGCGCCGTCCGCAGGCCCCGACGCAGTCGCGGGGTCACTGCGGGGCGCCTCGGAGCGCTCCCCGGCGTCCGCCGCGAGGCGGCGCAGCGTCAGGCCGTCCGGGTCGACGCGGCCGTCGGGGGCCTTGAGGAAGCCGGACTGGTAGGACCTGATGGCCCCGCAGGTGGCCGGGCCGCAGTCGCCGTCGACCGCGAGCTCCGCGCGGCGGCGCGGTTGAGCAGGTCCTGGACGACCCGGACATCGGCGGCGGTGTTGGTGCCACCGGCGCCGACCGTGGCGGAGATGCGCGGGACGGTGGTGGATGCGGTCATCCTCTGGCTCCCCTGGTGTCGCGGAGAAGGAAGGAGCGGACGCCGCCGGCGTCCCGGGTGCAGGCGGTGCCGTCGCCGACCAGGGCGTCGAGCGCCGCCTCGGCCATACCGGACGGCAGGCCCGTCGTACGGCAGAGCACGGACACCGACGCGCCGCGCCGGCCGCGTCGGCGCAGGGCCGCGAGGACGGTGGCGCATGCGGCCTCGGTGACCGCGGGCGCGGCGGTGACACCGGGCTCCGCGGGGGCGGCCGGCCCCACGGACCGGGCGGTCGGGCCCGCGTCGCCGGGAGCGGCCGGAGCCAGGGCCGCCAGGCGCCGCATCACGGCGGCGTACGGCTCCAGCAGCCCGTAGATGCGCCCGGAGGTCTCGCCGATGTGCTCGAAACCGCGCAGCACCGACGGATCGGTTTCGGGTCCGGCGGAGTCGTCGCCGGGGAACAGCCGTTGGGCGAGCAGCACATCGGCCATGCGCTGATACGCGGTCGTGCCTTCGGCGAAGCCGCCCACCCGCAGCGACTGTTCGAGCCGGTCCAGCGCCAGCGCCGCCGCCTCCACGCTGCTCGCCACATGACTTTCCGTCATCTCGGCTCGTCCCGCTCGTCCCGCTCGGTCTGCTCGTCCCGCCCGGTCTGCTTAGCCGCGACGGGCCGGGACACCGTCAGCTCCGTCAGGTCGAGCAGCCGCTCCAGGCCCACCGGCAGCGGCACGCTCTCGACCGTGACCTCGATGTTGATGCCCGCCGTCTCTCGGGTCTCGCTGCTGCTGACCGTGCGGGCCCGCGGCACGAAGCCCTTGAGGACGACCGGGCGGAGCTCGGCCCCGGTGAGCGCCCGCGGCACCGGGGCCCGGGCCCCGCGGATCTGCTCGGCCGGACGCTCGACGGCCGTCTGCGTCACGTCGTACGTGAAGGAGATCTTGGCCTCACGCACGGTCAGGCGTGAAGGGGCCTCACGCACGGTCAGGGTGGGGATCGCCACCATGGCCAGCAGCGGCACTTCGAGGGCGAACTCGGCGGGCTGCTGATTCTCGTCGAGCTTGGTGTACCGGATGGTCACCGTGCGGAAGCGCTCATGGCCCTCGGCATCGCGGAGCAGACCGATCTGCTCGACGAGGGCGAGCGTTCCGGCCGTGGCCTCGCGCTGGCCGCCGATGACGGCCGACAGCAGGGCACCGAGGAGCTCATCGAGCCCTAGCGTGGAGACGTCGCGTATGGGCATGGCTCAGCTCTCTGTGTCGGTGGCCGGACCGATGAACTCCTCGATGTCGGCGAGGGAGACGGCCAGTTCGATGTGCTGAAGCGTCTCCGGGCGCCGCCGCTCCAGCTCGTCGGCGGTCACCTCCACCTTGACCCGAGAGCGCAGCGCCTGTTCAGCCGCCTGCCACTGCCGCGCCCGCTCCGCGAGCGGCGGCACCTCCCGTGGCACCTCCCGCTGCAACTCCTCCTTCAGCCGGATCTGCTGGAGCCGGGCCTGCGCGTGCTGCGGCAGTGTCCGTACGCGCTCCAGGAGCTGATCGAGCGTCGACGCCACCACATTGCCGGGGTCCCCGGCAACGGCCCGCTGGAGGGCAACGGCGTCGAGCACAACCGGAGCGCGCCGCAGCGCGCCGCGCCACAGCCGCACCGCCTCGTCCATGCCAAGTTCCTCCCGCCCCGGCAGCAACCCCGGCAGCAGACGGTCCCGCAGGGTGATGTTCCACTCCCGGGCGGCCCGGGCGACATCCAGCGGCTGCGGATCGGGAACCGCGACCTCGGCTGCCGAGAACGCCAGCCGTACCGTCATGCCCGTGACGGTGACCCGGGGCACGGACAGCGACGCGAGCACGGGATCGTCCCGGTACGCCGCCACGGCGCTCGCGGTCAGCGCGTCGGCCGCGAGCCGTGCCCGCACCACATCGGTCAGCAGCGCCCCCAGGACATCCCCCAGCCCCGTCACGACGTGGCGGAGGTCGGCTGTTCCTGGATGGCCTGCTCGAGTATGTCGAGCATCCCGTGACAGCCCTGCGGGCATCTCGTCCTGGACCGCTCGGACATGGATCTGGAGGGTGTACTCGCGCTGCTGGCGCTCGCTGCTGCTCGACTTCTGGTTGTAGGTCGCCGAAACCCGCGCCTCGATCTTGATCGGGCTCCAGAATGCGGCGTAGCTGCCCTTGACCTCCGAGTCGAGATTGAATTCGGAACTGGTCTTGCGCTCGATCGAGTCGGTGAGTTTGGCGTTGAAGTCGATCGTCACCTCGTCGACCTGATGAAAGGAATCGGGGTAATCGCGAGAAACGGAACGGTGAGCGAGAATTCCTTCTTTGCGTCGTTCTCGTCCTTCTTCGTGTAGCTGAAGGTGACCGACCGCACTTTGCCCGCCGACGCGTCCTTGGTGACATCGCCGAACACCAGGTCGTCGGGCTGCGCCTCCTGCTGGAAGCCGACCTTGTGAATAAATTCGATCGTCGACTGGGCGGCCAGGTCCTGGGCTTCGACAGCGGCCTTGAGTGGTGCTCCGATGAGTTGCGAGAACGGAATCTGCTGGAGTTCGGCGACGGCGCGCGACATTAATCCCCCCTGAATTGTCCCCCACTGCCGGGCAGTTCGGGACGAAGCCCCCGACATTTACTCTCCGCCCATGCAACGGCGGGGATATGACGCCGTCAAGCGGGGCGGCCGGCTTGTACGGCGTGCGGCCGTGAAGTCGGCCCGTGGCGCCGTATGACGTTTGGCGTAGAGGGGAGTACGGCCGCGCGGCGCGCCCCGCCACCCCGGGTCCGGGGGTACTGAGTCGTGAATAACACCACGGAGTGCTGACCGCGCAGACAAGTCGTTGTAGGGTATGGAAACCGCCCTTGACCTGCAAGAACGCAGGCAGGGAGCCAGGATCGGGGAGTGCCTCGATGCTGCGCACCAAGTTCAAGTCCAAGTTCCACCGGGCACCGTGACCCAGGCCGACCTGCACTACGTCGGGTCCGTCATCCGTGCGCTGGGTCGCCTGGGTGCCGGAGCGTCGGATGTCCGCATAGACGCGGGCCTTCACCCCCGGCTGCCCGGGTGCCCGCCGGAGGGTGCCGACGCCGGAGGTGGCCCACCACTTCTCCAGCTCGCTCATCACGGCGAGCGCGGTCGCCCCATCGTGGGAGGTGGTGGTGAGGGCGCCGGTCAGCTCGAACGCGCTCTGGAGCTCGTCATCGGGGGGGTTGCTCCCGTCCGGCGGAGCAACGGCGGCGGTGCCGGAAGGCCTTGCCGACGACCGTCACGACAACGAGGTCTGGGTCAAGAGTGGGGCGAGATCCTGGGCACGGCTGAGAAGAAACTGTTGTTCTTCCAGCGCCAGCTGAACTACGAGGCCACCGACGACCGCGTCACCCAGCACCTGCGCGAGAGTTACTCAGCGCGCTCACAGCCGCCGGGAGTGGGCATGGGTGACAGCCCCAGCGCGTTGATCATCACGTCAGCGGTGTCTCCGGGAGGGGACAGGCGCCAGTCATGCAAGGGCGAGGTGTCCACGGAATTGCTGGGGTACGGGGGCGAAGCGGCAGGCCATGGTGATCGTGTCGGCGTTCGGGACGCTGAGGCGGTAGCGGGTGCACATCAGGTAGCACAGCGCCATCAGCTGGATGGTGCCGATGTCGGCGCCGATGCACTTCTTCGGAGCCCAGCCGAACGGTACGTAACACGCCCGGTCGGCTGGCCCGTGCGGCGCGCCGGGCAAGAACCGGTCGGGATCGAAGGTGTCGGCCTCCTGCCAGAACCGGGGATGGCGGTGGATCATGTGCGGGCTCACCAGGTAGCTCTGCCCTTTCTCCAGCCGGGTGGCGCCGAGGTCGAACGAGGCGCGGGCACGCCGCACCAGCAGCAGCGGTGGGCTCCACATACGCAGCACTTCCTTGACGAACCGGTGGGTGACCGGCGCTGACTTGGCTGGTGCGGCGCAGAACTCGACCGGGTCCACGCTCCCCAGCTCGCGGGTAAGCCGGTGCGCCCACTGCGGGTTGCGGACGAACTCGTACAGCACGCTCGCGGCCGCAGAGCCGGGCGGTCCGCCGATCGCGGTGAGTACCGCAGTGACGACGTCGAGCGCTCGGTCCATGCCCAACTCGGGCAGCAGGTCGACGATCGGGTCGGTGAGGTCCAGTTCCCGCGCGCGGCGTCCGGAGGCGCGCTCGCTCAGCACCCGTCGTACGACAAGTCCGGCCCTGATCTGCACGGCGGCGAAATGCGCGTGATGGCGTAGCCCGCGGCCGGGGTGGCGATCGATCAGGCGTAGCAGCTTCTGGTTCAAGTCCTGTGTGATCCGCGCCGATTCGCCAGCTGTGAGACCTGAGAGTGCGACCGGCAGGATGGACTGCACGGCGACATCCTGAGCGAGCAGGACGAGATCGACGTCGTCGCCGAGCCGGGCATCAATGATCTGCCGCATCCGCGTGATCAGATCGGCGTTGTGCTCGCCGGTCGTGAGCGTGTGCAGTTGGGTGAGCCAGGCGGTGCGGATACGGGACCACCGCATCGGCGTGCTGCGACGGCGCCGGACCATGTCGACGAGGCGATCGCTCATGACGAGGCCGTTCCAGTTCGCACTGCTCACCATGCGTGCCGCGGCCGGTTCGAAGACGGCGAGCTGCTCGTTGTCCAGCCAGAAGACACCGCCCTCGGCTGCGCTGCGCAGCCGCAGATCGTGCAGGAAATCGTCGCCGTGGTGTGGAGTGGTCATGGCACTGCCTCTCACGGCCGGCGTGGAGAGCTGCGGCTCCCCACGCCGGTACCGATCAGATGTGGTGGTACAGATACCAGAAGTGGTGCGAGCCGTAGCCGGACCGGATGTTGAGGGCCGACTTGGCCGTGCGGAAGAGCTTCCTCATGTCATTCACCTCCTCTCGCAGTGGGCGCCCCGGGCGTGCAACTCCGCGGTGAAACGCGGCGGTGCCAGCGCTGGGCCCAGATGGGGTCCGTTGCCTGTGGCGGTGACCGACAGGTGCCAATCGCGGGTAATGATGCTGATCAGGTCCTCGAGGAGCGTCATCGTCACGGTCGCCCCAGCGCAGGTGTGCGGCCCGAATCCGAAAGGCATGAAAGCCGGATCGTGGAGAGGTGCCGCCCAGCGGCGCGGCTCGAACTCGTCGGGGCGCTCCCAGTGCCGTGGGTGGCGGTGCACGAGGTACAGGCACACATTCACCTCGTCGTGCGGACCGACTGTGACTCCGGCCAGTTCGTGCTCGCGGCTCGGCCTACGGGCGAACAGCCAGGCCACCGGCCACAGTCGCAGCGCCTCCCGGACAATCCACGACGGCTCGTCTGTGCTGGTGTCGGGGTGCGTGCCGACGAGATAGACCGACCAGCCGAGGGCAAAGCCGAGCGAGCCGACCGTGGCGAACAGGAACGACAGATAGACCTCGGCCACCTCGCCGGGATCCACCGCCAACCCGACCCCGGCCACGGCCACATCGAGCAGATCCCGTGGCTCAGCAACACCGGCACGGCGGCGCGCCTGGACCTCCTGGACGAGGGCGCTCATCGCCCGGCGGCGGAACAGGAGCCGCGACATCACCGAATGGCGCTGTCGCGCACCGGCCAGCACCGCGCGGGTGATGATGCCGTCGACTGCCTTGTGGAGTTCTGCCGGGGCATCTGGACACAGCAGCACGTCACGCAGGTGCTCGCGGACAAGCAGGTTGCCCGCATCCGGCCAGGTGCTCGTGGGCACAAGCCGCCCGGCCACCAGGCGGGGCAGGTCCGCCCGGTGCGCATCGAGCCGGTGGCGTATCAGGGAGCGTGCCGCGCGGCCGATCTCGATCTGTGCGGATCTGGGGCCCAAGACCCCGTTACGCACGTGGAAGAAGTCGGAGGTCTCCATGAATGCGCCGCGCCGGTTGCCCATCACCTCGCGGGCGGCCGCAGGGCCGGCCACGCACAGACGGCCCGATGCGGAGCGCCACATATCACGGGTGCCGTCGAACTCCGCGGCGAGAAAGGCCAAAGGGTCGTGCCGATAGGAGGCCGCACTGCGGCGCCGGCGAGCTGCCCCGCCGCTCATTGCGCCGTCGGCCGACCAGGCCATGGCATCTCCCTCGATCCGAGCAGACGGCCAAGACCGCAGGCACGGTCTGCCCAGCCACGACAGCCCCAGGCTCCATACCCGAGTACCCACAGACCGTCGAGAGACAGCGTCCTCTCCGGGGAGCGGTCTGTCACGCCCCTTCACGGCCAGTCCGCCCGACGACTCGCCATCGGCGACGAACAGGTGCGGCGCCAGCTATGCAGCGATGCCGCGAACTCGCATGCAGACCACGCCTGGTGTCCTGGCGGCACGGCAAACCGGTCTGTGCCGGGCCGACCTTGTTCCGGACCTGCGGCGGAGTGGCCGCAGGCCCCGGAGCGCGGTCACTACTGGTGGATCACCCACGCTTGCGCGGGATTGCCGCTGGTGCAGTGGTAGGTCTGGATGGCTGCGCCGTCCTGCCACGATCCGGCGGCGACGTCGAGGCACCGCCCGCCGATCTTGGAAACCACCGCGACCGGGAGGGGCGTCGGGATCGCTCCGGGAACATTCCACGCCATGCCCGCGGTGTTCGTGCAGTCCCACTGCTGGATCGGGGTCCGGTCGGCGTTCCTGCCGTCCTTGACGTCCATGCACTTACCGCTGCGCGCGTTCACCCACTGGTAGTTGCCGCCGCCCAGGCCGACCGGCGCCCACTGCTGCTCGGGCTGCCCGTTGCAGGTCTGCTGGATGACCCGGGCCCCGTTGTCGTAGTACTCGGCCGGGGACAGCCCGGCACACTTCCCACTGCCGTAATTGGTGAAGGAGAAGTAGTTCGGGACGGCCGCCTGGGCGGGCTGCCCGGTCAGCAGCAGCGCCGTGCCGGACAACGCGCCGGCCAGGAGGAACCCGGCGGCTCTGGAGCGGTGGTTCATGGTGCCCTCCGATCAGAGGAGCAGAGCCAGCCCCCATCCAGGCCGGCGGTGGCCATGGCGACGGATGTGCAGGCATTCATGCGAATTCTCCGAATTACGCAGCCGTCTTCCATGCCCTGCGAGGTCCCCATACCGTTCCCCACTGCCCAGCTCCCCCGGAAGGGCACAACAAGCCACGTCGAAGTGGACATCGCCTCACGGACACCACAACTGCGCTAAAGCCGGGCATCCGTATCCCTGTACCTCGCCGGCGGCGGCGCCAGCGTCACCGCGGACGTCGACCAGGGCCGGTGTTGCCCCCGCGACCGTTGAGCCGACTCCGCAGCCCTGTCCACCGCGCTGGCCTACACGGACGCGAGCGAGGCCGAGCGACTTGCGTCGACCGCGCACAACCAAAGCCTCTACGCCATCGGTGCCCAGGCCTATGGCCGGGCCCACCAAAAGCACCTCACCCGCCTCGGCGCCCAGCACCCCAAAACCCTTGTCAGCCAAAGCAGCTACGCCGTAATTCTGCGGCAACTCGGCCGGCTGAACGAAGCCGAAGCCTCGGCGCGCATGGCGATGGAAGGCATGGCTGGCATCCTCGGAGCTGAACACCCCCAAACCCTGACAGCAGGCAATCACTACGCCACATGTCTGTTCGACCTGGCCGACTGGACCAGGCAGAATCTCTCCACCGCTCAGTGCTCGAGGCCCGTCTGCAACGTGCTGGGGTCCGAGCACCCCGACACCCTCAGCAGCCACGCCGATCTCGCCCTCGTACTGTGCGAACTCGGCCGCCTGAACGAAGCCGAAGAACAGCACCGCGCTGCGCTCGATACCCGCACGCGCCTCCTTGGTCCCGAACACCCCGACACCCTCAGCAGTCGCAGCAGCTTCGGTGGCCTGCTGCGACGGCTGAGGCGTCTTGCGGAGGCCGAGCGGGAGCACGATGCCGCGTGGGACACGAATCCCACGCGGCCGAATCGAAGCCCCAACGGCTCCATGCTGACAAGGCCTACGACGTCCCTCATCTGCGAAAATGGTTATGGGGCAAGCACATCGGAGTCCGGATCGCCCGCAAGGGCATCGAATCCAGTGAACGGCTCGGCCGGCGTCGCTGGGTCATCGAGCGCACCATGTCCTGGCTGACTGGCTACCGCAGACTCAACCACCGATACGAACGACACCCTGGCAACTACCTGGCCTTTCTCGGCTTGGCAGCCGCCATCTGCTGCTACAAACGCTTCCGCAACCTCACCATGTAGGACACCGTCTTAGTCGGAGCACCTGGCACCGCTCGCCGACCGGCCGCTGCGCGATGACGTGGCGTCACGCCCCCCGGAGAGCGAGGGCCGGATGAGCAGGGCGTCCCAGCATCTGGGGTGTACGGCGTGAGTCCGCTGGGGTTGCAGGGCACTCCCTGGCCGGTGGGCGATGGGATACGCGGTACGCGGTGCTCGCGGCCCGCCGACGGTCTCCCTGGCGATGTCCGCAGGTCTGAGATAGCCGATGGGCGCGAGCTCCGGACGCGCTGAGGATCTCGATTCGGCCGGCGACAAGGGCCGATGACGCAAGCCCGCGACAAAGCCAGCCGCACGTACACAATGCCCTGCGCTCCGCGCGGCCCGAATGCCCCCGCGGTCCTCGCCTCGGCCTTCCGCGCGCAGTGATGCGCAGCTGGTGAGCGCGAGAACCCTCACGGCAGCGAGGGTGTGGTGCGGATGTGCATGGCCGCCCCTGGGCTCTCGATGGGGGATGCTCGGCTGGGCCGAGGCCCTCACCCGGGCCGGGGAACCGACGCGAACGGCGGCAGTGTGAACCAACCGGACACCGCCCGGCGCGACTCGGACGGCCCCTGCAGCGCCACGTCCCCGGAGCGCAGAGTGTCAGCCCAGCGCACGTCGCCCCGCCAGATTCCGGTCATGGCCCGAAGGGTCGCGCTCACCGTGACCGCGACCGGGTAGCCGGGGTCCGAATCGCAGAGGTCGGCGGTACGGGAATGCGAGCTGGCCACCACCCACCAGTCACGGACAGAGGCGGACACGTCGGAAAAGGTGAAGTGGACCACCGTCCGCCCGCGGGGAATCGTGTCGCGGTCGATGCTGCGGCACATGTCCCACAGCAGCAGCTTGGGATCGAGATCCTTGTCACCGAGCTCGCCAATCCATCGGATGCCCCAGACGGCGAGAGCCTCTGCCACCGGCCGCAGCTCCTGCCCGGCGGGTGTCAGCACATACCGCACCCCCTGGTCATCGTCGCTCCTCATCAGGACGCCCGCCCGTATCAACTGGCTGAGCCGCTTGGACAGCAGTGTCGGCGACATGCGCGGCACGCCGCGGCGTATCTCGTTGAAGTGCACGCTCCCGCTGAGGAGTTCCCGCACGATCAGAAGCGTCCATCGTTCGTCGAGCAGCTCCATCGCCTTGGCCACCGGACAGAACTGGTAATAAGAAGCCCCCATGAAAGCAGATTAGGACTGCGCTCTCCTCCGCGCGAGCCTCGGTACAGATCCAGTACTAGAAGGGCACACCGCCCCGGCCTACTGTCGGTCACAGCTCGAATGCCACCAACCCAGCCCACCATAGACGGGCTTGGAAGACGCTCGTGTCCGGCTCGGACATGCCGAAATACCGTCGATCACAGTCCTTGGCATCCATCGCAACAAGGATCACGTGGTATCGCGCCAAGGCACCCAGTTCCCGGAAAGCCAACTCACGAAGGAGTGTCTCCCGGTCATGCGATTAACCTCGCGCAACAAACTCGCTGGTGGCGCCGCCGCAATCCTGCTGGCGGGCGCCGTTCTGGCCGCGACTGCCACACCGGCAAACGCCCAGCCTGCACCCCCCGCCTCTCTCCGCGCTGTCTTCCACCCCATCAAGAACGTCGGCACCAGCAAGTGCCTCCAGCCCGAAGGCGGATCCACGGGCGAGGCGACGATCGTGCAGATGACCTGCAACGGCAGCCTCACTCAGCAATGGCAGTTCTTCCTGATCCCAGGAAACACAGGCGCCTACCACCTCATCAATCAGCTCAGCGGCCTGTGCATGTACATGAACGGCCCCGTCGCACCCGGCTCCCCGATCGCGCAGGTGGAGTGCACAGACGTCAGCAATGAGGACTGGATCAGCTCCGCGCCTCCCCCTGAGGTCGTGACACTGAAGTCAAGGGCCGGCCACCGCCCCACCAATTTGTGCATCGACGTACCGGGCGGGCAGTCGACCGAAGGGCTGCCCGTGCAGATCTTCGGCTGCAACGGGAGCCTCGCACAACGCTGGATTGTCGGCTTCTAGCCTCGATCTTGCATGAGGGTCCGTCAGCTTGCTGCCGGACCCTTTTCTGCTTGTTCGGGCGGGCTGGTCGCCGACATCCGCGTCGGGCGGGCGCCGGGTTTCACTGCTCGGTTGGTGGGTGCTCGTCGGGACAGGTTCGTTGTCGCTGGTCAGCCGGGGGCCGGTAGGGGCTGGAGCCGGTCCAGAGCACTGGGGCCAGTGTCACGGGCGGCTTGTGATCCGCGATCAGTCCCGGCACCGGTGGTTCCGTGCGTCTGCTGCGACCTACCGGCAGGCCGGCTCTCGGCTCGAGGTGGTCGCGGTGGCGACGCCGGAGGCGCTGAGCCAGCTCGGCATCCTGGATCGTTTCCTGTCCGAAGCCGTCGACCGCGGCGGCCGGTACGTGTCGTGGGAGAACCACGACACGTGTGCGAAGCAGATGCTTCGGACGCTGGCGGTCATCGAGACGGAGCAGGTTGCCGACCGCATCACCGTCCTATGCCGGGACGGATCGGTGCTCTACGACAACGAGCTCGTTGACGATGGCGCAGCTCGAGGACGGCCTCAACCAGATCAAGAAGCCGCGCCCCGAGCTCGCCTCCTACCTCGACGCCGCGGTCACCGCGCTGCGCGAGGTCGGCACGGAGGTGAAGGACGAGGACCTGGCCCGGCTGTCCCCGCTGAAGGCCAAACACCTCAACGTCCTGGGCCGGTACAGCTTCCTCCCGGCCGTCCCCGGCGGCGGGATGCTGTGGGCCCTGCGCGACCCGGCTGATGCCGACGCGGATACGGAGGACGACGTGTAGGAACAACGGCTTAGAGGTCATCTCAACTGGCTTGATCACTAGGGCCTGTCCGGCGGATCTTGCCGGGCGGCCCACCGGCGCTGACTGGCTGTGGCGACCCACCGGACAAGGAGCTGGTGGGGCAGGTTAGGCCCGCCGTTAAATGCCTCGACATCGGGCGCGGTGATCGGGGACGCTTCGCGCGATGACAAGAATCGACGACACGCCGCCCGCGTGGGACGAGCGCACCCAGCTCACCACGTTTCTCGACTACGCACGTGACACCGCCCGCGCCAAGTGCGATGGCGTCTCTGCGGAGAACGCCCACAAGGCGCTCCTGCCGGGCTCACCGCTGATGACCATGAGCGGAGTGATCAACCACCTCCGCTGCTGGTTCCAGGTGGTCTTCCTCGGCGAGGAAGACCAGGGCCCCTGGACCGAGGAGGACCCCGACCGCGAGATGCGTATCGCCGTCGACTTCCCGCTCACGCAGTTGCTCGACGAATACGCCGAACAGAGCGCCCACTACCGCGAACTGGTCGCCGGGAACGGCCTGGACAAGCAGGCCCAGCGAGCCATCCGCGACGGCCTCCATGTCGACCTGCGCTGGATCCTCCTCCACCTCACCGAGGAGACAGCCCGCCACAACGGCCACCTGGACATCCTGCGCGAGATGCTCGACGGCACGACCGGCGACTAGATCCGGCAGAGATCACGGGCGAAGCCAGAGTCGGATCGAGGCGACGGTGACGGTGCCGTGGAAGACGTAGCCGCGCTTGTCGAACCTCGTCGCCACGGCCCGGAAGTTCTTCAACGCGTTGATCGTCCGCTCGACTTCGTTCCTGCGCTTGTAGATCGCCTTGTCGAAGCCTGCGGGCCGGCCGCCCTTGCTGCCCCTTCGTTGGCGGTTGGCCCGCTGGTTCTTCGGTTCGGGAATGGTGTGCTTGATCTGGCGTCGTCGCAGGTAGCGGCGGTTGCGGCGGGAGGAGTACGCCTTGTCGCCGCCGAGATGGTCGGGCCGCGTGCGCGGGTGCCCGCCGCCGAGGCGTGCGACACGGATGCGTTCCATGACCGGGATGAGCTGCGGAGCGTCGCCCCACTGGCCCGGAGTGATCAGCAGGGCCAGGGGGCGGCGTCCACCCTCACCGGCGAGGTGGATCTTGCAGGTCAGACCGCCCCGGGAGCGTCCGAGTCCCTTGTCGGGGCGGTGCTGCCGGGGCGTGCGTCTTTTCCCGGCACTCGTGGCGGTTTCCTACGAGCCCCGGCGGCGTGCTGATGGGCCCGGCAGGAGGTCGAATCGACGCTCACCATCGACCAGTCGATCCGGCCTTCCGCGTCGGCGTCGGCCAGGACGGCCGCGAAGATCCTGTCCCCGGTGCCGTCCGCCGACCAGTGTCTGTGCCGTTCGTACACCGTCTTCCAAGGACCGAAACGCGCAGCTAGATCCCGCCACGGCACCCCCGTGCGCAGTCGGTACAGGATCCCGTTGATGACCCTGCGGTGGCCGGCCCAGCGGCCGCCGCGCTGCCCGGACTTCGGCAGATGCGGCTTCAGCCGGGCCCACTCCGCATGCGTTAAATCTCCCCGCCCCATGCTCATGCCAACGACCCCAAGCCACGACGGTCACAAGATCCGCCGGACAAGCCCTAGGCTGTTTGCCGTGATGGCGATGGTGGGGCGTCTGGTTCCGGACGGGTTGTGGGAGTTGTTCCAGCGTGTGATGTTCCAGCTGCGCCGGTGCGGCCTCAAGGGGGGGCTGACGGCGGCATGGGGACCGGGAGGTGCTGGCGGCGATAATGTTCGTGGCCACGACAGGCTGCACCTGGCGGCAGCTGCCACGGTCTTCGGTCCGTCTGGGCCGACCGCGCACCGTCGATTCACCGAATGGAGCCGGGCAGGGGTATGGGCCAAGCTGAACCGCCTGCTCCTGGACGAACTCGGCTCCCAGGGCGGGCTGGACTGGTCGCGATGCGCGATCGACTCGGTCAACATGCGCGCGCTCAAAGGGGGGATCTGACGGGTCCGAATCCGGTGGATCGGGGCAAGAAGGGCTCAAAGATACACTTGATCACCGAGCGGACCGCTCTGCCCCTCTCAATCGGCATCTCCGGTGCAAACCTGCACGACAGCCAGGTTCTCGAACCCCTCGTCCGCGGTATCCCGCCAGTCCGGTCCCACCGCGGCCCACGTCGGCGCAGGCCTGCCAAACTCCACGCCGACAAGGGCTACGACTACGACCACCTGCGCCGATGGCTCCGTGAACGAGGCATCCTCCACCGCATCGCCCGCAGGGGAGTCGAGTCCTCCCAACGGCTGGGCCGCCACCGGTGGACGATCGAGCGGACCATGGCATGGCTGGCCGGGTGCCGCCGCCTGCACCGCCGCTACGAGCGCAAGGCCGAGCACTTCCTCGCGTTCGCCGGGATCGCCGCCACCCTGATCTGCTACCGCCGTCTTGCCAGGTAGGCGGCATAGCCGATCGCTCGATATCCCATTGCGGTGATCCATTCCGTCAGGCGACCATGACCGCCATGGAGCGGCCGCTGCAGACCATTGACTGCGGAGACTTCGCCCTGCGGCGCTGGCAGGCGGAGAACGACTTCGAGCCCCTGTTCCGGTTGATCGAGGAATCACTCGACCACCTGGCGCCGTGGATGCCCTGGGTCGCCCGCCACAGCCGGGAGGCCACCCGCACCTTCCTCGCCGGCTGCGACCCGAAGTGGCAGAGCGGCGAGGCGTACAACTACGCAATCACCCGGCAGGGCACGCTCATAGGCAGCTGCACGATGCGCCGCGCGATCAAGCCGCAGGGTCTGGTCATGGGGTACTGGCTGCACCCCGGCGCCACCGGCCAGGGCATCGCAACCCGGGCGACGGCTGCAACGGCATCTGAGGCATTCGCCTTGCCGGACGTGCAGTTCTTGGAAATAGCGCACGACCAGGCCAACACCGCCAGCGGCGCCATACCGCGCCGCCTGGGATTCTCCGAGGTCAGGCGTGAAATCATCACACCGCCCGCGGCGCCTTCAGACAGCGGGATCGACGTGGTCTGGCGACTGAACCGCCCTAACCCCCGTCCGTCGGTAACGCCACGCCTCCCTGAAGCTCAGTCAGCGCCTCGCGCCTACCAACCGGATACACGCAGCATTAGGCACTGCAGCACCAATTGAGATCACCTCTTACCCCTCGATCCGCGGCGGCGCCGGGCCGGGGCGTGTCAGGTTCTCGGAAATACGACGACCTCGGCATGGTTTCCGCTGGTTCGTGCCGAGAGAATTCGTGTAGCCGGCTATGCCTGCTGAGTACGGCAGCAGGCAGGGTGGAGAAGAGGGGGATTGTGGTGGGCAACGCAAGCGGTTCGGATCAGGAGTGGATGGACCTGGCGGAGCGGTCACGCTGTTGCGGGATCAGATCGCTGAGGCACAGGACCGGATCGCCGACCCGGCGGGCGCCGGGCACCGGGGGGTGCTGTTCACGGTGGGCGTGTCGTGCTCACCGATTTCGGCATCGCCAGCATGGAAGCCTCCGGCGACGACGTCATGACCAAGCTGACCCAGAGCGGTCAGATCGTCGGCTCCCTCGACTATCTGCCGCCGGAGCGCGCGCAGGGCAGGGAGCCCGGTCCCGCGTCGGACATCTGGTCGCTCGGCATGACGCTGTACGCGGCCGTGGAGGGCACTTCGCCGTTCTGCCGCACGTCCGCGTGGTCCACGTTGGTGGCGATCGTCACCGAGCCGCTGCCGGAGCCGCGGCGGGCAGGACCGCTCACGGCGGTGCTGTTCGTGGCGGCTGTTCCGAGGGCGGCGTGTGGTGTCCGGCTGTGGCGGTATCGGCCGTCTTTTCATCTACGGCGGAGTCTGCCGGGTCTGCCGTCTGGTGTACGCGGGATTGGATGGGGCGGCCAGATGCTCGGCTGCCCCGTCTCCGGTGGTGAAGAGTGGAAGGGTGCTGGTCAGGTCGAGCAGGCGTTCCACGGCCGGGCTGGTGGCACGCAGGATGAGGCTCTTGGATGTCTGGAGGGCGCGGTGGCGCACTCGCAGCAGGGCGTTGAGGGCGGAGCAGTCACAGAAGTCGACCCCTGCGAGATCCAGTTCCAGGCCGCCCGCAGCGTGGTCCAGCGCGTTGCTCAGTGTCTGCTGCAGTACCTGGTCGCTCTCCAGGTCGAGCTCACCGGACACGGTCACGACAAGCCGGTCGCCGGCCGTGTCGACGCTCAGTGTCACAGGTACCGGCGTCTGCGATTGCTTGAGGGCGGTGCCGCACTCGGTGCAGGGTCCCTCGTGTCGGGGGAGTGTCGCGTGGTGGGACATGGGAGCTCCCGGCGCATTCCGTCGTCTCTGGGCTTTCAGCATCACCCGACCCCGCTTTCACGTCAACCGTTACACGAAATACAATTCGCCCTTTTGAATGCGTGAACTAGATGTCGTATCGTGGGGGCATGGATCGAGCGCCGGAACCGCATGCAGGCTGGACGTTCCTGACCAACCACGCCCGGGTGCTGGCTGCGATCTTCGAGAATCGCGCCATCCGCGTCCGTGACATCGCCGTCCGCTGTCAGCTCACTGAACGCGCCGTGCAGAAGATCATCGCCGACCTTGAAGAGGGCGGATACCTCACCCACGTCCGGCACGGTCGGTCGAACGTCTACCGCATCGCCCCCGGCACGTTTCTGCGTCATCCGGCAGATACGGGCGCCACTGTCGCCGACCTGCTGTCAGTCCTGGCCAACCAGGAGGCCACGCACGGAGCCGCCCGCGCCACTGAGTCGTACGAGGGGCGCTGACCCGGCACCCGCGGCCATCGCACTGACGGTGGGCGGCCGGCTCCAGCACGGCCCGCTCGGCCTCGGTAATGGCCATGGCCTCCCGCCACGCCGCGACCAGGACACCGGCCAAAGCCGCACAGTCGCCACCTACGCCTACGACCGGGCCGGCAATCTTGAGAAGATCACCGACGCGTCCGGCCGGGGGGAGGTCAGGTGGTGATGCCGCGGAAGGTGCGGACGCCTGCCGCAGGTGCTGGCTCTGGCCGGGTGTGAACTCGGTCTTGCAGGCGTCGTCGCTGTAGTCCATGTAGTTGTGGATGGGGTCCAGCACGGGTGCGGGGCAGGTGTCCCTCCCCGCCGGGCGTCCCGAGGCGGGGCTGCTCTCGTACGGGGTGTCGTCTACGTAGTCGCCCGGTGCGTTGCACCCGCCTTGGAAGGTGTTGTAAGGCCGACCCAGTGGCCGACCTCGCTGGCCAGGGTCTTGCCCAGGCCGTGCGGGCCCGGGTTGCCGGGGCCCCGTACCGCCCGTACCGCCCGTGCGGCCCGTGCCGCTCGTAGACCCGCTCCCACCGCGACGCACACCACCCGCACCGCAGCCTCCGGCACGTACGGGGAGCCGCGCGGGGTGCTCGCCGCTCTGCGGCCGTGCCGACGGAGTCTGGCCGCTATCAGGGCCCCTCTCGTCCGTCAAGTCCCGAAATGCAGGGTCATGACCGGTCCGCCCGGTTCAGGGCTTACTGGATGCACGGGTTCACCGGAGCAGCCGGACCACCTGGAACCCCCCACCCCCTCACCTCAAGGAGCCCGCCATGATCCGCACCACTCGGACCCAGCGCCTGGCCGTCATCACCGCCACCACCGCCCTCGCCGCCGGAGGGGCCATGCTCTCCTCCACCGCCCACGCCGCCCCGGCCCCCCACACCACCAAGATCAGCAACCAGCACGACGACCACCACAAGGACCGGTTCAAGAAGAAAGACAAGCCCAGCAAGAGCACCAAGAAGACCACCGTCACCAAGCGCACCACGATCATCCGCCCCGACGGCACCATCATCATCAAGGAGAAGACAAAGACCATCGAACGCAGCAAGGGCTTCCACAAGTCCAACGCCCGCTTCGACAACACCCACACCAACAAGAAGGACAGCTGACCCCACCGCCACCATGTCTCCGGGCCGACCGACCACCACCGCCGGCCCGGAACACTGCGCGGGGGAGCCGAACAAACGCCACGCTGATCCAGAGCCCGGGCATCCATCCGCCTCGCCCAGGCATGGGGCCGCCCCGGTGGACGGGATGCGGTTCGTCATCCGGTGCCGAGCGGGCCGGGTGCGGACCACAAGCGACAAGGCGGCCCGCACTCCTGCATGCTGCACGGTGAATCGGCGGATTCCGCATGATCGTCGCCCCGACCACGCCACTGAAAACCGTCAGCGCGCCGCTCACGAGCCTCGCGGGTGTCACGACCAGCGGTACGGGACGCCTCGTTCAGGCACGGTGGTTGACGGTCTGAATCACCACGTCTTACGCCAGGGCACTGAGGAAGCAGACGACGGGTCGGCCAGCCCCATGGCCGTCAGCGCTCACATGCTCACCGCTCACAGACATCCCGCTCGCGTCGAGGGTGCCCACGGCCGCGGGGACGCGGATACGTGGAGGGGCGGGAGAGTTCACCCCGATGCGCTTGCGCCGTCAGCGTCGGCTCATTGGCAGCGGCACACTGATCTTCACCGACACCGCCGCCACCTTCAACATCGAGCAGCGCGTCAAGACCTACCCGAACAAGGGAGGAAGCGGCTCCGACTTCGCCGAGTTCGACCAGCAGATCATGCTGGCCCCGACGCACATCGACCCCGAACTCAAAGGCGTCCACATGAAGTGGAACGTCGGATCGACGTGCAAGTCCTGTGTGACGTCGAACACCAGGTGGGCGGACGACCAGAACAACCCTGCGGGTGTTGATGCGTACTGGCCCATCGAGATGGACGGCCGGTACGGCGGCCGGTGGGGCACCATCCAGACCACCTGGTCCGGCACGGGCAAGGAGACCATCGACCTCGGATGGTCCATCACCGCCACCGTGGACGCCGGCGGAAACCCCGCAACAGCGAACTTCGGCACCAGCGGTGACGTGCGCGTCCGCGAACTCGCCCCCCGCTGCGACGACATCCTCAAGGGTGTGGCGCCCGGCTGTGTGCTGCCGTTCTTCAAGCCGACGTACACCGTCGACACCAACCTGTACCCGGCGGCCGGCGCGTACTACTGGCTGATGCAGGAGAAGATGCCCGACCACGCCGGCTCGGTGAAGTGGGACTCCCTCCTGCACTACCTCGGCCCGGACACCACGGTCACCAACCCCAATACCGGCAAGCCGTGGACGTCGGACAACAGCCGCAACAAGGTGTGCGGCAACTGGACCGCGCATCCTTCTGACGCTTCCGTGGGCTCGGTGGACTGCGACGAGTACGCCATGGCCTCCACCCACGAGAGCGGCGGCTTCCCCGGCGGCGTCAACCAGGTCACCAACGGGGACCAGTGTGCCCAGCTCTTCACCGACAAGATGGGCGACGGCTCGGCCAACTTCGGCCTTCTCGCCGACACACGAAAGGCTGTGGACGGGCCCAAGGGCACGGAGCGGTGCGGCCGTGCGGCTATTGCGAGCACGCAGAACCAGCAAGCCTTCAAGAGCTTCCCGGCTCCTTCGTGGCGCATGCTGGACGATGACGGATTCTTCGTCTCCAGCCCCGGGTTCGAGCACTGCGCGAACGCCAACACCACCTGCGCCTGGCGCAAGGTCGGCTGAGGCGTCCTGACGACGCGCTGAAGGGGGGACCGGCCAACGGCCGGTGGTGCCATCCGGCACAGGTGAAACGGATCAGGACCGACCTCGCACCCCAAGACGTGCCCGCCGCCGACGAGAACCAGGAAGCCGCGCCATGAACACGGCGTGGCGGGTTTCAATTCGGCGGATTCGCCACGGAACGCTCTACCCGGGCACCCGGCTGTACTCCCTATGCGGCGCGGCCCTCGAGCTGGACCCGGTGCTCAAGGGCTTCGACGCCGGTTTCGACAGCTGAACCGCATGCGTCAGGGGGTACTGCGCGACGCGATGCCCTCAGTACGCGCATAGCTCCGTGCGGCCAGGCCGCACGACCGGCTCCCGGCCGTTCCACCCCCGCCGAAAGCGCGCACCGCCCGTCTTCGTCGAGACGATGTATCACGCGCGGCCCTCGTATTCCGCGAGCAGGCTGGAGTCCAGGTGTGACAGAAGGTCCGCCGGGTTTTGATAGACGGCGGCTGCTCCGGCCTGTTCGAGATCCGCACGGGGGATGCCGCCGGACAGCAGCGCCACGGCCCGTACGCCCGCCCGGGTGGCCGCCTTCATGTCCCACACCGTGTCCCCGACGAAGACGGCCTCCCCAGCGGACGCTCCGACGAGTTCAAGCGCTTGGTGTACCGGGTCGGGTGCGGGCTTGCCGGCCTCGACGTCATCGGCCGAAGCCACGCCGGCGATGACGTCATCCGCGTCGATGGCCCGGCGCAGAGCCTTGAGCTCCGCTCCCCCCGCCGACGTGGCCAGCACGACACACCAACCCCGACCTGCGAGCGTACGCAGCAGGTCCTGGGCTCCGTCGAGAGCGGGGAGCCGGTCGAACCATGTGCCGTACAGCGTGTCATGGGCGGCTGCCAGGGCCTCGTCCTGGTCCCTGTCACGGTCTTCGCCCAGCAGATGGGCGATGAGGTCGGTCGCGCTGATTCCGATCGCCCGGTGGATCTGCCACATCGCCGCGTGGTACCCCGCTTGCCGGAACGCCTCCCACCAGGCGATGACGTGGAGGTGGTTGGTGTCGGTGAGGGTGCCGTCGACGTCGAATAGAACCGCGGGTGGCATGGACGTTGCCTTTCAGAAGTGGGATTGGATTCACGGGTGATGGCCGCCGGGCCCCGGATCGGACGGGCCGGACGAGCGGCGGCGATACGGGACTGCTCAGAGCGCCCGCAATGCAGGCAGCAGCTGCTTTTCCGCCCAGTCGATGAAGGGCCGTTGCCGGTCGCCCCCCACTTGTACGAGTGCGACCTCGGTGAATCCCGCCTCGACGTACGGTCGGACGGCGTCGACGAACGCTCCGACGTCATCCCCGCACGGGATCGTCTCAGCCACATCCTCAGGCCTGACGTACGTCGTCGCGCCTTCGAAACCGGAGGGTCCCGGCAGCTCGGAGTTGACGGGCCAGCTCCCGAGGGCCCAGCGGAACTGGTCGTGGGCACGCGCCACAGCGGCGTCCCGGTCGGTGTCATAGCAGACCGGGAGCTGGCCGATCCGCGGTTTGCCCGCCCCTCCATGCCGGTCAAAGGCATCAAGCAGTTCGGCCTTCGGCTCGGTGGCGATGACCAGGTCGGCGAGTCGGCCCGCAAGTGAACAGGAACGTTCCCCGGAGACCGCGATCCCGATGGGAGGGGCCTCCTGCGGGAAGTCCCACAGTTTCGCGTTCTCCACGTCGAAATGGGTGCCCTGGTGGTTCAGCTCCTTGCCAGCGAAGAGACCTCGAATGACCTCGACGGCTTCTTCCAGCATGTCGAGGCGGATCCGGGCCGAGGGCCAGCCCCCGCCCACCACGTGCTCGTTGAGGTTCTCGCCCGACCCGAGGCCGAGACGGAAGCGGCCCTCGGAGAGCAGCTGCATCGTGGCCGCCTTCTGGGCCACTACGGCCGGGTGATAGCGAGTGGTTGGACAGGTCACGAACGTCATGAGCGGAATGTGGGAGGTCGCCTGGGCTGCCGCGCCGAGCACGCTCCACGCGTAGGGCGAGTGGCCCTGCGAGGCGAGCCAGGGGAAGTAGTGGTCCGAGGTCACGGAGAAGTCGAAACCTGCCCGCTCTGCCGCGACGACGTCGTCCACGAGGGCCCTCGGCCCAGCCTGCTCCGTCATCATCGTGTAGCCGAATTGCACCATGCTTCACGGTTTACCGAAGCCTTCGCGTCCAAAACACCGCCTTCCAGGTTCACCTTCAATGAATCCCTAATCGGTCTCCGGAACCGCCCTTCGCCGCTCCGGATATAGACGAAGGAACGCCTCCAGGCAGGTACCGTCCCAGGCCACCAGGGGGGTCTGATGCACGATCGGGTGACATCTGAACTGGCGTGCCCTGTGGGGGGTGGGTGGGAAGGATGTTGTTGTGCCGAAGCCGTATCCGGAAGAGTTCCGCGAGGATGTCGTGCGGGTCGCGAGGAACCGCGGCCCGGGTGTGACGCTGGAGCAGGTGGCTGCCGACTTCGGTGTCCATGTGATGACGCTGTCGAAGTGGATGCGCCGCACGGACATCGACGACGGGATGAAACCCGGAACCACCAGGCAGGAGAACGCGGAACTGCGGGAGGCGCGTTGGCGGATCAAGCTGCTGGAGCAGGAGAACGAGGTCCTGCGCCGGGCCGCGGCCTACCTGTTGCAGGCGAATCTGCCGGGAAAAGGATCTACCCGCTCGTGAAGGAGCTGACCGCGGACGGGATTCCCGTCACGGTCACGTGCCGGGTCCTCAAGCTCGCCAGGCAGCCCTACTACCGCTGGCTCAGTCACCCGGTGGCCGATGCCGTCCTCGAGGAGGCCCTTCGCGCGAACGCGTTGTTCGATGCCCACCGTGACGACCCGGAGTTCGGCTACCGCTTCCTGGCCGACGAGGCCCGCGGCTCGGGGGCTGCCATGGCCGACCGGACCGCGTGGCGAATCTGCCGGGACAATAGCTGGTGGAGCGTGTTTGGGAAGAGACGCAGCACTGCCAAGAAGGCCGGCCCGCCGGTGCATGACGACCTCGTCCGCCGTGACTTCACCGCAGACGGCCCGAACCGGGCACGTCTTGACCGTGGTCGCGGCCGGCCTTCTGGCTGTGGCCGTTCTCTCCTGGGACCGGCTGGTCAACCTGGCCGCCCACATCCCGCTGGTCCCGCTCGTCATCGTGATCGGGGCTGTTGGTTGTGCCGTGGCAGCCGACCAGGTGTACAAGCGGACCCGGACAGAACGGCAACGGCGGTTCGCCCCGCGTATCCGCTGGTGGTGGGTAGTGCTTGCGTCCGCGGCTGTACTGGCCGCGGTGTGGGCGACCACGGCCCTGCTGCTGCCCCAAACCGCCGATACACAACCAGGCAGCGAAACGTCCAAGCAGCGGGTCGAGGTGGTGCGCACCGCTCTGGCCGCAGGTGCCGGCGTGGGCGCGGCCATCACGGTGCTGCTGGCGTTTCGTCGACAGCATCACCACGAGGAGGCCACCGAGAGAACCGAATATGACGCGAGCGAGCGGCGTATCAACGAGTTGTACATCAAGGCGGTCGAGCAGCTCGGCAGCGCTCAGGCCCCGGTGCGTCTGGGCGGGCTGTACACATTGGAGCGGCTCGGCCAGGCGGCTGCCGACCATCGGCAGACCATCGTGGACGTCATCTGCGCATACCTGCGCATGCCCTACATGCCACCCCCGCCATGGTGGCCGGTATCCCGTTTCCGACGGGCTGCCCGTGAACTCATCGGCAGGAAGGCGGACAACCAGCGGCATCAGGAACTCCAAGTGCGTAACACCGCCGAACTCATCCTCCTTGCCCACCTCTGTGACTACCGCCCGCCAGATCAGCGGGAGACCACCCCTGCCGATGCCCAGTTCTGGGATGGCATGGGTATCAACCTCAACCACGCCACCCTCACCTACTTTGACTTCAACCGGCTCCACATCACCTGGGCAAGCTTCGCTCACGCGACGTTCACCAGCCAGGCCTGGTTCCAGTGTGCGACCGTCACTGACGGCGCCCGGTTCGATGGCGCGACGTTCACCTCCTACGCCTCGTTCGATGGCGCGACGTTCAACTACGACGCCCGGTTCGATAGCGCAAGGTTCACCAGCATTGCCTCCTTCGATGACGCTACGTTCAACCACGGTGCCTCCCGCACCGACGCACGGGCGCTGCTGACGACGCCGGATGGCATTCCCGTGAACCATGCCTGGCCGACGGGCTGGGAAGTCCAACCCACCGCTGACGGCTGGGGGACTCTCAATGAGATCTGAGGTCGACTCGCTCCCTGCCCAGAGCTCTGTCCCTGCCCCTGGGCACAGGCGGCAGTGTCGGCGGCGCCCTTCACCGACGTTGATTGCCACCTCGCTGCCCGGTGCTGCGGGTTGGCGTCGCGAGGGCCGGGCATGAGCCACTGCCGCTGCCCGAGCGCATGGAGCAACTGCGGTGAGATCCCCGGGTCGCGGGCCCAAGGCAGGCCCCCAGCACTGCGTGCCAGTTCCACCGGATGCTGCGCCTGCTCGATCTGGAGCGCGCCTGGACGCTGCGGAGAACCCGGACGCGGCTGTGCACGCTGTGCGGGTGCGCCCAGGAGGTCACGTCCCTACTCGCGGCGTCGGCCGCATCGCCGACTCCGTTCGGCCCTGAGCCGGGCGCTGGCCGTCATTCCCCAGTCACGTCCCGACCAGCTTTGCTACGAGCAGCGTTGGCGGGCCGGACCGGGTGGGACACTGGACGCCCGCTGGAGCTGTGTAGTCGGCCGACGTATGGCAGGCCGCTGCGGTTCGCCGAGGAGCCGGCATCGAAGCCCTGGCGGAGGTGCTTCTTGCTGCTCGCGGATCGCAGCTTGCGGGTGCGGGTTGGCCGCGCATGTTCTGGACATGATGCGCGCCACCACCCGCCTCCGACGGTAACGGACTGAAGCGCCTGGGCCTCGGTGACCTTGCCGCCTGGTCTTGATGTTCGACAGTCATGCCCGTCGGCGGGTTCGGGGACGTCGCGGGCGCCCAGCTGGGTGCTGGCCCAGAGCGTCACGCTGACGTGGTAGAACCAGGAGCCGGTGGAGCCCTGCCACCGGTGGTGGAGGCGGCCGGTGATCTGTTGGCCGTCGTAGAGCAGGATCCGGATCGCTGGCGTCGGGGACTGCGCCGGCGGCTCCCCGTCGGCCAGGCCCTCGACCTCGTCCATGACCGCAACGCCGCCTCGTCAACGATGCTCTGCCCGTCATCCGGCTCAGTGGGGTCGAGCTGCTGGAGGGCGGCGCGGGCATCGACCTGCTCGCCGGTCGGGAGGGCGGCCCACCACGGGTGCGTGATGAGAGCGGCCGACAGCCGCACCAGGCGGCGTCGAAGCTGCCGCTCCAGGGTGATCTGCTGGGGGGTGTAGCCGGGGGAGTCGGCGAAGGTCACCGTCTGTGTCACCGAGCCCATGAGCTGGCGCTCGTAGGTCCGGCCGACGGTCGGCTCGACTGCCCAGGGCAGTTCTCGGCAGAGGTCCTGGTACTGGGCACGGACGCGATGGAGCTGCAGTTGGAGGGCTCGCAGGCGGTCGGGGAAGCGGGTGGCGGTGCTCACACGCGTAAGCGTACTCGTGTTCGAATTTAGACGGCACCGCCGGCAACCCGCCGAGAGCCGGAAATGTGTGACTGAGTGCTTCAGGTGGCGGATGAGCGTCCGACTTGGCGGGCCTGAGTCCTTCATCCGGCGGACGAGAGGGTGACTACCGTTCTCACCTGCGAGAACGTAGCGATGCGCGACTCGGACCCAACACCCGGTCTTAGTTTGCTGCGTTCTCGGTGGCGGCGATCGTCTGGCGCAGAAGGCGACGCGCGGTCTCCAGGTCGGCGGCACGCTGGTCGAGGACGTTCAGCTGGTCGCGGAGGCTGGTGAGAACGCCGGGACAGGGGCGCAGCGTCGCCTCGTCAAAGGTGCAGGGCAGGACCTGGCGAATGATGCGGGTGGGCAGGCCGGCTGCCAGCAGGGCGCGGATGCGCCGCACCGTCTCCACCGTCTGGTCGTCGTACTCGCGATAGCCGTTGGCGCGGCGCTCTGAGTGGATCAGCTCCATCCGCTCGTAGTAGCGCAGCAGACGCTCGCTGACTCCGGCACGACGCGACAGGTCCCCGATCAGCACCGACCAGCTCCCTCCAGCTTGACCTTCTCACGGTGTTAGGGAGCAACAGTGCACTGGTCGGCCGCATTCCGGGCCGATCGTCATGGAGAGAGTGAATCATTGATCATCGATGCACACAGCCACGTCCACGACCCCGTCGAGGCACATGTAGGGCTACTGGACGAGGCCGGGGTGGACCGCGCCGTGCTGTTCGCCACCCGCCCACACCCGGAGCGGGCCGGTGACCTTACCTCCCTGCGCCGGGAGATGGCGATCCTGGACGAGGCCATCGGGGGTCGGGCCGGCACGGCCGAGGGGTATCGCGGCGCGTGGCGGGAATTGGACGCCGCACTCGCCGCACGGCCGGAGCGATTCATCGGCTTCCTGTCCGTACCGTTGGACCTGGAGCCGGAACAGATTGCCGCGACCGTGGAACGCGAGGTCGTCGGGCGTGGGCTGCACGGGATCGGTGAGCTGACGCCGCCGCCGGGACGGGCAGGGGTGATCGAACCGGTGCTCCAGACTGCGGCCGATCACGGTCGGCTGCCCGTGGTCGTGCACGGATTCGCCCCGACCACGGCGGACGATCTGAGGACGCTGGCGGCGCTCGCCGGCCGGTACCCGACGGTTCCGCTGGTGGTCAGCCAGCTCGGAGGGCTGAACTGGATGGAGGCTGTCGAGCTGGTCCGGGACACCCCGAACATGTACCTGGAGCTGTCCACGGCCAACATCGTCTTCGCGGTCCGGCTGGCCATCAAGGAGATCCCGGACCGGACACTGTTCGGCTCGGACGCCCCGTACGGCGACCCGGTCCTGGCCCGGGCGATGGTGGAGCGGGTCACCAGCCCGGGCGAGGTACGCGACCGGGTGCTCGGCGGGACGATCGCCGAATTGGCCGGGCTCGGCTGAGGCCGGCCCGACGCCCCTAGGTGCGACCCCGACAGATTGAGCGCTCCAGATGGCGAACCCCGACAACTGAAGCGCTCAGTCACAGGTACGGATGGCGCGCACGGGGGACTGTGAACGAGCGCGGATCAGCCCCGAACCTGCAGAGCGCCAGGACGCGTCGGGCCTCATTCAGTATTGACCTCAGTGAAGTCGCCGGAGCCCCGGCAAGCGAGCTCATCCCACCCGCTGGGAGACGACGCGCCGCACGATCGTCGCCGAGCACCAGGCCGCCGAGCATCCCGGATTCGCCGACTGACCCGGGCCTCGCTGGTACCGTCGCTCGTATGGAGCACAACGAGGCTGCACAAGACGTTCCCGCCGGCTTCACCGCGGACGAATACGCGCGCATCGTCGAAGCCGCCCGCCTGGTCGGCAAGGACCCGCACGCGTTCATGCGGGACGCCGCCCTCGAGGCCACCGAGGACCCGTTCCTCAAGGCCCTCAAGCACGCCGGCGACACTGTGGCCCGCCTCACCTCCACCTTCGGGACCGCGGAAGTCGGCGCCCCGGCCGCAGACACCACTCGGTGGCCCGACGCTCCGCCCATGAGCAGCCGCGACCTCGAGCACGGCCGCGCTGCGTGACCCGCCACCTCTCCCCGCAAGAGCTCCTGCAGGTCGCCCAGACTCTCCCCGGAGATCCCGCCTGTCTCGACCTCGGTGTACTCGACGCTGCGTGTGCCCGCACCCGCTCCCGCTATATGGACCAGGACGTCTACGGCTCGACCTGGCTCAAGGCGGCCGCCCTCCTGCAGACACTCGCCCTGCATGAGCCGCTCGAGGACCGCAACGCGTTCTTCGCATGGCTCGCCGGCGAAGTGTTCCTCGAGGCGAACGGCATCCGCATGCAGTACGAGCCCGAGGAAGCGCTCGCCCTGGTCATGAGCGCCAGCCACAAGAACGCAAGCGTGCAGGAGATAGCCGCGCAGCTCCGCAGCTGGACCATCACCGACTGACCGGCTCGAGGAGCCTGACAGACCCCCGCCCCGAAGTAGATGCCCCTGTCGGGCATGCCGGTGCTGGCGTTCGGAACCTACCGATGGGTTACTCGCTCCCGGGTGTCTGAGCCCGGACATAGTGGTGGACTTCGTGCGGCGAGCGGTGGAACTACCGGAAAGGACTCTGCCGATGTTCGCCTCGCAGCGGTCGGCCGAGCAGCACCGCGCTACAGGCGCGGTATCCGTGCAGGTCGCAATGCCCGTTCGGGCTTCAAACCCGCCAAGGCAGGGCCTGGCACGGCCCCTGACGGGCGCTTAGCGCCTCCGAGCCCGGGAATCCCGCGCCGCAGGGCCTGCGGCGCGCTCTAAGAGGGCATCTGATCTAGGTACTTGGTGTTTTGGGATGTTCTTGTGACTGCTGGCGTTGATGGTCGTTGCATGGCTTGTGAGTGTTCGCCGTCCGTACCGCAGCGACGTGTCCGATGCCCGGTGGGCCTTGATTGAGCCGGTGTTCATCGCCTGGCGGGCTGCTCGGACCGGTCCTGGCACCGCAGCCCGGGTTCACGACTTACGTGAGATCGTGAACGCGATCCTGTACGTCAACCGCACCGGGATCCCGTGGGAGTACCTGCCGCACGACTTGCCTCCCTACAAGACCGTCTACGACTACTACGCCATGTGGGAAGCGGACGGCACCACCGAGCAGGTTCACGACCTGCTGCGGGACAAGACCCGCCGCGCGCATGGCCGCAGCCCGGATCCGACGGCGGCCGTGGTGGACGCGCAAAGCGTGAAGACCTCGGGCAATGTCGCGGAGACCAGTCAGGGCATCGACGCCGGCAAGAAGATCAAAGGACGTAAGCGGCACCTGATCACCGACACCCTCGGCCTGGTTCTCGCCGTGATCGTCACGGCTGCTTCGGTGCACGACTCGACTGGCGGCAAGCGACTGCTCGATGAGCTGGCCATCACGCATCCGGGCGTGAGGAAGGTCTGGGCGGACGGCGGCTACCAGACCAGCGTCTTCCAGCATGGCGCGGCCGTCGGGATCGACGTGGAGGTGGTGCAGCGGCCGGCGGCGAAAGGTTTCCAGCCGTTGCCGAAGCGGTGGGTGATCGAGATCTGTCAAGCACAGTGCACTCATGGAGTCTGTTGCCCTGTTGTTTCGGCGGTGTCGGTCCAGATGCGGCGGCTGTACCAGCCGGGCGGACGGGTGCGGCGTTCGCGGAGTTCGGCGAGTTCTCGCTGGTTGGCGTGGGCGATGAGGCGGTGGGGCCAGTGGCTTTCCCGGCGGGTGGTGATCCAGCCGCGGTTGATCCAGGCATAGAGGGTAGAGGTGGTCATGTCCAGCTCGGCGGCCAGGTGCTTGAGCCACCACTCGTTGGGGCCGGGCTCCTCGCCGGGTGGCGCGGGGCGGTGTGGGTGGACACGGCCTGCGGGGCAGGCGAGGCGGCGCATGAGGTCGCGGACGGTGGCTGCTGAGATCCGTTTGCCGCCCTTCGCGGGCCGGAAGCCCTCGGTTTCCAGGCGGTCAGCGATCCCGCTGGCTCCGATGCCCTGGTCTGCGAGTTGGCGGATCCGATCGGTCAGTTGCGGGTAGTAGCTGAGCTGTTCCAGCCGCTGGACAGGGCGGATGACCTCTCCCGCCGTAGTTGTCCCGCCGGCCCAGACGATCGTGACCTTCACCCGCTCGCTGGTGCCGAGCACGGTGACGACGACCTTGTCGACGACCCCGCGGATGATCTCCTTGCGGTCCGCTGCCGTGGTGCTGTGCGCACGCCACAACCCCTCGATGTCGCCGGCCAGAGCCGTGATGGTCTGCCGCTCGGCCTCAGTGAGGATGTGCGGACTGCTGCGGGTGAAACGGTCGTAGTCCTCACGGAGCCGCTGATGGGCGGCGAGTGCCTCCTCCCATTCCTTCTCCAGCTGGCGCACGACCAGGCGGTTCTCCGGTTCGGCGAGGTGGTGGCTGCGGCGGGCCCGGTCGGCCTCCTGCGCGGCGCGTTCCAACCGCTGTGACCACAGCCGTTCCAGCTCGGCCCGCTCGGCCAGGACCTGGTCGGCCGCGCGCAGGGACACCTCGACGGCGGCGGGTGTCAGTGCCGCGAGGACCTGCTGTTCGACAAAGGCGTCCACGCAGGCGGAGTTGAGCAGCTGGCAGCTCTTCTGCGCGCCGTAGTTGCTCATGTCCCGGGCGCACACGTACTCGGGCAGGGCCTTGCTGTGCTGGGTGTGGTAGCGCACGCTCATGCGCCGGTTGCAGCGTCCGCAGTGCGCGAGCCCGGCCGTGAGCGCGGGGCCGCCTCGCACCGCGCCCATGGCTTCGGCGCGGGCGCGGTTGGCCGCCAGTTTCGCCTCGTTCGCCTCGAACTGGGCGACGGTGATGTAGGCGGGCAGGACATTCGGGATCATCACGTGCCATCCGTCCCGGGAGCGGACGACCCGTCCGGTGCTGGGCCGGGCCGGGTCCTGGCGGCGCGGGTCGACCCGACGCCGCCCGTAGGCGTAGATGCCGGCATAGGCGGGATTGTGCAGCAGGGTCTGCAGCGTCATCCGGTTCGGCCTTCGCCATTCCAGGGTGCCCTTGTCCGGACCCTCCCGCAGCCGGATGCCCAACTGGATGTCGTGCTCGACGAGGTAGCGCAGCACAGCGTGCAGCGTGCCGAGCCGCTCGAACTGCGCAAAGATCACGCGGATCACGGTCTGCACCTGCTCGTCCGGGTCAAGGGCCACCTGCCCGGACGGGCGGCGGACGTAACCGCTGGGCAGGGGGAAGGCCAGCTCGCCGCGGCGGGCCTTGTTCAGGCGCCCGCTCCACATCCGCTGCTTGATCAGGTGGAGTTCGGCCTCTTATGCGGACCCTGCCGTTATGCCGAGATGGCGGCCGGGAGCCGTCATGGCGACAGCGCCCGGCCGTAGGCGAGCGGCATAATCTACAGACCGTCGAGGAATGCCAGGATGGTGTCGGTGGGTCGGTAGCGGCCCGGGGTGGCGTCCTGCGGGGCGGTCCTGGCCAACGCCTGCTCCTTGAGCGCAAGGTCAGCATGGATGTAAATCTGTGTAGTTGCGACGTTTTCGTGCCCCAACCACAAGGCGATCACAGCGGTGTCGACGCCAGCGTGCAGCAGCCGCATCGCGGCGGAATGACGCATGACGTGCGGTGAGACCTTCTTGCCGAGCAGAGTCGGGCAGGAGCGTGTGGCGGTGGCCGCGTGCTTGGTGATGCGTCGCTCCAACCCGTCGCGGCTCAGGGCCTCGCCGCGGCGGGCTGGAAACAGCGGGTCGGAGGGATGACCGCCACGTTCGTTCATCCAGTTCTTCAACGTGGCGACGGTGCTCACGGCCAGCGGGGTGATGCGCTGCTTGCGCCCCTTGCCCAGGCAGCTGATGTGCGGGCCGACGCCCAGATGCACGTCGCCCACGGTCAACCCGGTCAGTTCGCTGGCGCGGAGCCCGGTCTGGCAGGCCAGCATCAGTAGCGCATGGTCGCGTCGTCCGGTCCAGGTTCCCTGATCGCAGGCCTTGAGCAACGCGTTGATCTCCTCCTCGGTCAGGTAGGTGACCAGGGTGCGGTCGAAGCGCTTGGGTGGGATCGCCAGCACCCGCGCGATGACCGCGGCGTCCTCGGGACGCTGCAGGGCCGCATGGCGAAAGAGCGAATGGATCGCGGCCAGGCGAGCGTTGCGGGTCCGAACGCTGTTGCCGCGGTCGGCCTCCAGATGGTGGAGGAACGCACCGATCAACGGTGCGTCCAGGTCGGCGACATCCAGACGGGAGGGTGGCTTCCCGGTCTGGTCGGCGGCGAAGACCAGCAGCACCTTGACCGCGTCGCGGTAGGCGGCGATCGTGTGGCCGCTGGCCTGCCGCTGCCGAACGAGGCGGTCGGTGAAGAACGACTGCAGGAGTGGCGCGAGGGTGTTCATGGGTGACCTGCCAGGTGAGCGTCCAGGCGTCGTCCGGCCAGAGCCATCAGCTCCGGGGCGGCCGACAGATACCAGTAGGTATGTTTCGGGTCGGTGTGCCCCAGGTAGGTCGACAGCCGGGGCATCATGGCTGCCACGTCCGCGTCCTCGCGGTACCAGTCCAGCACGGTGGACACCGCGAAACCGTGCCGAAGGTCGTGGATTCGCGGCCGGCAGGATGCCGAGCGGCGGGTGATCCCGGCCTGGTTGGCCAGTCGGGTGAAGGTGAGTCCGATGTTGGAGTGCAGCAGCCGGGCCCCGGTGGAGGACACCAGCAGGGCCGGGCATGCCGGACACGAACGCGTCCGGTCACGGAGATCCCTATAGCGTTGCAGGGCCTCGATCGTGCTCGGATGCAGCGGCACCAGACGGGACTTGTCGAACTTGGTGTGCCGCACCACCAGCAGCTCGCTGTCGATGTCGAGGTCGGCGCTGTCCAACGCGATCGCCTCGCCGACGCGCAGGCCGCTGACCGCAAGCAGGCCGATCAACGTCTGATAGGTGGCCGCCCGCAGCTGCGGCCGCAGTCCGGCGGCCTCTCGCATCAGCGCGAGAATCTCCGGCTCGGAATACAGATAGGGGGTGGCGCGGTCCGGTCCACGGTGGATCAGCCCGGCCGGGAGGACCTCGACGCTGGGGTCGATGCTGTGCAGATAGGCGGCGAAGCCGCGCACCGCAGACAGACGGATCGCCCGCCAATTACTCGAGGCTCCAGCGGGCAGCGTCGCCCAGGCCAGTGCGGACTCGGTGGTGGGCGCGTGAACGCCGTGCTCATCGAGGTAGTCGACGAACTGGCCGAGCAGCCGTCCGACGTTGTGGAGCTTGAACCCCAGCGCGCGGCGCAGGCCAAGGTAGTGGTCCAGTTCCAGGCGTAGAGACCGGCGTGTACTCATGCCACATCACCGGGCCAGGGACGGACCAGCTGCCGCAGCGTTCCGTAGTCGACCTTCGCGTAGATCGCCGTGGTCAGTAGGCGTTGATGGCGCAGAACCTGCCCGATCTCGGTCAGCGATCCGCCGGCGCCCAGCATCGCGGTCGCCGCGGAGTGCCGCAGCCGGTGGGCGCCGATCAGGCCCAGGCCGGCCCGTCGGCCCGCGATGACCACGACCGTGGTGACTCCGTTGGAGGTCAGCGCCCGGTAGGGGGCCTGGGCACGGACGAAGACGGTGCGGTCCTGCGCGCGCTCAGGGCGCCCGTCGCGCAGGTAGTCGACGATGACTTCTCCGACATCGGCGGGCAGCGGCAAGCGGTCACATCGGTTGCCCTTGCCCCGCACGGTGATCTCGCCGTGCCGCCAGTGGATGTCGGACAAGTCCAGTGCGGCGACCTCCCCGGCCCGCAGGCCGAGGCGGACGAGCAAGGTGAGGATCGCGAAATCCCGGCACCCGGTCGCCGAACCTCGATCACAGGAGGCCAGCAGCGCCGTGACCTGCTCGTCCGGCAGCCCTTTGGGCAGGCCAGTCTGCGTCCAGCCGGGCACCGCCAGCACCGCCGTGGACAGCGGCTTCTCGATCATGCCGCCGATATGGAGGAAACTGAGCAGGGACCGCAGCGCGGTCACGATCCGGCCCGCTGAACCCGGTCGCTGGCGGGATTGCTCCAGCACGAACGCGGTCACCTCACCCGCGTCCAGCCCGCCCAGATCAAGGCGGCCCTCGGTCCGTGCCAGGCCAAGCAGGAACGGGCGAACCAGGCGCACGTTCAGCTCGACGGTCGTGGCCGCCAGGCCCCGCTCGACACTCAGGTAGTCCCGGTACTGGACCAACAGCACCTCCACCGGTGTCGTCGGCGCCGCCGGTGTCACCGGCGGGGCCACCCCCAAGCGCCGCAGGTAGTCCAGCAGCGGCCGCAGGGATCGGCCGGTGACGGAGTTGACGTAGCCGAGCGCGCGACGCTCGGCGAAGTAGGCGTCCACCGTGGTCTGCGTCAACGCCGAGGGATCCAGGTGCCGCTCGAGCATCCAGCGGCTCAGGTGGGCCACCAACCGCAGGTGCCCGGCCGCCGTCAGCGGCGTATACCCCAGCCGCTCCAGCTCAACCCGGAAGGCCACGGCGTACGGAGCCAGCGGACCACGCACCCGAGCCCAACACGGAACCGTCGTCATGATCGTCTCCTCTCGTTCAGGGACCCCTGTCAGGGGCCGTGCAACGAAAGGAACCAGCAGGACGATCCGGAACCTGCGAACATCCCCTTAAAACCCCATGATTATGCCGATCGAAACAACGGTGCCCAGGCCCACGACCAGGGCGGCACCACCGTACGGCGGCATAACGGCAGGGTCCGCATAAGAGGCCGAACTCCACCTGATCAAGCAGCGGATGTGGAGCGGGCGCCTGAACAAGGCCCGCCGCGGCGAGCTGGCCTTCCCCCTGCCCAGCGGTTACGTCCGCCGCCCGTCCGGGCAGGTGGCCCTTGACCCGGACGAGCAGGTGCAGACCGTGATCCGCGTGATCTTTGCGCAGTTCGAGCGGCTCGGCACGCTGCACGCTGTGCTGCGCTACCTCGTCGAGCACGACATCCAGTTGGGCATCCGGCTGCGGGAGGGTCCGGACAAGGGCACCCTGGAATGGCGAAGGCCGAACCGGATGACGCTGCAGACCCTGCTGCACAATCCCGCCTATGCCGGCATCTACGCCTACGGGCGGCGTCGGGTCGACCCGCGCCGCCAGGACCCGGCCCGGCCCAGCACCGGACGGGTCGTCCGCTCCCGGGACGGATGGCACGTGATGATCCCGAATGTCCTGCCCGCCTACATCACCGTCGCCCAGTTCGAGGCGAACGAGGCGAAACTGGCGGCCAACCGCGCCCGCGCCGAAGCCATGGGCGCGGTGCGAGGCGGCCCCGCGCTCACGGCCGGGCTCGCGCACTGCGGACGCTGCAACCGGCGCATGAGCGTGCGCTACCACACCCAGCACAGCAAGGCCCTGCCCGAGTACGTGTGCGCCCGGGACATGAGCAACTACGGCGCGCAGAAGAGCTGCCAGCTGCTCAACTCCGCCTGCGTGGACGCCTTTGTCGAACAGCAGGTCCTCGCGGCACTGACACCCGCCGCCGTCGAGGTGTCCCTGCGCGCGGCCGACCAGGTCCTGGCCGAGCGGGCCGAGCTGGAACGGCTGTGGTCACAGCGGTTGGAACGCGCCGCGCAGGAGGCCGACCGGGCCCGCCGCAGCCACCACCTCGCCGAACCGGAGAACCGCCTGGTCGTGCGCCAGCTGGAGAAGGAATGGGAGGAGGCACTCGCCGCCCATCAGCGGCTCCGTGAGGACTACGACCGTTTCACCCGCAGCAGTCCGCACATCCTCACTGAGGCCGAGCGGCAGACCATCACGGCTCTGGCCGGCGACATCGAGGGGTTGTGGCGTGCGCACAGCACCACGGCAGCGGACCGCAAGGAGATCATCCGCGGGGTCGTCGACAAGGTCGTCGTCACCGTGCTCGGCACCAGCGAGCGGGTGAAGGTCACGATCGTCTGGGCCGGCGGGACAACTACGGCGGGAGAGGTCATCCGCCCTGTCCAGCGGCTGGAACAGCTCAGCTACTACCCGCAACTGACCGATCGGATCCGCCAACTCGCAGACCAGGGCATCGGAGCCAGCGGGATCGCTGACCGCCTGGAAACCGAGGGCTTCCGGCCCGCGAAGGGCGGCAAACGGATCTCAGCAGCCACCGTCCGCGACCTCATGCGCCGCCTCGCCTGCCCCGCAGGCCGTGTCCACCCACACCGCCCCGCGCCACCCGGCGAGGAGCCCGGCCCCAACGAGTGGTGGCTCAAGCACCTGGCCGCCGAGCTGGACATGACCACCTCTACCCTCTATGCCTGGATCAACCGCGGCTGGATCACCACCCGCCGGGAAAGCCACTGGCCCCACCGCCTCATCGCCCACGCCAACCAGCGAGAACTCGCCGAACTCCGCGAACGCCGCACCCGTCCGCCCGGCTGGTACAGCCGCCGCATCTGGACCGACACCGCCGAAACAACAGGGCAACAGACTCCATGAGTGCACTGTGCTTGACAGATCTCGACGACCCAGCGGCGGGGCAGCACGACGAAGCCGGAGGCGTCCTTGGGACGGCTGACAGGCTTGATGGTGAGGTTGAGGTGCTGTTTCGCCCAGTCGACGAGCTTCCCAGCATAGGCAGAGTCGGCCCACACGATCGTGATCTCGGGGTGCATCAGGCGCAGGCGGAACAGGACTTCCTTCGCGGCTGCGGCGTCGTGCAGGTCGGCGGGGGTGACCATGACCATGAGGGGAAGGCCGCGGGTGTCGACGACCAGATGGCGCTTGCGGCCGTTGATTTTCTTGCCCGCGTCGTAGCCGCGGGTGGCCTTGGAGACGGTCTCGGCCGCCTTGACGCTCTGGGAGTCGATCACGGTGGCCACCGCGCGGGGCCCTTTGCCCATGTCCCTGCGGATCCGGCCGGCGAGGTGGTCACGGATCTGGCCGACGATCCCGGCGGCTGCCCAGCGGGCCATGAACCCCCAGACCGTGCGCCAGGGCGGGAAATCCGCAGGCAGAGCCCGCCACTTGCAGCCCGTATCGACGACGTATCGGATCGCGTCGACGATCTCGCGGCGGGGGTGCCTCTCCGGCCGACCGCCCTTGCTGGTCTCGCAGGCCGGGGTGGGTAACAGCCCTTCGAGCAGGGCCCATTCGGCGTTGGTGGTGTCCGAGGGGTAGCGGCGAGAGCGCATGGCGAGGGCCTTCGAGCTGTGCGGCGGTCCGCCCGCCGTCCGGGCGGACCGCCGCAGGTCAGGAGCTGTTGATGAGGTCGAGGGTGGACTCGATGGAGTTGAGCTGGGCGACGATGTGCTTGACCCACTTGTCGCCGGGGTGGGCGGCGGCGTGCGGGGCGACGGTGCCGGTGATGAACCGGCGGAACTCGGTCAGCTTCTCCCTGACCACCGCCCGTTCGTATGCCTCCAGCACCGGCCGCTCGGCTCCGAGCTGGTAGCCCGCCTGCCGGGTCCGGGTCAGCGGGGGCCAGCCCTTCTCCGCGGCCTGGTCCTTCAAGGCCGCGAGCCCGGAACGGACCTGACTGGCGGACAGGTCGCTGGCGCGTACCAGCTGATGGAACTCAAGGCCGGCAGGTCTTGCCTCGAACAGCACGAATCGCAGGGTGTCCGCGTGGCGTCTGGCGGCATCGCCCCGTCGCCGTGAGGCGCGGGGCATCCTCATTCGCCCTTGAGCAGACGGGCCAGTTCGTCGTCGACGTCGACCTTGCCGGTGTCGACGGCCGTCTCGATCCAGTCCAGCGTCGCCCTCACCCGGGCGACGTTCTCGTGCACGATCGTGCGTTCGTCGTCGTTCAGGGTGCGATCCCGCAGGCCCGGGACGGTCCGGCCGGCCGCCGCCACGAAGGAGTGGCAGGCGGTGACCAGGTCCAGGAACTCCACCGACCGGTCGATCGCGCGGACAGCCGGGGCGACGGGGCTGGTGCGGTCGAAGTCCTCACGGGCTTGCCGACCGCGTTCGACCTGGGCATGGTTGACCTGGAAGCGAGCGGTGTCGTCGCTCATCGCCTTGAACGCGACGTCCGGCCTGCGCAGCAGGCTCGTCGCGGCCGTCGCCGCGACCGACTCGTCCCGCGTGAACTCCTCCACCGCCCGGACCTTGTCCTCCGCCGACACTTTGGCCGCGACCTGCGGACGCTTGAGGAAGTCGGTGGTGACCGCCGCGGCGACCTCTTCGTCCTGGGCCAGCGAATGGATCGCGGTGACCTTCTCCTGCGGCGTGATCGGGGTCTCGACCTGCTGCCCCACCCGCCGGCTCGCGTCGTCCGTGGTCCACCGGGCCTTGCCCTCCGGCGGAGTCCCGATCGCCGCGAAACGTTCCGCCCGTCTTCGATGTTCGCCAGGGCCCGGTGGACCGTGTACGACGCCGTCTTCGGACTGCGGTGTTCCTTCGGCCAGCGGGAGGCCACCCACCTCGTGGTCTTCACCGTGGCGACCGACAGCCCGATGTCGTCGGCCAGCCTCTTCATCGACGCCTCGACCGTCCACTCCGGCTCCGCGATCGGGCCGCCCCGCTGCCGCATCGGCTCAATCTCCAGAGCACGGTCACCGATCGTGAACTGCCCGCGCGTCTGCTGTTCGACCACATCCCGCAGCTCGGCAACGATCTGTTCGTAACGGGACTGGCTGACGCTCCCGACCTTCTCTGCCACTTCGGTCATGGTGTCTCACCACCAACTGCGGGCCAGGGCACGGCTCTTGGGGCCGCGACGGGACAGGGCCCGCTTCCAAGCTGAGAGTCAGACCGAAAATCCTAAGATCACAATGAATGACCGCAAATGACCGGACGGCGACCGAAGTTGGACCCGGGATGCGTTCGCCCAGCGGTTACTGTGACCGTTCGCCGAACGGTTCCGCCCGGTGCCTCCAAGCCCTCATCTTGCAGCGCGGCGAGCAGAACACCGCATCCGAGCGGCGGTCGACACCGGCCACCCAGCGGGCCCCGCACTCCGGGCACTCCACCTCGCCCGTACCGTCCCGAACCGCCGCCAGACGCTGACGCAACCGCCGTTCCCGACGCCACTGCCTGGACCGACACACCGACGAACAGAACTCCGCCCCGGGCCGGGCACTCGGCCTCAGCCGTTCCCCGCACCCCCGGCAGATCCTCTCCCCGGCCCGACCGGCGCCCTCGGACACCACGCCAGCGTAGGACCCCAGGCTACTCAGAACCGGGGCTTAGAAACACGCCCTTAGCCTCGATCCACCGATGTGGGCTGAGGGTGATCTTCTGGCTGAGGTCGGGGGACGGCCGTTGGATTGGGCACCTTGTAGCTGCTGGTCTGCCCAGCGTTTCCACGTGTTCGGTTCCGGTTGGGCCCTTGCGGGCGGGGTGGGCAGGGACGTTCGTGTCAGCCGGCTGGGCCGTGGACGGTGTCGAAGAGGTGTGTCCAGGCGTGCTGCCAGGGCCAGTTGTTCGGTAGGTGCAGGGTGACGCGCCGTGCGGAGCGGGCGGTCCGGGCGGGAACGTGGATCAGGTGGGCGCGGAGGGTGGCGGTGGTGGCCTTGGCGTGGAAGGCGGAGGTCAGAGCACCGGTGGCCCGCAGCAGGTTGTAGGTCATCGCCCACAGGGTCAGCCAGGCGGAGTTGGCGTGGAAGTGTCCGGACGGCAGGTGGGCCAGAGCTGCGGCTTTGCTGTCGGCGATGACCTGCTCGACGACGGCGTGGTGACGGTGTTCCCGTTCTGACTGGAGGGTCGGGGCGGGGTTGTCGGTGAAGAACGGGTGGTAGCGCCAGAGGGGGAACAGCTCGCCCTGTTCACCCACGACGGCGGGTTCGGCCAGGTCCCGGACCCGGCGCACGATCAGCCGGGCCGTGACCCGCTCGCTCTTCTTGCGGCCGGTGAAGGCGGTGTAGGCGGGTATCTCGGCGACTTCGGCGCCGGAGATGAGCTCGCCGGTGTCGGGGTCGGGCACCGCGGTGGGATAGGTGATCTGCTGCCATGCCTCGTCCGGAATGCCGAGGACGGCCCGCTTGATGGAGGGGTTCATGCCGCAGGTGATGGAGAAGCGGGCCCCGGTCCGGCGGCAGGCGGCGATTACACCGGCGTTGTAGAACTGTGAATCTGCCCGCAGGATCCGCAGGCCGGTGCAGCCGACCTCGACGGCGGTGGCCAGCGCCTCACTGACCAGTTTCGGGGCGCCGCGTGAGTCGGCTGCCTTCCCGCGGCGCATCCGCACGGTGGCGATCACCGGCCGCGAGGCGGGGGTGCAGATCGTGGCCAGCAGCGGGTGCAGGGTGCGGACGCCCTTGAACCGGCCGTACTCGGCGCCCTGCTTGGTCCGGCCGTAGACCCGTTTGTGGGTGGAGTCGACATCGATGAACGCCTTCTCGCCTGCGCCGGGCAGCAGCGGCGTGTGCGAGGCCAAAGCGGCCAGGAACCTGCGGTGCACCGCGTGGAGCTGGAGTGCGTGACCGTGGGTGAACGCGCGCAGGAAGCTGCCCAGCGTGGAGGGCGCACGGACGCCTGCGAACAACACGGGCATCGCGCCGTGGCGCAGGACGTGAAGGTCGTCGATGCTGTCCGCACCGGCGGCCATCCCGGCCACGATGCTGGTGACCTTGGCATCCGGCCCGGCACCCGCGCCGTTCTTCGCTCCGGTCAGCTTCACCTTCTCCGCCACCAGACGGGCCAGCCCGCACCGCTCGGCCAGCTGCATCACCGGGACCAGCCCGGCATGCGCGATCAGATTCGGGTCGTCGAACGCAGCGGAGACCGCCGCCGGAGTATGGGAAACTTTCATCTACGAGGTGCCTTGCTGATTGTGCGTGCTGGAAGCGTCAGAACTCCCATCATCGCAGGTCAGCAGGCACCTCTTCTTGATTCCTTATCCACAGGACGCGGGTCACTCGGTGGATCGAGGCTAAGGAGCCGGGCGAGACAGGCAAACCCTTAACGGGGCATCGGCTCCAACCGGTCGGAGCAACCCGCGCTCTCATCGATGCATAGTCAGTCCCGCCTGGCGGGACCTCCCTTGTGATCACAGCTCCACCCAACGGGACAGCACAGCGTCATCTCGGCGCACGGGTCCGGCCGAGGTGGAGGCTCGGCTAGCCCAGGTCATTCGGCCAAGCCCACCACAGAGGGAGTTTGACCTCATGCCCAAGCTACGCCGAGTTCTCACCGCTGCCACCGTTGGGATCGCGGGGGTTGCAGGCAGCATCGCCATCGCCCCCGCTGCCAACGCCGCCACGTCGCTCTGTGGGTCCGGCTATGCCTATGTCGGCAAGCACGCCATGACCCGCGACTCGGGGACCGGGGGACCTCGAACGGGCGGATACGTATATGTGTACTACAGCAAACAAACCCGGCACAATTGTGCGATAGCCAAGCCGGTTCCCGAGCTGCGCAGCACGGCCAGGAAGATCGGTGTCGGGCTGTACAGCCCGGCGTACAAGCGTGGGCACTCCGACGGCTACAACTCTTGGGAAAACTACCGCAAGTGGGCAGGCCCGGTATACGTGAAGGCGCCGCACTCCTGCATCACAGTGGTCGGCGACGTCTCCGCTGGCCGCGCCCACTACAGCGTGAACAAGCGAGGCGTTCACTGCGGCTGATTACGGCTGCCCGGCGCGGGTGCACTGCCACAGGTCAACCATGCCGATCGACGGCGCCAGCCCGAGGGCGGGCGCTGCCCTGCGCACCACGAGCCCGAGCTCGCCGGCTGGCCACACCTCCAACACCGGTGGCCGGCCGGTCATGCCTTGCTCTGGCTCCCCGCGTGCGCACCCGGCGAGATCCAGCCCGCCGCGTCCTCGCATCCGGCCACAGGTCGGTGTAGCGGCTTTGGGCCGGAGCTGCCATGGGGCGAGAGATCATGGCCCCTCACGCCTCCGAGTGGCCGTTGCGGTTACGGCACCCCTCGCCATGCAGGCCACCCACGGACTATGTTGAACGCGTTCAAATGCTGCGCGGTGTGGTTCGTGGGGGTACGGATGTCAACGAAGCAGGGCGTCGCTCGCAGACTCGGGCGGGTGCTGGGACGGATCGGGCGATGCGTGCTGACGTACGTGCTCCTCCACACCGCAGCATGGGTGGCCATCTCGCAGACGGTCTGGTGGGACGACACCTTTCTAGAGATCATGGCGACCGGCATGGCCCTGCTGCTGATCATCGGGATACCTACCGTGCTCATCGCTGTTTTCGCGGTATGGGTGCACAACCGTATGGACGTGGTCCGCTTCCGCGTATTGCTTACCCTCCCGCTGATGCTTTGCGTGTGGCCCCTGTTGGCAAGCAGCGCGTCGGAGCCGCTCGTGTTCCAGGTCATGGCTCAGATCGCTTTCGCCGTACTGATACCTGCGCCGCTATTCCCCGAAGGCTGGCTCGGTGAGGTTGACCAGTGAGGGGTGTCGTGCGTGCCCTTCACGTCCCCAAACGGCCGGTTGCCACGGGCGAGTAACGGCGAATCACGGCGACAAGCCAGGAGACACGCAGGCAGCGCCCCGCAGCTCAGCAGGCATGCGCGATCTCCCGCACTGGGGCTTTCAAGCACTGAGCCAGAGATCAGTCCGGATTCAGGCACTGAAGTCTGCCTGCTGTCTTTCTGTGTGGTCACCAGGATCGGTCTCGTAGTCGAAGCGGGCGGTCGGGTGTGAACCGAACCATCTTCGTTGCGGGGTCATCCAGTGGAGCGGAGAAACGCACTGGCCATAGGTGCTCAGGGCCGAGGTACCGGGTCAACTTCCGCACCGCCCTGGCTCGGTCAAGCGACACTATCTGCGCCGTGCCCTGGCAAGTCACAGCAAACACTTCGCTTGTCGCCAGCTCGCAGGTGTCGACGACCAGCGCCGCACGCGGGTCCTCGGCAAGCATCTGCTCCATCCGGGAGTAGGAACCGGTCAGCCACCAGAAGGCACCCTCCTCCCAGATGAACCACACGGGCCGAACTTCAGGACCGTTGGTCGCTACCCTCGCAACCAGCGGTCGTGACAGAAACTCGTTAACGTCCACGGTAGAAACGTAGCTGTACAGCAGTGCCGTACCGCAACCCCAGCAACCGTCCCCGTCCCCTACCGTCCCTCTGGGGCTCCGAAGCGACAGGTATGACCGTCGCTGACCGATCCGGCTGGAGCTACGGATCAGAAGGTTCGGCGCACCGGGCCGACCTGCGCATCATCAGAATCGCCGACAGCGTGCACGCCATCGCCGCTCATGTCGCCGCGGGAACGGGCATCAGCATCACCGTCGAATCCGCACTCGACCACCAGCCACCCGGCCTGCGCATCATCCCCATCACCGGCCGTTCGACCACCGCCGACCAGGCCGTCCTCACCCCCACCGAGCCGTCGGACACCGCCACGGCACTGCGCGACCTGCTGCTGCACACCTCGGCAGAGTCGCCCTCTACCGATCACTGAGCGGAGCGGTGTGCATCGTGAAGTTGTAAGTCGTGGGGCTGGTGTGCGCGCATCTTGCCGGCTCTCAAGCGACCGAGTACCAGTCGGAGCCGGCCGGGCCGCAGACTGCAACCTACGGCCGGGCCGCCCCCTCACCCCTCACGGCCCACACGCGCCTTACCCCGCACGCCAGCGCGCGGACGTCGACCGCGTGCCAGCAGGACCGCATCCGCGGTACCTGACCCGGATTGCGAAGCGGTACCGCCGCCTGCCGCGCGCCTGACCCGAGCGCTCTGATTCTCGGGCCCGTCTCTGCCGTCATCGGCGGAGGCGGGCCCCGTCGCGTTCCCCAGGACCGCAACCACAGCGTGTTGTCGCCCTCTGGGGCCGCCTCCCGTCGCCAGTCTGCGACAGGCAGTTGCGGGACTAGTCCACATTCCATCCACGGTGCAGTCCTGCCCGGCTCGCGCACCGACTCTTCGACGCGGCCAGGCCACATCCCTCCCTTCCGTTCATGAGGAGCTGCGCCATGCCCCGATCCGCCCGACCCTCCCAGCCGAATCCCAACAAACCTGCTGCCCTGCCGGGTTGGAAGGCACCCCATCCGGGTGCGGTGTTGGAGTGGCAGCGGCGTCAGGAGATGTTCACCCGCACCAACCTGTGCCAGATGATCCTTGCGACGTCGATCCGCAGCGGCTCGTGGACTCTCATGCCAACCACCGCCGCCCTGCCCCCGCATATCGATCAAGCCGACTTCGCTGCCCGGGCGCTGATGCTCTGCGAATCGCAGCGCCTTCAGGAGGCCCGGTCCTACAGCATCGGCGAGGACACGACCGCCCTGGCCGTCGCGACGACCGCCACCAGCGCGCCGGGAGAGCAGATCACCACGCGGCGCGCTCCGAGCCCCAGCGGCCTCATGATCTTCAAAGATCCCATCGGGTCGGACACCGCGACCTGGACCACCAACCGCGGTCAGGAAGTGGAGATCCACACACCGATCGTAGCCGCCTCCTGGTCCCTGTGGAACGGCGATCAATCCAGTCTCGACGGCGTGCCGCTGACCTGGATCCGGAACAGCGCCACCCACGGATTCCTACCGCTCGCCCCGAAAGAGCGCGGGATCTGGATGACGTTCTACGCACCCAGGACCGGCGACACCGACGTTGACCCCGACGCACCGGTCGCGGTCGACCCTTGGGGTGAGGCTGTCACCGCCCGTCAGTCAACGAAGGCCGACCATGCGTTCCAGCACCGAAACCCAGACCTGTGGGGGCCCATGGCCTGGCACAACGAGTTCTTCCTCCCCGATGGCGAAAAGTTCAACGCCCACCCGGCACCCGGCAGCGTGCAGCACTGGGCCGCAACCGTCTACACCACATGGCAGATCATGCAGCAGACCGGCAGGCAGCAGCTGGTGGAGACGACTGAGCACACCCTGCCTCCGGCAGCTCGGAAGAAGGCGAAGGCGAAAGCCAAGCGGCTGGGCCACAAAACAGTTGGGGACGGAGTGGTCCGCGTCATCGATCTGGCCGCGCCCATACGCCCGGCCAAGCAGGCGGCCGACGGAGATGCGGCGGCATCCGACGGACGGCGCACCGTGCAGTGGTCGTGCCGATGGCCGGTACCGCCCTACCGCCGAAACACGTGCACCAATCCGCACCTGCACCACCGTCTCGACGACGACGATCTGAAACACCATGAGCACCGCGAGGACGTCATTCCCTTCAAGATCAAGGGACCGGCCGACAAACCACTGCGCGTCAAAGGCGGCACCACGTTCGTGTTCAACCACGACCCTGAGCAGTAACTGGCACAGTGATGTGCACCCTCCATCGTGACGCAACGCAAGGCGTCCAACCCTGTGCATCGGCCACAGGCTGACCACCCGCACCACCCGTGGGCCCGCCACGCCGAGACCGGCAGTGGCGGGCCCTGCCGCATCCACCCGGCACCGGCCGACCGGGGCTGCGCCGCTTGCGGCGCTAACTTCCTGCTGGGCCACCATCGTTCTTGCCAGACCAGCCCTCTGCGCCGCGTGTCACCCCACTTTTGTTCGTGGGGGCTGGTCCTGGATTGTTGCGCAGCCCACCCTCCCCCTTCTGGTCTGGGGGTTGGGCGTTGGTATGGCACCGAGACACCCACCGGCCCGTAGCCGGACTGTCTCACCGACTGCCTCCTACACCGCACACCACCACTGTCCGCTTCCTGGATCACCCGTGGAGTGCCTCATCATGGCCACCGACTGGCTGCTCACCCAGAACGACCGTATGAAGAAGCAAGGCATATTCAACTGGACTCTGCCTGCCTGGGCCGTCCGCCTCGAAGACCAAAACCCGGACGGCACCACCACCGTGCGCAACATCAACGTCTGCCCCCAGGCCAGCATCTGCGCGTCCGGTATCGCGGCACTCATCGTGTCCCACGGTGCCGTGTCGCTTTGCCGGCGGGTTGTCGCCCGGCTCTCTTCCGTGCCGATGTCGTTCATCGTGTCGCTTTCGGTACCGCTGGTGTGGCCGAGGTCACGCAGTCTCGCGGGGCTTCTTGTGGTCTGTCCGCTAGAGGATCCCAGGCGCGAGCTGCCGTGCCTGGGCATGGTGATCTCTGGGGGGTGGCCAGCCAGCGCGGCTAGAACTAGCCGACTTCTTCGCACGCTTCGAACCTCCGGCCGCGGACGAGGACGCCATCGTCTACGACGGCGAAGAAGACGCCCTGCTTGCCGCCTTGGACCGAGTCCGCACATCCCCTTGCCCCCGGCGTGACGACTCCTCGGAGGGGCATCGCCGTACAGGAACCGCGCGCCGGGTCCGCCGACACTGACCACATGGACAGGCGAGCTGCAGAAGCGTGAGTCGATGAAGCACGCCCAAGTCTGTTGGGATGACATCAACGCAATTCCGGGAGAATCTGCGGACACGATGGGCCAGCGCCCCTTGCCGTACCTCACCGACAGGCCAGTTGGTGCGCAAGGGGCAGGGCCAAGATCGACCCACCGGCCATGGATTTCCCCTCCCTCGCACAATGTCGCAGCCCAGCGGGCGACGCCTTCATCCTTGAGCAACACTCCACGAATTGCAAAATTCTGCAATTCAATACATGCTGTGTTGGCTGTGTCCGTAGGTAGCCGCGGGCACAGCGCCAAGCGATACCCCGGTGCCCGGGGTGATGAGGAGAGTCCGCGATCGTGCCGGTTCCGCTGTATCAGGCCAAGGCCGAGTTCTTCCGGATGCTGGGGCACCCGGTGCGCATCCGGGTCCTGGAGCTGTTGCAGAACGGGCCGATGCCGGTGCGGGATCTGCTCGCATCGATCGAGGTGGAGCCGTCGGCCCTGTCCCAGCAGCTGGCGGTGCTGCGCCGGTCGGGGATCGTGAGGTCAACGCGGGAGGGCTCGACCGTGGTCTACGAGCTCGCGGGCGGGGATGTCGCGGATCTGATGCGGGCCGCACGGCGGATCCTCACCGAGATGCTGGCCGGGCAGAACGAGCTGCTGGCGGAGTTGCGGGAAGCCGAGGTCGCGGCGCAGTGAGTGCGGTCTTCACCTGGGCCGTGGGCCGGGTGCGTTCCCTGCTGCCTGCCCGCGCCGACTTCCTGCTCATGGCGCGCAACCCACGCCGCGATCTGCTGGCGGGCATCACGGTGGCGATCGTGGCGCTGCCGCTCGCGCTGGGCTTCGGGGTGTCCTCCGGGCTCGGCGCGGAGGCGGGGCTTGCCACCGCCGTGGTCGCCGGTGCGCTCGCCGCGCTGTTCGGCGGCTCCAATCTCCAGGTTTCCGGCCCCACCGGGGCCATGACGGTGGTGCTGGTGCCGATCGTCGCCGAGTACGGGCCCGGCGGGGTGCTGACGGTCGGAGTGCTGGCCGGGCTGATCCTGATCGCACTCGCCCTGCTGCGCGCCGGGAAGTACATGCAGTACATCCCGGCCCCGGTGGTGGAGGGTTTCACCCTCGGCATCGCGTGCGTGATCGGGCTTCAGCAGATCCCGAACGCGCTCGGAGTGGCCAAGCCCGAGGGCGACCGGGTCCTGGTGGTGACCTGGCGGGCCGTCGAAGCGTTCGTACGCACACCGAACTGGACCGCCGTCGCGCTCACGGCCGGTGTCGCCGTCGTGATGCTCCTCGGTGCGCGCTGGCGGCCGACCGTCCCCTTCTCGATCGTCGCGGTGATCGCCGCGACCCTCGTCGCACAGCTCTTCCATCTGGACGCTGCCGCGCCGATCGGTGATCTGCCGTCCGGGCTGCCCGCTCCGTCGCTGGGCTTCCTCGACCTGTCGGCGCTCGGTTCTCTGATGGCCCCGGCGGTCGCCGTGGCCGCGCTCGCGGCGCTGGAGTCGCTGCTGTCGGCCACCGTCGCGGACGGTATGACGGTGGGCCAGAAGCACGACCCGGACAAGGAGTTGTTCGGTCAGGGCATCGCGAACCTGGCCGCGCCGCTGTTCGGCGGGGTCCCGGCGACGGCCGCCATCGCCCGTACGGCGGTCAACGTCCGTACCGGCGCGGGCTCGCGGCTCGCGGCGCTCGCTCACGCCGCCGTCCTCGCGGTGATCGTCTTCACCGCCGCCCCGCTGGTCTCCAAGATCCCCCTGGCCGCGCTCGCGGGCGTGCTGCTGGCGACCGCGATCCGCATGGTCGAGGTCGGCGCGTTGCGCGCCATGGCCCGAGCGACCCGATCCGATGCCCTCGTGCTCGTACTGACGGCCGTCGCCACGCTCGCCCTGGACCTGGTCTACGCGGTGATCATCGGCCTGGTCGTGGCCGGGGCACTGGCCCTGCGGGCGGTGGCCAAACAGGCCCGGATGGATCAGGTGGACTTCCGGCCCGACCTGCCCGGCGAGCACAGCGACGAGGAACACGCCCTGCTGGCCGAGCACATCGTGGCCTACCGGATCGACGGGCCGCTGTTCTTCGCCGGCGCGCACCGCTTCCTGCTGGAGCTGAGCGAGGTCGCCGACGTCCGTGTCGTCATCCTGCGCATGTCGCGCATCACGACCATGGACGCCACCGGTGCACTGGTCCTCAAGGACGCCGTGCAGAAGCTCAACCGGCGCGGCATCGCGGTGATGACGTCCGGGATACGGCCCGGACAGCGGCGCGTCCTCGACTCCGTCGGCGCGTTGGATCTTCTGCGGCTGGAGGGGCGGGAGTACGCGACCACCCCGGAGGCCATCGCCGGTGCCCGCGCCCATCTGCAGGGTGCCGGGGTCCTGCCCGCCGTTCCCGCGCAGTCGCCCGCCCCCGTCGCCGAAGAGGCTTCCCGATGACCGTCCCCGTCTCCCGTCGCATGGTCGAGGTGTCCGGCACCGAAGCCCTGTGGCTGCTCGAAGGTGCCGCCCAGGGACGGCTCGTGTACGTCCAGCGCGAGAGCGCGGTGATACGTCCGGCGGTGCACATCCTCCAGTACGGCCGCTTGATCGTCCGCACCCCGGCCCAGGCGGCAGCCCTTTCCGGGAGGGCCGCGCTCACGTACCACGCGGACGAGATCCGCGTGGCCGGCGGCACCGGGTGGACGGTGACGGCGACCGGTCCGGCCGAGGTGATCACCGACCCCGATGAGGCCGCCCACTACCGCCGTACGCTGCCCGGCTGGGTCCACGGCCCGCACGACACCCTCGTCCGGATCCGCCCGCAGACGGTGACCGGCTTCCGCCTCGCCCACGAGGGTGCCTGATGGCCGCTCAGCTCGAGAGCCTGCCCTACCGGCATGTGCTGACTGTTCCCGCCATAGGGTCCGCTGTCCGGATAGCGCGCGAGACCACCGAACAGGTGCTGGTGGAGTGGGGCATCAGCCGGCGCCACCCCACGGTCGATCCCGCGTTGCTGATCCTGAGCGAGCTGGTCACCAACAGCGTGCGGCACGCCGCCGTGCTCTCCCCGAACGTCACGGTGATCTACGCGGCGAGCCATGACACGTTCGCGTTCGCCGTCCACGACCGCCACCCCTACCAGCCAGCCCTTCTGCACGCCCATATCAGCCACCGCGGGGGTCTGGCCACTGTCGTCGAGCTCACCCTCGGCCTCGGCGGCACCGCGGTCGTACGCGCGGACGCTGACGGCCGCGGCAAAAGCGTGTGGATCACCCTCCCCCTGTGAGAACGAGAGAGCGACGATGACCATCGAGTGGCGTTACACCACACACCAGGACCTCGGAGTCCTCTCCCTGACCGGATTCCTCGGCGCGGATGCCGTGGCCCGCTTCACCGGCGCCGTCGGCTGGGCCCTGGCCCGCGGCACGGGACCGGTCATCCTCGACCTCACCGGGCTCCGCGGCTGGTCGGCCGGGGGCCAACTGGCCGTCGCCCAGGCAGCACGCCAACTCGCAGACGAAGGACGGCGCCTGGAGCTGGCAGCGATCCCCGCCGACGGCTCCCTCGTCCCCGACGGCAGCCACCCGCCCATCCCTGTGCACGGTGATCTGGCCACTGCCCTCGCCACGCACCAGGACGTGAGCAGCCCGGCGCGGGAATGGTGCAGCGACGACTGGCCGGGCGCGGGGAACCCGGCCGTTCAAGGCTAGCGGTAAGAGATATACACACAGGAACGAAAGCAGACAGGGAAGCAGCATGAGCGACGTGATCGTGAAGGACAGCAACGGAACCCCGCTTCAGGACGGCGACTCCGTGACGCTGATCAAGGACCTGAAGGTGAAGGGGACCTCCGAGACCCTCAAGCGCGGAACGCTGGTGAAGAACATCCGGCTCACCAGCAAGCCCGGCGAGGTCGAGTGCAACACCAAGAAGGTCAAGGGTCTGGTCCTCAAGACCGAATTCCTCAAGAAGGCCTGACCCCGGCTCTCCAGCCATGCCCACTTCGGCTGCCCTGGTTCCCCTGCTGCACATCGTCCCGTCGAAGACAGACACGGAACGTCTGCTGGTCATCTCGCCCGAGCTTGCTGACGTGCTCAGTGCCGTCGTCTGCCGAGTACGCGACGACAACGGGGCAGTTCCATGTCACCGCCTACGACATCCAGGAACGAGTCTGGAACCCGCCACCTGCCCTGCGTCAGCGGGGCCGCAGTGGACGGTAACGTAAGCTAAACGGCCGTCAGTTCGAAGATGAACTGGTTGCGACCGTCCCGCTTGTACCTCATGTTGTCGGGGAAGTTCGTCTCGTCGGCGACATCGACCGACTTTGTGGTGCCGTTCCAGGCGAAGTAGACGGATCCCGTGGCGACGTAGTTTCCGCTTTGCTCGTCGCGGACGTAGATGGCTGTGGTCACGGGCGGGCCGTCCTCCGGCATGATGCCGACCAGGCCGTACTCGAGGTCCCCGGAATAGACCAGGATCTGGCCCACCTCAAAGGAGTCCACCTTCAGGCTGTACTGCCGGTTCTGCCCACCGGTGAGGTCTTCCAGCCGGACCGCGATGGGCAGCGTGGTGTCCCGGGTGACCTTGAACCTCGACAGACCTCCGATGCCGGTGATGTCCGACTGGTCGAGATTCCACTCCCGGTACTTGCCGGTCTGGTTGGCGTGCTGCCAGGCGAGCACCTTTGCCTGCTGGCCCACCTTCAACGACTTGAACTTGTCGTTGAGCTCGCCCGGATGGAGATTCTCGTCGGCGCCAAGGTCGTAAGTGTGCGCCTCGCCCGCAAAGGAGAGCTGGGCGTAGAAGGTGACCTGGTCGTCTTTCATGTGCACCCCGAATCGACTACTGAAAGTTGATCAAGTATCACTCGGCGGAGTCATCGGCTGACCGGCGACACACCCACAGATGCGCGGGGAGCCCCAGGGACCTTCGGCCGGCGGGCGACGGAGCACCAGTGCGGTAAGTCGCAGGTGTCTGCAATTGGGCAGCCGTCGGCACGCGGAACAGTGAAGTGCGGTGGTGGGAACCACCGCGCCCAGATACCGGGTGAGGCTGGCCGCCCCCGTAGGACGGACAGCACAGGAGGTGCGGGTGGCGGTCAGAGGCCGCCCCAGCAGACGCAGGGCCACCGCGCCCCGAGCGCCGCGGTGACCCGATGCACCCGTTCCGTCGCGATCAGCACGTAGACGGTCGCGAACACCGCGACCGTCAGCCACGCCGTGACACTCACGGCGGACTCACCCCGCAGCTACGGACCGGCTGAACGAGTGCGGGATATGGACACAGATACGGGCGGGCTCCTGGAGTAGTCATCGGCGCGGACTCCGTTCGTGCCGTGGCCACGAACACCCAGCACCAGCCCAGCGCGACCCTCCTCGATCCAGCAGCCGGGTGAAGCCGTAGGGTTGTTCCTCAACCCCACCATTACCCGCAGCCCCAAGCGCGGACCATCGGGTCCAACACCCATCTTCAGCCAGGACGTGACGCTGCCGCCGGACAGCAGTCTCCGGGGGCTGCGGAGGCGTCTGTACGCCAGAAAGTGCACCGCAATGCTCGGATTCGAAAGCCCACCTACGAGTTCCTTCGGAACTCCTCGCCCAGTTGAAGTGTGCAGCCACCGTCAAGCGCACATGCGCGAGGCCGCGCGGCTGCGCCGGAACGTGTGGATCGTCGCCGACACGCCCAAGACCCGCTCGGGGAAGATCATGCGCCGGGTGATCACCGGGATCTCCAACTTCGCCGACGTCGGCCACGTCACCACTCTGGCCAACCCCGAGATTGTCGACGACACCCGCCACCACATCCAAAACGCGAAGCTCGCCCGTGGCGCCACTCCCCGCGAACTCTCACGCAAGAAGCCCAGGAAATCCGGGACTTCGGCAAGGCCGAACAGCGGCGCCTGAAGAACGCCACAGGTGGGGACACGAGGCCGGACCACCCTCGCGTCGGACGGCACCGTCCTCACCGCGGCCGGGGGCGTGGCAGGCGTAGACGATCTCGCGGGCCTTGAGGAACCGGCGCCGCTCGCCACATGTCGGCGGTGTGCCGGCGGAACGTGATCCGCGGGATCCTGTGGAGGGTGGGCTGTGGTCAGCCGGAGGCCGCTGTGTGGGCGTCGAGGGCGCTGTTCAGGTCCGGGTAGACGCTTATCGAGTCGGCCTGGTCGGCCCATGAGTGCGTTGCCTCGAGGCGGTCCAGGCCGCACACGGCGAGGGCACGTTCATTTGCCCCCAGTACGGCGGCTGTCTGCAGGACCGCCGTCTTTCCCTCTGTGCTCCAGCCCAGCAGCTCGGTCAGGTCCAGGACGACAGCACCTGTGCTGCGGGCCGCCACCCAGCCGAACCCCTCCGAAAAGCGGTCGACCGCACTGCTGCCGAGGAACCCGGCAACACTCATGACCGCCACGCCGCGCTGTTCCCCGAAACTCCAGCTGATGCTCATGGGCGGCGCCATTCTCAGTGCTCGCCGTCGGACAGCTTCGGGCTGCCGGCCAGGGGGGCGGTGTGCCCGATCCAGCCGCGCTCGAGGTCCATGCTCAGCAGGCGCTCATGCCCGCAGCGGGGGCATGAGCCGTCAGGTTCGACGGCCGCGGGCAGGCACTTGAGACGGCACGCGAAGCACTTGAGCAGAGCACTGCCACCACGCAGGCGTGGAATTCTCATCCCGAACCTCCCACTCTCGACCTTCAGAATTGCTAATCTTAGCAATTCCCGAGGTCATCACGTTGGTGGGATGGCGCGAGGATGGCTCCATGGTGAAGAGTTTTGGGTGGATGGGATGCACGGTGCAGGCATGGCAACGATCGTCCGGCCTTACGGCGGCACGCGCGGGCGCGGGGCCGGTTCAGTGAGCGCGCCGCTGTACCAACTGAAGGCGGAGTTCTTCAAGACGCTGGGCCATCCGGTGCGGATCCGGGTGCTGGAGCTGCTGAGCGAGCGTGAGCATGCGGTCTCCGAGATGCTGCTGGTAGTGGGGGTCGAGCCTGCCCACCTCTCGCAGCAGCTGGCTGTCCTGCGCCGGGCCAATCTGGTCATAACCCGCCGGGAGGGTTCGGCCGTTTTCTACTCGCTGACCAGTCCGCAGGTGGCTGAGCTGCTGAGGGTCGCGCGGGCGATCCTGTCCGGTGTGCTGGCGGGTCAGGCCGAACTGCTCGCCGACCTGCAGGCGGCGGCGTCCGAGGGAGAACCGCGGACCTGAGCCGTCCCCAGACCGGCGGCCGCCCTTCGGCGTGCATGGACAGCGCTCTGCGCGGCGAGGGGCGCCGCCTTCAACCCGCCGACGCGCAGCCGACAAAATCTCAACAAAATAGTCAAAGCGCAAGAAAAAAGGGCGTAACTCCGGCTGTGGAGACGTCCGTTAGCCACCTGCGGAAGAGTCCTCACCAGCATCCGGGAGGGGCGTTCATGGGCTTGCTGCGCAAGATCCGCGACACCGGGCGGGTGGCTGAACCTGCTCCGCCCTCGGCGGTGGAACCGCTGCCGAGGGCGCGCGGGTTGGGCGGATCGGTGCAGGTGCGCTGTGTGGATGCCGGGTCGTGCAACGGATGCGAGATCGAGATCGCGGCGGCCTTCGGCCCGGTCTACGACGTGGAGCGGTACGGAGCCCGGCTGGTGGCCTCGCCCCGGCATGCGGATGTGGCCCTGGTGACCGGGCCGGTCACGCGGAACATGGCCGAGCCGCTGCGGCGCACGGTGGCGGCCATGCCCGAGCCGCGGCTGGTGGTCGCGGTCGGGGACTGTGCGGTCAACTGCGGTGAGTTCGCGGGAGGGTACGGAGTCGAGGGCGCGGTCGCGGATGTCGTACCGGTCGATCTCGAGGTGCCGGGGTGCCCGCCGACGCCGGACGACATCGTGGCGGCGCTGCGGCGGGTGACCGGCCGGTGAGCCTGGTTGCGGCCGCCCTTGGTGCTGCCGTCGCCATGGGCGGGGCCGGAGCGGTGGCGGGGGCCGGGCTGCCGGTCCGGTGGCGCATCATCGCCGCCGGTATGTGCACGGCGGGGGTGGGGGTGGCCGGTGGTGCGGCGGGTGTGGCTGTACTGGGCGGAAGGCGATGGTCGGCCGAGCTCCCGGGGCTGCTGCCGCTGGCCGGGGTGCATCTTGAAGTGGATGCGCTGTCGGGGCTGTTCATGGCTGTGGCGGGGGCCGTGGTGGCGGCGGTGGCGGTGTACGGCATCGGGTATGCGTCCGGGCACGGCCCGCACGGGCTGGGTTCACGGGCGGCGCAGACGGTGCTGCCGCTGTTCGCCCTGTCGCTGGTGCTGGTGCCTGCGGCGGGATCGGTGTCCACGTTCCTGGTGCTGTGGGAGCTGATGGCGCTGGCCTCGCTGCTGCTGGTCCTGGCTGAGCATCGCGAGCGGCCGTCGGTGCGGACGGCGGGCGTCTGGTACGCGGTGATGACCCACCTCGGACTCGTTCTGCTGCTGGCCGGGTTCGCGTTGTTCGCCGCGCACGCCGGAGGTCAAGACTTTGCGGTACTGCGGGCAGGCGCGGACGGGATGTCTGCGACGGTGCGCGGTCTGGTGTTTGTGCTGACTGCGGCGGCGTTCGCTTCCAAGGCGGGGGCGGTGCCGCTGCACGCGTGGCTGCCGCGTGCCCACCCCGAAGCGCCCAGTCCCGTCTCGGCGTTGATGAGCGCTGCCATGGTCAACCTCGGCGTCTACGGGCTTATCCGGACCGGGTTCGACCTGCTGGGCGGCGGACCGTCGTGGTGGTGGCTGGGGCTGATGGTGCTGGGCGGGCTGTCCGCCGTGTACGGGATTCTGCAGGCCGCGATGGCCTCGGACCTGAAGAGGCTGCTGGCGTACTCGACTTGCGAGAATATGGGGCTGGTCCTGATCGGGGCCGGAGCGGCGGGCCTGTTTGCCGCCTCGGGTGATCGTTCGCTGGCCGCGCTCGCGCTGGCGGCCGCGCTGCTGCACGTGGTCAACCACTCGGCGTTCAAGGCCCTGTTGTTCTGCACGGCCGGTTCCGTCCTGCGCGCCACCGGGGTTCGGGATCTCGACCGGCTCGGTGGTCTGAGGGCGCGGATGCCGGTCACGGCCGGACTCTTCGCGCTGGGCGCGCTGGGGGCGGTGGCGTTGCCGCCCGGCAACGGGTTCATCAGTGAGTGGCTGCTGCTGCAGTCGCTGATCCACGGACTTCAGATGCCGGGGGTGGCCGTCGCCGTGATGCTGCCGCTGGCGGTGGCGCTGATTGCGCTGTCGGCCGGGATCGCCGCGGCGGTGTTCGTCAAGGCGCTCGGGGTCGGGTTCTTCGCCCGGCCGCGCAGCCAAGAGGCCACCGGTGCGCGGGAGGCGCCGCCCATGATGCTCGCCGGAATGGGGCTGCTGGCGGCCGGGTGCGTGGGGCTGGCGCTGGTCCCGGGGCTGCTGGGCAGTGGCTTGGATCAGGCCGTGCTCGCCGCGGGCCTTCCTGGGGGTCCGGCCGTGTCGGGCGGTGGGCTGAAGGTACGGCTTGCCGACGTGTCGGCGTCGCTGTCGCCGCTGTGGGTGGTGGCCGCCTTGACGGCGGCGCTGGCCCTGGCGGTGTGTCTGCCCCGGCTGTATGGCAATCGCCGTCGACGCAGAGACGCCAAGCTGTGGGACTGCGGCGGCGGCGCGTCCACGCCGAGGATGGCCTATACGGCGACCTCGTTCGCCGAACCTTTGCAGCGCGTCTTCGACGACGTACTTGCCCCGGAGCAGGACGTGAATGTCACGCATGCAGGGGAATCCGCGTACCTGGTGGAGCGTGTCCGGTTCCGCAACCGGGTGCCCGACCGGATCGAGCACCGGCTGTACGAACCGGTGCTGGCGTTTCTCGCGAGGTACGGGCGGGCCGCGCGCCGGCTGGCGGGCGGCAGCGTCCATCTTTATCTCGGCTACGGCTTCTTCGGCCTGGTCGCTCTGCTCCTGGTGCTGGCGGTGGGCTGGTGAGCGCCGCCGGGTATGTGGCGGTGGCGGGGCAGATCGCTGTGGTCGTCGGGGGCGCTCCCCTGCTCACCGGGCTGATGCGGCAGGTGCGGGCGCGCATGGAAGGGCGGGCCGGGGCCGGTGTGCTCCAGCCGTGGCGCGATACGCGCAAGCTGCTGCGTAAAGAACCGATCAGCGCGACCGGGACGGGGCCCGCGTTCCGTATCGCTCCGGCGCTGCTGGTGGCGACCACTGTGGTGGTCGCCGCGCTGGTTCCGCTGCTTTCCACGGACACCCCGGTCGCCGGGCGCGCGGACCTGATCCTGGTGGTGGCGCTCCTTGCGCTGGGCACCGTCGCCCTGGCGCTGGCCGGGCTGGATACCGGGACCGCGTTCGGCGGCATGGGGGCCTCGCGGGAGATGACCATCGCGGCCCTGGTGGAGCCGACCCTCCTGATGTCGGTGTTCGCCCTGTCGATACCGGCAGGCTCCACCAACCTGCCCGCCATCGTCTCCGGCGCCGTCCACGAACCGGCACGGCTGGCCTCGCCGGCGGGGCTGCTGGCGACCGCCGCGCTCGCCGTCGCCGTCCTCGCGGAGACCGGGCGGCTCCCGGTGGACAACCCGTCCACGCATCTGGAGCTGACGATGGTGCACGAGGCGATGGTGCTGGAGTACGCGGGGCCCGATCTGGCGCTGGTCGAACTGGGTGCGCACATGCGGCTCACGGTGCTGCTGGGGCTGCTCGCCTCGCTGTTCGCGCCCTGGGGCATCGCGACCACCGCATCAGCGTCGGCGCTCGCCGTCGCGCTGGTCCTGTTCGTGGTCAAGGTTGCGCTGCTGGGGATGGTGCTGGCCGCGGCAGAGGTGTTCTGGGCGAAGTTGCGGCTGTTTCGCGTGCCGGAGCTGCTCGCCGGGTCCTTCCTGTTGGCGCTGCTCGCGGTGACCTCCTCCTACTTCCTGAGCGGAGAGTGAGCGCGCGGTGAGCGAGAGTCTGTACACGCAGTTGCTGGACCTGGCCTGCGGGGCGTTCCTACTGGCGGCGGTGATGATCCTGTGGCGGCGTGAACTCGACGCGATCGTACGGATCTTCGCCCTCCAGGGCATTGCCCTGGCCGCCGTCGCCGTCCTCCTGGGGCTGCATGAGGAACGCTGGGACCTGATCGCGGTGGCGGCCGGAATCGGTCTCCTGCGGGCCGGAGTGCTTCCGTATCTGATGCGCAGGGCGCTCACCGCCCCGACCGGCGACCACAGAACGTATGACACGGACGGGGCCGAGACCCGGGAGACCCAGCCGCTGGTGAATGTGGCGGCGTCCCTGCTGACTGCGGCGGCACTGACCCTGCTCGCCTATGCCGTGGCCCGGCCGCTGGCCGAGCTCGACCCCACCCCGGCGACACGTGCCCTGCCGGTGGGCCTTGCGGTCGTCCTGATCGGGTTCTTCGTGCTGGTCACCAGGCGGCGGGCGCTGGCCCAGGTGGTGGGCTTCCTGCTGCTGGACAACGGCATCACCGCGACCGCCTTTCTCGCCACCTCCGGAGTGCCGCTGATCGTCGAACTCGGCGTCTCCTTCGATGTCCTGCTCGCCGTACTGGTACTGCAGCTGCTCACCACTCGTATGCGGGCCGCGTTCGGCACCACTGACATCGACGACCTGCGGGAGCTGCACGACTGATGCCGCATCTTCTCCAAGAGCCCGCTGCGACCGCCGTGTTGCTGACCGCGCCCCTCGCGGTGCCCCTCGCCGTAGCCGGCGTCCATGCGCTGACTGGCCTGCGTGCGTCTGCGGCGCAAGTCCGCGAGCCGAGCAGGGAGGTGTCCCGTCAGCCTGCCCTGGTCGGCGCCGCCACCGGACCGGCGGACGGGGCCGCAGCACCACCTCCGCCAGGGTCCAATGCACCTCACCGGGCCGACTGGTACGGGCTCATCTCCCCATCGGCGATCATCACCTGCGGTGCGGTACTGGCAGCCGCCCTCGGTGACGACGAAGCCGTGACCGCCTACGGCGGACTGCTGCGCGCCGATGCCCTGACGGTGTGGATGCTGCTGGTCGTCGGAGCCGTCGCACTGATCGCCTGCGCGAGTGCCCCCTCCTATCTGGCGGGCGAGCGCACCGCCGGACGGGCCGATGCCCGTAACACCGCGATCTTCCACGTCCTCGTGCAGGCGTTTCTCGCGGCCATGTGCCTGGCCGTGCTCACCGCGAACCTCGGAGTGCTGTGGGTGGCCATCGAGGCCACCACCATCGTCACCGCCTTCCTCGTCGGCCACCGCCGCACCCGCACATCCGTCGAAGCCGCGTGGAAATACGTCGTGATCTGCTCGGCCGGGATCGCCCTGGCCTTCCTGGGCACCGTCCTCATCTACTACGCCGCCCGGCAGGCGGGCATCGCGGAGGCGTACGCGCTTAACTGGCCCACCCTCATGGAACAGGCCGACCGGCTCGATCCGGCCGTCACCCGGCTCGGCATCGGCCTCGTGCTCCTCGGCTTCGGCGCCAAAGCCGGCCTCGTGCCCCTGCACGCCTGGCTGCCCGACGCCCACAGCCAGGCACCCGCCCCCGTCTCCGCTCTGATGTCCGGCGTCCTGCTGTCCGTCGCCTTCACCGCGATCCTGCGCTACCAGAGCATCGCCGACGCCGCCCTCGGGACCGGCTACACCCGCGCGCTGCTGACCGGCATCGCGCTGCTCACGCTCGCCCTCGCCGCGGCCCTGCTGTTGGCCCAGCGCGACTACAAACGGATGCTGGCGTACTCGAGCATGGAGCACATGAGCCTGATCGCCCTCGGTTCCGCGATCGGTACCCCTCTCGCCCGTGCCGCCCTGCTCCTGCACATCGCCGGGCACGGGCTCGCCAAAGCGGTCGCCTTCTGCGCCTCCGGCCACATCCTGCATCTCACCCGGACCACCCGCATCGGACGCGTACGCGGTCTGATCGCCCGGGCACCCGGCCTTGCGGGCATCTTCGGGCTCGCGGTCGTCGCGCTGCTCGGGTTCCCGCCCTTCAGCCTGTTCGCCTCCGAACTGGGCATCGTCCGCGCCGGATTCGCCGCCCGCATGGGCTGGGCCATCTCTGCGGCCCTGCTGCTGGTCCTGATCGCCTTCGCCGCGCTCGCCGCCCGCACCGCCCGGATGCTTCTCGGCCCCGCACCCACGGCCCGGACAGACGAGCCGCCCGCCACGACCCGATGGCCACTCGTCCTGGGCCTGGTGGCCTGCGCGGCCCTGGGTATCTCGACCGGTCCGCTCACCGACCTGCTGCAGGATGCCGCCCAGGCGATCGGAGCCCGCTGAAGCCATGCGCACCGTGCACGAGATCCATGCCGCCGAACTGCCCAAGCGGGCCGACGAACTGCTGCGCGCTGGCCGTCGACTGGCCCTGGTCGCCGCCCACCACGACGAGGACCGGATCCGCGTGGTGTACCTCTTCGTCGCGGGACCGCCCGATGCCCGTACCGAACTGCACGTACACCTCGACGCCGACCGGCCGGAGGTGCCGACGCTGGCTCACATGTCCTTCCCCGCAGGCCGGTTCGAGCGCGAGATGCGGGACCTGTTCGGGATCGTCCCCCGCGATCACCCCATGCCGCGCCGTCTGGTGCGCCACTTCCACTGGCCGCGCGGCTGGAACCCGATGCTCCCCGACGCCGGGCCGCCGCCGCCCTTCGCAGAACAGGAAGGCCCCTACCCCTTCCTCGAGGTCGAAGGCGACGGCGTCTACGAAATCCCGGTCGGACCCGTGCACGCCGGACTGATCGAGCCGGGCCACTTCCGCTTCTCCGTCGTTGGCGAGACCATCCTCAAACTCAAAGCCCGCCTCTGGTTCGTCCACAAAGGCATCGAAAAACTCTTCCAGCGCCGCAGCATCGCGGCCGGGCTGCCCCTCGCCGAACGGATCAGCGGCGACACCGCCGTCGGCCACGCCCTCGCCTACTGCCTCGCCGTCGAAGAAGCCACCAGCACGACAGTCCCACCAGAGGCCCAGCGCGCCCGCGCCCTCCTCCTGGAGCTGGAGCGCCTGCACAACCATGTCGCCGACCTGGGCATGCTCTGCAACGACGTCGGCCACTCCATCCTCAACGCCCACGCCCAGCGGGTGCGGGAACAACTCCTGCGCCTGAACGCCGAGATCACCGGTCACCGGCTGCTGCGCGGCGGCGTCGTACCCGGCGGCGCAGCCCTGCACGCGCTGCCCGACCCGCACCGTCTGAAGGCGATCGGCGCGGACATCCGCGAGATCGCGGGTCTCGCGCTCGACCAGTCAACCGTGCGCGACCGCTTCACCGGCACCGCCGTCCTCACCGCCAAGGCAGCGCGGGACATCGGCTGCCTCGGCTACGTGGCCCGCGCCAGCGGCCTGTCCGGCACCGACGCCCGTATCGGCCACCCCTTCACCGCGTACGACTCCGAAATTGCCGTCCCCAGCCGCGACACCGGCGACGTCCTCGCCCGCTTCCTCGTCCGCGCCGAGGAGATCGACGTCTCCCTTGCCCTGATCGAGCACCTCACCGACGGCCTCGCCCCAGGTGCCGTCCTCGCGCCGACGCCCACAGCCGGTGCGGGCCCCGGCACAGGGGTCGGCATCGTCGAGGGCTGGCGCGGCACCATCACCACCCGCATCGAGCTCGCCCCCAACGGCACCCTGGCCCGGGTCAAACCGGTCGACCCGTCGTTCTTCAACTGGCCCGCCCTGCCCGTCGCCCTCGCCAACACGATCGTCCCGGACTTCCCGCTGACCAATAAGAGCTTCAACCTCTCCTACGCCGGCAACGACCTATGACGCCGCCGCTACTTCGGCGCGTGCTCGCCGACATAGAACAGAAGCCAGACGAAGCCGGCGAACAGGTGCGTTGCGAAGACGTACACGAAGACGCGCAGCATGACGCCGCGTTCCTTCCACCTCTCCAGGTCCATCGGCTGCTTGGCTTGCTTCCCGGTCACGTCATCACTCCCGGCCTTGCATCTCCTGGGATCGCTGGATAAGGAATCCGGAACCGGACGAGTACGACCTTGCCGTCGTGATCCACGGCCGGTTCCGCGCTGACATCGCCGTCGTACAGGGCGGCGAGCTCACTCACCATCCGCAGACCCTCACCCCTTGCGTCCGCGGCGAGGCAAGGGAGGCGAGGGTCCCCGTCGCTGACCGCAATCACCAGCTGTCCGGCACCGACGGCTATCCCGACACCAGCCACGGAAGTGTGCGCCGCATGCCGGATCACGTTGGCGACCAGCTCGCTGGCCACCAGCAGCACCACGTCAGCGAAGGCGGAGTCCGCGGCGATGCCGACCTTCGGCAGGTGCTCGGCCACCGCCTGCCGAGCCTCCCGCACCGCCTCCGGCGCCACCCGGACAGACACCGTGTGCCTCTGAACCGCAGGCAAGGTGTGCTCGACTGCCGCCGCGGGCAAGTGCTTGCGCCACGGCCTGAACCTGTCCATCCCCATCACGGAGCCGCTTCCCTCTCCGCCTCGCGCAGCTCGGCCAGCAGCTCCTGCTGCCCAGCCAGCAGGACAGACAGGATGCGCCGCGCGGCAGCCAGCAGCTCCGCCACATCCCCGCCCGCCAGCTCGTACACCACCGTCGAACTCTCGCGGCTCGCCGTCACGATGCCCGAACGACGCAGCACCGCCAGCTGCTGCGACAGGTTCGACGGCTCGATCTCGATCGCCGCAAGAAGATCACGGACCGGCATCGGCCCGCCCTGCAGCAGTTCCAGCACCCGTATCCGCACCGGATGCCCCAGCATCCGGAAGAACTCCGCCTTCGCCTCATACAGCGGAACCGGCACCTCGCTCACCCTCCTCCGCCCCCACGTCGATCCCGTGGTCGCTCGCGAGCCGAAGCGCATCATCCAGGTCTTCCTGCGCCACCGCCGCGCCGTAAGCGTCCTCGGCCTCCAGCGCGGCCTCCAAGGCGGCCCGCGCTTCCCGGACACGCTCCAGCACCGCCTCGACGAACCCGCCCACGGCCACCCTTCCCACCTCGGCACTCTTGTCCGACTTGGCAACTAGCAAATTGAAGAACTCTTCAATTCTATGCCCCTGAGTGGCGCCGGTACACCACTCCCGGCGGCGGCGGCCACGTTGACGGAGGCCAAGCGATCCTTCGCGGTTCCGCCGACAGATCCACCCCGCATCCGCAAAGCGGCCGCAGGGGCATTTCTCGCCCTCCGAGGCGGAGGCGCGGCGGCATGAGGTCATGGCCCCCTACGTCGTCGAGGAGTGGGAAGGCTTCTACTGCAGCCGCTAACTCGCCGTCCCCCTGCGGTAGCCCCGCCCCCACCGTCCTCCGCCCGGCCCTCCTGCTCCCGCGCTCGCCCGATGCCGGAGGACACCGGCCCGCTGGCCCGCGGGCACTCACGCCCGCCGCCATCGATCCTCCGGGGGCACACTGGAGACAGCGCCCCGTAAGCCGTGAACCGAGCTGTGAGGTGGCCGATGAGCACTCTCGAAGAACAGATCGACATCGGTGTTCCGATGGATGTGGCCTGGGACTGCCTCCACCGCGTGGAGACGTATCCGCGGTTCCTGGTAGGAGTACGCGAGTGTCGTTCGGAGGGCGGGCACCGGGCGCACCTGGACGTCGACGCGGGCGGCCGGGCTCAGGAGTTCGAAGCCGAGATCACCGACCGGGGCAAGGAAAACATGATGGAGTGGCAGACCACGAGCGGTCCCGACCTGGCCGGAACGTTCTCACTGCTGCCTATCGACCGGGAGCACACCCGAGTCCAGGCCCGGATCGAGTACGACCCGGGCACCGTCAGGGAGGCGTTCGGCGGGCCGAAGGGTTTCGCCCAGGCAACCGCGATCGAACAGCTCGTACGGAATGACCTCGAGCACTTCAAGGAGTTGACAGAACGGGAACGGTGAGCCGCGCGACCGTTCCCACCGGGGCCTGAGGTCTCTGCCCTTCTCGGCCGCTGCGGCGGGACCGGCCCCCTGACCGGTTCGGGCGCAATCGCCGGTCTGCCTGTTCGGCATCGGCCCCGGCGGCGCGGAGGGTGTGACGTTACCGGCGCTCCCCTGGGGCTTCGCCCCCTACTGCGCTAGCGACGAACCATACGCAGACTCCATCCTGCCCACCGGTGGCTTCACCGGCCCACCCGAGGACACCCTCGACTGCGCCAGCCAGCTCCACCTGGGCGTGCTGGGACAGTCACACCCGGGCGCTCACGGGGATTCCGGAGGGTGTCGACAACGATCGGGCAGCTCAGGAGAGTTCGTGCCGAGTGCCGTCGGCGACGGCGTGGAGCTTGTCCGGGTTGGCCATGTTGTGGATGGTTGAGATGCGGCCTTCCGGGTCGAAGTCGAAGGTCAGCGTGGCGACCACGCGGCCCGGGCCGCGGAAGACCACGCCCGGGCCGGCATTGATCCAGGTGAGTTCTGCCCGCATCTGCCCGGGCTCGATGCCCTGGTAGGTCACGGTGCCGAGCTCGGCGAACCAACGGGCCACGGTCTCCAGGCCGACGACCGGCTTGAGGGCCTGGCGGACCTTGCCGCCGCCATCGGTCCACAGCGTCACGTCCGGGGAGAGCAGCTCCATGAGGGTGTTGATGTCGCCGCCCGTCGCCGCCGCGAAGAAGCGCTCGGTGACGTCGCGTTGGCGGGCGCGGTCCGCGGTGAAACGGGGCCGGCGGGCCTGGACGTGCTCGCGGGCGCGGTGCGCGGCCTGCCGGACCGCTGTCTCCGAGCGTTCCACCGCCTCCGCGATCTCCGCGTAGCTGAAGGCGAAGACTTCCTTCAGTACGAAGACCGCGCGCTCCAGGGGGCTCAGCGTCTCCAGGACGACCAGCAGGGCCATGGAGATCGAGTCCGCCGTGGCGACGCCGTCGGCGGTGTCCGGGCTGGTGAGGATCGGCTCGGGGAGCCACGGTCCGACGTAGGTCTCGCGCTGGTGGCGGGTCGAACGAAGCCGTTCCATCGCCAGGTTGGAGACGATCCGGGTCAGATAGGCCTTGGGGTCGGCGACCTGGGAACGGTCGGCCGCCGACCACTTGAGCCAGGCGTCCTGGACCACGTCCTCGGCGTCGGCGGCGGTGCCGAGGAGGCGGTAGGCGACGGAGAAGAGCAGGGTGCGGTACTGCTGGAAGGCGAGCTGGTCGGGGCTGGCCTGCTGTGGCTGGGTCACTTGGCGCTCCGGATCCGGGTGTAGCGGCCGCCGTGCGGCCAGAACGCGCCCGAGGCGGGCATCTTCTTCATGCGGGCGAAGGTCGGCCACGGCGCGGCGGTGACCGTCTCCTTGTACTTCGCGGCCCGCTTGCCGGTCAGCATGAGCCGGCGCGGGCTGTCGTCGGGGTGGGTGAACTGCACGACGGCGTCGTTCCGGCCCAGGCTGACGGGTGTGTGGTAGTAGCCGAAGCGGAAGGGCTTGGGCTCCTTGCCGGTCAGCACCCGCAGGATCGAGAGGGACGCGTGCACGCCGGTGGGCATGCCGCCCTGGCAGGTCCCGTGCATCACGCCGTAGCCCTGACGGATCGCCGCCGCGTCACCCACGGCGTAGACATCCGGGTGGGAGACCGAGCGCAGCGCACTGTCCGTGACCACACGGCCGCGCTCGTCGACGGTCAGGCCCGCGGTGGCAGCCAGCGGCGAGACGTGGGTGCCGCTGGTCCACAGCACCGCGGCCGCCGGGACGCCGGAGCCGTCCGCGAGCTCGACGCTGTCCGGCAGTACCTTGGTCACCTCGACGCCGCTGCGCACCCGCACGCCGAGCCGGGCGAGCGCCGCGTCCAGATAGGCTTTGGCCTTCGGGTGCATGCTCGCGCCCGGCTCCTGCCGGCCCAGCAGCACCACCTGGAGCTCCGGGTGCCGCTCGGCGATCTCCGCGGCGGCCTCGACGCCGGTGAGGCCGCCGCCGCCGACCACGACGGTCCCGCCGTCGAGCCGGGACAGCCGGTCGGCGAGGAGGGCGGCGTCCTCCGGGCTGTTGAGGGTGTAGGCGTGGTCGTCCACGCCAGGGACGGCGACGGTGTCCGCCGCGCTGCCCAGGCCGTAGACCAGGGTGTCGTAGCGCAGGACCCGGTCGTCGTCGATCCGGACGGTCTTCGCCTCGGCGTCCACCGCTGTGACCCAGCCGCGGACGAAGGCGGCGCCGGTGCCGTCCAGCAGCTCCGGGATGTTCATCTCGGCCGTCTCCTGGCCGGTGGCGGTCATGTGCAGTCGGAGCCGCTCGGTGAAGTTGACGTAGGGGTTGACCAGCGTCACTCGCAGGTTGCCACGCTTCCTGGTGCGGGCCGCGAGCTGGATCGCGGCGGAGAGCCCGGCGTAGCCGGCTCCCAGGACCAGGACCTCGTGCTGCTGCGCTGCTGTCGTGTTCATCGCTCTGCTCTCTCTTTCGTGTCGGTCGTTCCCGCTGTGCGGACGACCACCAGACGCAAGCTGCCCTTCCGTTCGTGACATGGGTCCGATATGACCCGCGTCACATCGCGAAGAGAGAGCGGGCGCGCGCTGCATCAGCACCCCGAGCACCGCGACGCGCAGCATTCAATCATGATCGACTGGCTCCGCACAGGAACTGACGGAACAACAGGATTCCGCAGGTCAGCGGCAGGACTTGGTGCTCTCACGCCGCCCGCGAGCACGACCGCCTCTACACCACCCCCGCCCAGCGGAACTACGCCCTCACCACTTGATCGCGAGCTTCACTCGAAACGAACCGGACCCAAATCACCGATCCTCATCACCTCGACACCTGAGCGGCGGCGCCCACGACCGGCTCCGGTGTCAACCCCCGAAGGACTTCCGGAGCCGACCACTTAGCCTCGATCCACCGATGTGGGCTGAGGGTGATCTTCTGGCTGAGGTCGGGGGACGGCCGTTGGATTGGGCACCTTGTAGCTGCTGGTCTGCCCAGCGTTTCCACGTGTTCGGTTCCGGTTGGGCCCTTGCGGGCGGGGTGGGCAGGGACGTTCGTGTCAGCCGGCTGGGCCGTGGACGGTGTCGAAGAGGTGTGTCCAGGCGTGCTGCCAGGGCCAGTTGTTCGGTAGGTGCAGGGTGACGCGCCGTGCGGAGCGGGCGGTCCGGGCGGGAACGTGGATCAGGTGGGCGCGGAGGGTGGCGGTGGTGGCCTTGGCGTGGAAGGCGGAGGTCAGAGCACCGGTGGCCCGCAGCAGGTTGTAGGTCATCGCCCACAGGGTCAGCCAGGCGGAGTTGGCGTGGAAGTGTCCGGACGGCAGGTGGGCCAGAGCTGCGGCTTTGCTGTCGGCGATGACCTGCTCGACGACGGCGTGGTGACGGTGTTCCCGTTCTGACTGGAGGGTCGGGGCGGGGTTGTCGGTGAAGAACGGGTGGTAGCGCCAGAGGGGGAACAGCTCGCCCTGTTCACCCACGACGGCGGGTTCGGCCAGGTCCCGGACCCGGCGCACGATCAGCCGGGCCGTGACCCGCTCGCTCTTCTTGCGGCCGGTGAAGGCGGTGTAGGCGGGTATCTCGGCGACTTCGGCGCCGGAGATGAGCTCGCCGGTGTCGGGGTCGGGCACCGCGGTGGGATAGGTGATCTGCTGCCATGCCTCGTCCGGAATGCCGAGGACGGCCCGCTTGATGGAGGGGTTCATGCCGCAGGTGATGGAGAAGCGGGCCCCGGTCCGGCGGCAGGCGGCGATTACACCGGCGTTGTAGAACTGTGAATCTGCCCGCAGGATCCGCAGGCCGGTGCAGCCGACCTCGACGGCGGTGGCCAGCGCCTCACTGACCAGTTTCGGGGCGCCGCGTGAGTCGGCTGCCTTCCCGCGGCGCATCCGCACGGTGGCGATCACCGGCCGCGAGGCGGGGGTGCAGATCGTGGCCAGCAGCGGGTGCAGGGTGCGGACGCCCTTGAACCGGCCGTACTCGGCGCCCTGCTTGGTCCGGCCGTAGACCCGTTTGTGGGTGGAGTCGACATCGATGAACGCCTTCTCGCCTGCGCCGGGCAGCAGCGGCGTGTGCGAGGCCAAAGCGGCCAGGAACCTGCGGTGCACCGCGTGGAGCTGGAGTGCGTGACCGTGGGTGAACGCGCGCAGGAAGCTGCCCAGCGTGGAGGGCGCACGGACGCCTGCGAACAACACGGGCATCGCGCCGTGGCGCAGGACGTGAAGGTCGTCGATGCTGTCCGCACCGGCGGCCATCCCGGCCACGATGCTGGTGACCTTGGCATCCGGCCCGGCACCCGCGCCGTTCTTCGCTCCGGTCAGCTTCACCTTCTCCGCCACCAGACGGGCCAGCCCGCACCGCTCGGCCAGCTGCATCACCGGGACCAGCCCGGCATGCGCGATCAGATTCGGGTCGTCGAACGCAGCGGAGACCGCCGCCGGAGTATGGGAAACTTTCATCTACGAGGTGCCTTGCTGATTGTGCGTGCTGGAAGCGTCAGAACTCCCATCATCGCAGGTCAGCAGGCACCTCTTCTTGATTCCTTATCCACAGGAGGCGGGTCACTCGGTGGATCGAGGCTAAGCAAGCACCCGCGCTTCCACGTCCACTTCGCCCCGACCGGCTCCTCCTGGATGAACCAGGTCGAGCGGTGGTTCGGCCTGCTGACCGACAAGCTCATCCGCCGCGGCGTCCACAGGTCCGTGAAGGCCCTGGAACACGACATCACCGCGTGGATCGACACATGGAGCGAGAACCCGCGGCCCTTCAGCTGGACCAAGACCTCAGACGAGATCCTCAACTCCCTCGCCGACTACCTCACCAAGGTCGGAACCGCCAGCCAGAAAACCGAGCCGGGCGCCTCGAGCCCCGCGGGCGGCGGCCCTGTGACAGCGGGCCCCGCGCCGTGCTTTCTATCAGCGGTGCGCGAATGGACCGACAGGGCTTTCGCTCAGCGTGTCAGTGCCTCGTAGGCGGTTTGGAGGAGCTTGTGGCTGCGCGGGTCGGTGAGGCCGAGATGGGTCATCTGGTTCATCACGTAGGCGATGGTCATGCGCGTGTCGAGGTCATTGACGACCAATGATCCGCCCCTTCCGCCCCAGTAGCAGGTGTGGAGGTTGGGTGTGCCGACCGGTGCGTCGTCGGCGTTCAGGGCGTAGCCCATGCCGAAGCGCAGAGGGATGCCGAGTACGAGATCGATGCCGTGGGACTGCTCGTCGAACACCATGCGGCAGGTAGCTTCGGACAGAAGGCGCGCTGAGGGCGTTTGGCCTCCGGATGCCAGTACCGATTGGATGGCGGCCACAGATCGCGCGTTTCCGTAGCCCGCCGCGGCAGGGATCTCGGCGCGGCGCCACTGGGCGCTCCAGGTATCCTGAGCGGTCACGTAGGCGCCGACCGGAATGGTCACCCGTGGGTTGGCTGCGGGTGCGGGGCCGGGTGCGGGGATGACATCGGAGACACGGAGGTCGTGTTCGGCTGGGAGGCCGATGTGGAAGTCGGCGTCGAGTGGGGCAGCAATGTGGTCGGCGAAGAACCTGCCGATTGACTGCTGGCATATGCGGCGGATGACCTCGCCGATCAGAAAGCCGTGGGTGAACCTGTGGTAGCCAGAAGCCGCGCCAGGTTCCCAGCGGGGCGACTGGCGGGCCAGTAGGGTGGTGGCCTTCTCCCAATCGCACAGGTCGTCGAGGTTCATTGGCTGGTCCCAGTCGGGGAGACCAGCGGTGTGGCCGAGCAGGTGCCGGATCTCGATGCGGTCTTTTCCTGCGGTACCGAACTCCGGCCAGTATTTTGCGACCGGTGCGGTCAGGTCGAGTTCGTCGCGGTCGGCGAGGACGAGAGCACACAGCGCGGTCATCGTCTTCGTAGTGGACCACACGTTGGTGATGGTGTCGCGCTGCCATGGTTGGGTACATTCCTGGTCGGTGTGGCCTCCCCACAGGTCGACGACGGGTTCGCCGTCTAGGTAGATCGCCACCGAGGCACCGACATCCGCTCCGCTGCGCAGGGAGTCGGCGAACGCCTCCCGTACTGCGCTGAACTGGTGGCTACAGTTGCCTTGAATTTCCATGTCGAACGATGTCTCCGATCTCAGTGCGTCGCTATCAGGCGGTTAAGGCGGGCGGCGAGTTCGCGGATCTGAGGTGAAGTGTCTGCCTTGGCGACTTTGCGTAGGAATTCGATCTCGCCAGGCAGGTCTGCACCTCCGAGGACCGGGACGGTCAGATCACCGCGCAGCAGGGGCGCTCCGCCTGCCTTTGCGTGTCGCGCTATGCGCAACCAGCAGGCGGTCACGCGGGGATCGACCTCGGCGGGTGGGGGTGAGTCTTCGTGTTCAAGCTGTGCCCGAACGTCATCCAGTACTGCCTGGGGGACATAGGCACGCAGATCGAGGACGGCGTCACGGATCTCGATCACTGTCCGGTAGAGGAGCAAGTCCAGCGGGTCAGAGCACCGCAGGAAACCAAGGCTGCGTTGTTGAGTCTGCGCCAGGCGGACGTCGGGCACCGCGTCGACCAGGTCACGCCACAGCGGCCAGAGCTGCCACAAGATCCGCATGCGTCTGAGCGCCAGCGCCGCCGCAGTCCCGAGAGGGACGCAGATCGCGCTCGCTCTTGAGAAGGCATAACAACCCAGCAGAAGTGGAGTGATAGATGGGAACCACGAGTATCGCATCCCGATATATGTGGCGCTGAGTAGCCAGTACGCCCCGGCGAAGACAGCACCGAGGCCGAAGAGCCGCAGTCCGACACGTAGGGCGAGGTCTAAACTCGCACGGCTGTACCACCAGCAGGCGGTTGCGCACACCAAGTTCGTGCTGAGGTTGACCGTGATAAGGACCACCCAGTATGTCGTGGAAGGGGTGGGATCACCAACGGAGGGAACCGTGTGTGACAGGTGCGGTTCTGCGGCTAGATCTAGCCAGGCGAGCGCGGTCATCACGAGCCCGGCTAAACCGTACAGCAGGTATGTGTGACGGCCGCGAACCGCCAGGAACACGAAGTCCAGTACGGCGGCAGAGGTGAGAACGCCGAACAGGTTTCGTGCCAACGCGGTCAGATGGGTGGGCCCGGTGGCTTGGTACACGAGGTCGTTGACCCATTGCAGATGGAGAGTCAACGCAGCTGCGGCGCCCAGGACCGCTAGCCACAGGGGCCGTTGCTCGCTTGAACGCATGACGGTCGGAGCACGTAGCACCACTGCCAACCACAGAGAGGCGACGCCAGCCGTCTCCAAGCCAATCCCGAAACTCAGTAATTCGCTGATCGTCACAGTCGACGTCCCCTTTGGGTGATTCCCAGTGCCTCGCTGAGTGCCCCCAGCGCGGGAGTTGGGGGCACAGCGATGCCGTCATTCTGTGTGGCGAGGATCAGACTTGCCATCATCTCCGCTTCTTGTTCCTGGGCATCAGAATAGTTTGAACGCTGCAGCATATTTCGGACTAGCTCTGGATTCAGATCCGGAAACACCAATCGGGCGGTCGCGTCGTCCAGGGATGAGCTGCTGCGATGTTCGCAGACTATGTGAGCCAGCTCGTGCACGATGATGTGGTCCTGGTGAGGTCGCGTAGTCTTGGCTTCGAATATGACGAGGTCGGCCGCGTCCGAGGCGATCCAAAGACCGCACGGCTGGGCGGCCCGCATGGCAATGGGAATCAGATGGAGAGGTCGGCCGCGCCGCTCGCTTAGACGAGCGCACAACCCGGCGATGTCGCACGACATGGGGAGCATCAACGCAGCCAGACGGGCCTCACAACTGCGGCGTAGGTGTGCAAGGCTGCGGCGCTGGCTGTATCTCATTTCCGGCGGCACTGGACGCGACCTCTCAGCGAAGAAGACCACCGACCGTACGAGTGTGGAGACGTTAAGTCTTCTACCTCAGCCTTGGTGTCTACACTCGGACGATTTCGACTCCGGCAACACCAGCCGTGGTGGTTCCTGCCGCCGGGCACAGCAGGCCCGGCAGGGTTAAGTCGGCGAGGAACTCTTCTGCTGTGCACCGTAAGAGCCTGAGAACCACTTGCGGCGGTGCGGGCCGGATGCGGCTCGGAAAAGGCACGCATCGTCACTCCTCGACAGGGGGGAGTCCATGCAGCTTCCTCACCTGATCAAGCATGGCTGTAATGGCCTCAAGGCTGTCCTGCTGCAAGCCCACAGCTCGTAGGGCGACCCCGCGGACGCCTGCCTGGCTCAGCACCTCCAGCCCCGCGAGCTGAGCGTTGACTCGCTCTGCATGGTCGGGGTCCACGAAATAGGCCGGCGAGACGCCGAAGAACTCTGCAAGTGCTGCCAGTAGTTCTTGAGAGGGGTGTGCACGAGAGCCGTTCCGCAGTGCTGACAGGTAGGCGCCACTAACGCGTATGTGAGGAAACTTCTCCTTGATCTTGTCAGCAACCTCGTTGTTAGTCCACCGCCGTCCCTCAGGGCGGCTCCTGGAGAACAGGCCGTCCAGTCGCTCGGCAAGCGTCGACTCCTCTGGCGCGCCAGTCATGCGTCCTCCTGTGGCTGAATATGCACCATCTACCCCTGTGCGACGGACAGTTGAAGTCTACTGCGGCGCCTCGTCTACTGGTTGACGAGGCGCCGTGGGCATGGAAGCATCTGCGGATCAACCGGTAGATTATTTGAATCTCAACTTTCATCTAACGGTTGACCGCCGGTTTGTGGCGTGGGTTGAGCAGTTGTTCTTCGGTTGTTGCTGATCTGAGTCAAGTGCTTCGTGGGCCACTCCATGTACGTGTTCGTGTCGATGGCCCGGCAGGAAGGATGCGTGATGATGGAAGGCATACCCCTGGAGCCTTCGCCTAAGAGTGATTTAGCAGAGTCGAGTGTCGAGCGCGTCTCTATCGCTTCACTGGTAACGGCAGATTCTCCCCGTTTGGCGGGTGAGGATATGGAGCATGGTCGCATGCTTGCCCAGTCCGAAGAAGTATTGCCTCCAATTATTGTCCACCGCCCGTCGATGAGAGTCATCGACGGAATGCATCGGCTGCACGCCGCGACTTTGCGGGGCCGGGATGTAATTGAGGTCAAGTTCTTTGATGGAAGCGTACGGGACGCATTTGTTCTTGCTGTGAAGTCCAACATGCAGCATGGTTTGCCGCTGACGCTATCGGATCGCACAGCGGCGGCACTACGCATCGTCAAGACACATCCGGAATGGTCTGATCGTGCGGTGGCCGCAGCGACCGGGTTGGCGGCGAAGACCGTCGCTGCCATTCGTCGGCGGTCGGCAACCGGGGAAGTTCCCCAGTTGCACTCCCGGATCGGGAGGGACAGCAAGGCCCGCCCGGTCAACAGTACGGAGGGCCGCAGGTTGGCGAGCGCTCTGATCGCGAAGAACCCTGATGCCTCACTGCGGGAGATCGCCACCGCGGCCGGCGTGTCACCGGGCACCGTGCGGGATGTGCGTCAGCGCCTGCAGCGCAACGAGGACCCGGTCCCTCCCCGTCAGCGCAGGGCCGAGCTGAATGCCGCGCAGGGAAGCCACATCGCGATGGACAGCGGTGCCGGAGCTGCCGTCGGGATGCTGAACCGGGAGACGGCCAGGCAAGCGCTCATGCGGGATCCGCAGCTTCGTATGTCTGCCGAGGGCCGGCTCTTGCTGCGCCTGTTCGGCATGCACATCGCCGACACCGGGCAGCGGCAGCGGCTCATCAACTGGCTTCCCAGCCGTTGGCGGTGCGCTGTCGCGGAGCTGGCCTATTCCTGTTCGCGGGACTGGTACCAACTCGCAAAACAGTTGGAGGCGTGCGACGAGCAGGCGACGGCGAGCATGTCTTGGGCCAGCCGGCTGGCTCGACCACATCCACCAGAGTGACCGGCAGCGCTGCGGCTGACGGCCTGTTCTAGCCCTACACAAGGAGGTGTACGCGTGAGTGAACGCTGGGTGCTGGAGCACACCGCGTCGGAGGGACCGGTTCAGGCTGTCGTTTACACCATCCCCAGCTCGGGTTCAGGGGCAGCTTCCCACCGTGACCTGGCACGTGGCTCGCCGCCGAGTCTCAGTCTGCTCACTGTGCGACTGCCAGGCCGGGAGAGCAGGTTCTCGGAGCCGCTGCGGCGCGACATGTCGTCTGTGGTCGCCGAGTGCACGGAGAATATCCGCGCCACGCGCGAGGGCATGGCGAGTTGTTCATTCTGCTGGGGGACTGTTCCGGAGCATTCGTCGCCTACGAGGTGGCGCGGAGACTGGAGCAGGAGGGACTCGCATTATGCGGGCTCGCCGTTCTCAGGCAGGTGGCCCCCAGTGCATGGGGCACGTCGTCGCCCATGGCCCATTTGCCGAGCGATCATTTCCTGAAGGCGCTGCTCAAGGCCGGGATCGTCTCCTCCGAAGTCGCAGCCGACAACAACAAGTTCTCGTTCTTCGAGCCCGTGCTACGGGCCGACCTGAGGTTTGGCGGGGTCTGAGGAGAGGAACCTCCAGGCGATGGCGATCAGGAAACATTTGCGCCCCAACGGATTTTGCGGCCATGAGTCGCCATACCCTCCGACTCGTCGCATCGCCTGTGAGGGCATACGACATGTTGTCGCCCGGCAGAGATGCTCGAGTCAGCCCGCTCGGCAGATTAGACAGGCGTGCAAGAAGCCCTCCTGGGTCGACTGCCACGGCCTGCTGACGCCGGCACCAACAAGTCGGCAGGCCCGTCGTCTCAGTCCCGGGCAGTGTCAGCCCCCACCTGGCTGCTGGGTACGCCAGTTCATCAAACCGGGGGCTGCGTCTGCCTTTTGCCAGCCTCCTGGCCCTAGCGCCTGATCTCACAAGGGGGAAGTTGAAATGCTTTACTCTGACGTCCATTGGTTACAGATCGCTTCGCATGAGCAAGTCGATGGGGAAACTGTTCCCCTCACCTCGCTCGTCGCGGGTGACACGCTTCGGATAAAGGGCACGAACGAGGGCCATGTCCGTGTTCTGGTGGAGATTGAGGGCCCGTTACCGCCTATCCTCGTGCACCGTCACACGCTCCGCGTAATCGACGGTAGGCACCGGCTGTTGGCAGCCAAGTTGCAGGGGCGAGAGACGATCGCCGTTCGGTTCTTCGAGGGGGACGAGGAGGAAGCGTTCGTCGCAGCAGTACAAGCCAACGCCACGCACGGTCTGCCACTGACCTTGGCAGACCGCAGAACCGCAGCCGCCCGCATCGTGCGGACGCACGCAGATTGGTCAGACCGCATGATCGCCGGGCTGGTCGGTCTCTCGCCCAAGACAGTCGGGGTCGTACGGCGGCGCCTAGCTGCTGAGGAATTTCCTCAGTCGACGGCTCGAGTCGGGAGGGACGGCAGAATCCGCCAGCTCCCCACACGGAAAGCGAAGGACGAGACCGTTCCCACGTCCGACCGCGGCGGAACTAAGGACGTTCCGTCCGGTGCGATGGCCAGGTCAGGTCGGGTCTCCCATGCCATGTACTGTCCACGCGAATCGTCGCGTGAGGCGCCTCCGGACCGTGCGAGCCACCAGCGCTCCAGCGCCGAACGGTGGAGGATGGCGTACCAGATTCTGCGCCAGGACCCGTCCGTGCGGATGACGGAGACGGGTCGCTTCCTGCTGCGGCTGCTGGATATGAATCTGATCCAGGCTGATGAATGGGAACGGCTTACGGACAACGTGCCGCCACACCGAGCAGAGTCCGTGGCCGCTCTGGCCGTGGAGTGCGCCAAGACATGGCACGACTTCGCAGCGAGGGTCATGTCGCAGAGTGTAGGCAGTTGCCACGACGAGAAATGACCGGCACCACCGACACGGGTGCATGCATCCGACCCGCTGACCGGTCTCTTCTCAGTCCGTCATCCCACGGCTGTCGGCGACGCATTAGTGGTCCCGGATCACTTTCCGTGCCAGAGCCTCGGAGGTCACCGAAGCCGCGACCATCAACGGCCGTGGGTGATGTCTTCCCTACTCGAGGTACTGCCGGTGCTTGACGCCCTCGGGCGGGAGCGAGCGTGATGCTGCGCCGGCGGCAGACCTTGGGCGGGCCCGTGGGTTCGGCTCGAGGGCGACGAGCGGGAGGTGGATGCCCCGGCTCATCGATCTCGGTTTGATGGGGCACCGGGCCTTGTCGGCTTCGGCCGGGCGCATCGCGCGCTGATGCCCGACCTTGCGGGTCCTTGTTCTCCTTGGGCATCAGGCGTTACGGCGTTCGAGCGGCGATGCGCCGGGTCGGAGGTGGGTCCGCACTGGCCGGTCCAGTACGACTTCACGGCCGGGATGGAGGAGAAGGTCTCCGTTACACAGACCGGCGGCCGCAATAGGTAGACCGGGACCGATGAGGCTGCCTGTCGCTCGTCGCGGTCACGGCCCGGCAGAACCGTCAAAGTCCGGTCAAAACCCCACCGCGTGGCTGCCGCTCAGCTGCGACTTGTACTGCCAGTACGCGGCCGAGTGGACCGACACGAAGCTGCGCTCGTACGTCGACACCGGCCCGGCGGAGCGGGATGCGCTGTTCCGACGGGAAGATGGCGATCCTGCCGGCGCCGGCATCCATGGCTGCTGAACCACGACCGATTCACGCGTGTGATGCGGCGCTGGTATCCCGTGAGGCTCTGGCGGTGCGTGCAGTGGGCGTCTTGCTGACCGCGACGGCGGCCAGCGCGTCGCCCAGCGGTGTGCGGCGGTAGAGCACCGATCGCCCCATGCGGGCGCGGTTGACCATCCCGGCCTCGCGAAGTACGGCTAGGTGTCTGCCCGCCGCGCCGAGCGTCATCCCCAGCATCGCGACGAGTTGGGTTGTGGTGGCCGGTTGCTCAAGAGCCGTCAACAGCCGTGCTCGCGCTGCGCCGATCAGCGCGTGCAGGGCTTCAGGGTCGGCATCGAACGACGTTTCCCATATGGCGGCCACACCGCGGGCTGGGTATATCAATGCCTTCGGCCACGGTTGGTCGACGTGCACGACGAGGCCGGGCCAGACGAACACGGACGGCACCAGGAGCAAGCCGTCCCCGTCGAGCGACACTGGATCCCGGGTCGGGTCGCCCTTCAGTTCAATGGCGCCGTCGTGCCAACGCACTCCATCGTGCAGGCCGTCCAGCGCGGCCGCCCATCCGAATTGCGACAGTCGCCCGGCGCGGTGCACGACGTCGTAGTCACAAATGGCCCGGAGCTGGTGCCAGAGCGGGGCGAGCAGCGCGTGCCAGGCCTGGTCGAGAGCGTGGGCGATGCGGTCCACAGGGTCGGTGCCGCGCAGGACGCGCAGCGAGCGCTGATCACGTACGGGATGCCCAGCCAGCCACTGGTCGATTTCCTGTCGTGCCTGGCGCGGGGGCGTGGCCTGGATCGCGGCGAGGTCGTCGGGCCAGGTCTGGGCCATGCCGGCCGGAGGCTGGTTGATGAAACCGACACCGCTGTGGGCTGACTCCAGGGCAAGTACGGCATGCAGGTCCGTTTCGCGCAGCAGGCAGCGGTATGCCGGCTCCAGCCGGTTGACCCATCTCGCCGACAGAGCTGAACGCGAGCCTCCGCTCAAGAGTCGGAGCAGACGCGTCAACTCCGTCAGCGGTGACAGCGCGAACCGGGTTCGAAGCAGGTCTTCGGCGCACACTTCCAGTCGGAACACCTGTCTCCCCCTCTGCTTTTCGCGTCCGTGCGAAACATTAGCCATGCAATCGGCTCGGCGGCACGCTTCTCGCCATGGCATCGAGCGACACCGCAACGGCATCAGCGACGTACCGGGAAGTCTTCGACAATCCCGTATTCCGCCTTCTCTTCGGTGCCAACCTGGCTGCGGTCCTCGGCACGACGCTTCGCATGGTTGCGCTGTCGCTGCTGGTGTACGACGTGACGGGTTCCGCTTTTCTCACCGCACTCACCTACGGAATCGCCTTCGCACCGCAGGCGATCGGCGGTGTTCTGCTGGGAGCGTTGCCCGACCGGATATGCCCACGAGCCCTGATCGCGGCCGGTCACGGGCTCGAATGCGCGGTCGGCGCAGTGGTGGCGCTGGCCCCCCTGCCGATCGGCGCCGGCTTGCTTCTCGTGGCGGTGCTCGGCGCGCTCACCCCCGCGTTCCGGGGGGCCACGAGCAAGGTCATCGCCCAGTCGCTCCACGGTGACGCGTACGTCCTGGGCCGCTCGCTGGTCGGCCTGACCATGTCCGGCGGCCAACTGGTCGCACTCGCGGCCGGAGGGCTGCTCGTCGCGTGGCTCGGCGTACCGGGCGCGCTGCTGACCGGGGCGCTCTGCCATCTAGCTGCGGCGATCGTTGTCCGCATCGGTCTGCCGAATCTTCCCGTCGAGGGCAGGGCGGCCGGCACGGTCGTCCGGCAAAGCTGGTCCGGTACAAGACAATTGATGAAGGAGCGCGCCATGCGCTCTTTGTTCTTGGCGCAGTGGCTACCGCCGGCGTTCATCGCGGGGGTGGAGAGCCTGATCCTTCCGTACGCCCGCGTCCGCGGTTTCTCCGTCACCGCGGCGAGTCTGCTCCTGGCCTGCCTGCCGGTGGGCATGATCGTTGGAGACCTCCTGATGGGCCGTCTGGTCCGGCCTGCGACCCGCGTCCGACTGGTCATGCCGCTCATGACTCTCGTCGGAATCGCCTTTGTGCCCTTGCTGTTCGAGCCGCCGACGCTGGTCTGCGCTGCGCTCCTGGCAGTGTCCGGCGTGGGCAACGCTTACATGCTGGGCGTGCAAGGACGGTTCCGCGACGTCGCGCCGACCGCACTGCTGGGACAGGCTTTCGCGCTGTTGGGCACGGGTCTGATGGCCTTGCAGGGGGTTGGCCCGATGGTCCTCGGAGCGCTTGCGGAGTGGACGGGTTATGGCGCTGCCGTCGGTGCAGCCGGCGTGGCCACCGTCGCCACAGCCGCTGCGCTCTGGCCGGGATGGAGCCGGTCGACCGCCCCTCTAATGAACGGCGCCGCACAGACGCCAGACAAGTAACGGGCCGGAGGTCGGCTGCGAGCCCGTCTCGGGTCTTGCACGCCCGGTGATGACGACGTGCCCGTTCACCGGGCACACGCGGAACCGGCCATCCTCAGGACGGCAACGGCGGCTTCTCACGCAGAGTGAAGCTTTGATTCCCCCGTCCGACCCCCGCTCGGCGAGGGTCACTCACGGGCGAGACTCCCAGGTCACAGGGGCATCTTCCCGTCCCTTCGTACTTTCGACGCCCCAGCCTGAGATATGGCACGGGAACGGGTGAAAGATTTTGGCCAGGGAGGGCAAATAGATTGCCTTTTGCTGTGGCGACCCTGAAATATGCATCGGGAAGCGAACACGGCAGCTCAGAACAATGTCTGGGCCGGATGACCATTCCGCCACGATGCCTAGTGAACCTGGATTCGGCATGCAAACCTTAGATCCATTGTCCACCGAGGTACTTGAGAATCCCTACCCGGCGTATGAGATGCTGCGACGTGAGGATCCCATCCATTGGCACGAGAAGCTCAATGCCTGGATGGTCACCCGGTATGCTGACTGCTCGCAGATCCTGCAGGACCATGAGACATTCGTGTCAGACTTCCGGGTGACAGGGGAGGAGACTCCCGACGAATTTCTCAGTCTGCAGACTCTTGACCTTCCCGATCATGCCGCCGTTCGCAAGGCCATCCTTCCTGCGCTTCGCAAAGTCGACCTGAAAGGCTGGCTTCGCGAGACGAAGGCGCACGCCGAGAAGTTGTTGAGTGTCGTAGACGTCAGTGACTTCGACTTCATAACGGAGTTCGCGGAGCCTCTGGCGGCCCATAGTATGTGTGTCCTGTTCGGGATTCCGCTGCTGGAAGACGAGACGGCCTTTCGTTCGGCGCAGCGCGATCTCGTGCTCAGCATGGACTCGGGGCTGGAACCTTCCCGCCGTGAGGCTGGGATGCAGGCCAGACGTCACCTCAGTGGCCTGGTCGAGCCGTGGATCGAGCACGCACCTCCGGCCGGCCTCCTGAGCGACGTGGATTACTCTGCGGTTTCCGGTGAGCAGCTCAACTTTCTCGTGAACTCTCTGCGGGCAATTTTTGTAGCTGGATACTCTTCCACGAGTAGCGCATTCGGGAACGCTATTCGCGCTCTGGCAGAGCAAGGAATTTTCGATGCTGGTACGGTGCCTGAGATCGATCAAACGGCCTTCCATGAGCTGGTGAGATTCGATGGAGCTGTTCAAGCTGAGAGCAGGGCTGTGAGCCGGGAATCACAGGTCGGCGGAAAGCGCCTGCGGGCCGGTGAAGTGGTCGTGGTAATGGTTGGGTCTGCCAATCGGGACGGAACGATATTCTCCGACCCCGATAAGTTGGCATTTGACCGCTCGCAGAACCCCCATCTCGGCTTCGGTAAGGGTATTCATTCCTGCTTGGGAACCAGGCTTGCCTTGCTGCTGGGCGTCGAAATACTCGGCGACTTCGTACGCCGCTACAGCATTCAACTCAGGGAAGTACCGGTCCAGCGTCCCACCGCAACTCTGCGTGGTCTCGACCGACTGCAACTTTCCATCGTTAACCGGTAGCTGAGCGACCGTCATCGCACTTGCAAGGGGGACCATCACATGAGCCAGATCGACAACTGGCCCCAGGCGCCGATTCTCACGAAACTCCCTGCCGTCGCCCGACTCCGGCAGGAGTACGACGCCGACCGCCTGCGTAAGGACCTCGCGCAGCTCAACGGACTGACGTGGAACCAGCCTCGCATCGTCTCGGGCGAGGGGGTCGGCAAGTACGTCACCGATTTGGACTGGCGTTCCATAGCGCTGCGCAGCCTGCGTGGTGAGGCCACCAGGAGCGACGCCGGCGGGCCCGGGCTGGCGGAATTCGCCGACACCCGGTGGCTAGCCGACACGCCCTACTTCAAGGAGGTCTTGGCCGGCATCCCAGCACCGTTGCGCGCCGTACGCCTCATGTTGTTGGGCCCAGGAGCCGAGAGTCCGCTCCATCACGATACGAAGTATGGCTTGCCGTGGGGCGCCCTGCGCCTTCACGTGCCGGTTCTGACAACGCCGGGTGCGGTGCTGGAGATCGATGACACGACACAGCGCTGGCAGCCGGGCCAACTGTGGTACGCCGACTTCACTCGGATGCACGTCGTGCGGAACACCGACCGCGAGCCGCGCGTGCACATGGTGATCGACTGCCAGCCGACGGAAGAGCTGCTGGAACTGTTTCCAAGAGAGTTCCACACCGCCGATGTGCGAAGGAACATCCTTTTTGCCTCGGAACAGCCGACTTTGTCGATAGAGGAACTCGCTGCGCTGCGCTGCACATTTCGGCTTCCTCGGTCCTTCAAGTCGTTTGAAGAGGAGGACGGGGTGTTCACCGTGGCTCAGGAATGTGAGATCGCGACGATCGACCTCTTCGAGGACTCTCTGGGCCTCCACATTGACGGCCAAGCCGCCTTCAAGCTCGTTCATGTGGGAGACCGGGAGTTCCGTCTCGCCGGCTGGAGTCGCGAGCGGACGATCCAGCTGATCCCCAGTGAAAAGAACGGCGGTGACAAGGTGATCCTCCGCAGCCGCTGCGGCAATGTGGTGCGGTCTCTGGAGATTCCTTCCTCTCGTCCGCTGTAGGGAAGTCGCAGATCGCCTCGATTCAATGGGAGAACATCGTGGACACAAGGCCCTGGCCGCCCTCTCCGATTCTCGCCAAGCTCCCTGGTAGCGCACGCCTTGCCCGCACCTACGATGCCGCATCGCTCCGCGCTGAGCTTGAGGACTTGGCAGAAGCTCCCTGGGCGGCAATCGAAGTGCATGCGCCAGACGGAACAACACGTGAGAGTGACTCCATCGGCTGGCAGAGCCTCAGGTTGCGACACATGGCCGCCGCCCCTCGCCCCAGCGCTGGCGACTTCCCGTATCTGAGAGATTACGCGGGATCGACATTGCTTGAGAATATGCCTTATCTCGCCCGGCTCCTGGGAGACTTCCCCGCTCCTCTCCGCGGAGCGAGGCTGATGGCCACTCGGCCCGACACGCATGGTCCTACCCACAGTGACGAAAAGTGTGGTCTCCCGTGGGGCACCGTCCGCCTGCACGTACCCATCTCGACCACCCCGCAAGCGACGCTGACCGTTGACGGCGAGGCACATTGCTGGAACGCAGGAGACCTCTGGTACGGGGACTTCTCTCGCCCGCACGCCGTGGCGAACACCGATGAGGCTGTGACGCGGGTTCACCTCGTCGTCGACGCGGATGTCACCAAGGAGCTGATGGCACTCTTTCCGGAGGAGTTCAGGACGCCAAGCGTGCTCGACAACACGCTCTACGTCCGTCCGGAGGTGCCGCTGGGCCCGGTTGACGTCCGGTCGTTCAGATGCGAGTTCGACATGCCCGCATTGTTCACGTCCTTCCTGGAGACGGATGCCGGCATTTTCCGGCGGCAAGGGCTGGTGCCAGCTGCAGTGGACTGCCCGGATGGGACCCCTGTGCTGTTCATCGAGGGGATCCCCCGCGCCGATCTAATACATCTAGGCGAAGGCGAATTCCGGCTCGGCGGGTGGACCATGGAGCGGACCATCCTGATTCGTCCAAACGGGACGGGCGGGGCCGAAATCACATTCCGCATACGGAACGGCGATGAGTGTCACACGCTATCTCTTCATGGAGATCGGCTGTCGTAATCCCGCCGTCCAATGACTGATGCGAGCACTGCCGATAATGACGGCTCGTGTCTGAAATGACCGCAACAACAAGGAGGTGGGCCATGCGTTACGTGCACTGATAATTCCCAGGGGTGCGGTCCGGCCTTCTTAGAGGCTGGACCGCACCGGCACACCAGCCTCTCCACCCCATACCGCTATTCATGAAGGAGCTTGTCATTCTTGAGTATGAGATAGCTAAACTTAACATGGCTTTTCATGAATACGTGGCTCCGCACGCTGAACTACTGGGATCGTATTTCGACGCGGATGGGGAAGCACTTAGAGAGGTTCGAGATGCTTGCATGTATTCCATCGGCGAGCGTCTCCCGGTCCCCCCACCGCTGGTGCCCACTGCGCTGACAAAGCGACTGAAGGGTCTACACCAGGCCTTCCGGAGCGGTTTGAATCACGTCTACGAAAACCGCATGGATGCATCCTGGGAGCGACTCGCCGACGAGCTTCGCCTGGACGGCCCTTCCAATCGGTATATCCGGGCCTCGCGCCGTCCCCGGTGGGCGCATGTCGGTCGCCCTGATGTAGTGATCCACGGAGACGTCGTCACCATGGTCGAGCCCAACGTGGGCACTTCTTGCGGCGGCATGCCGGACGCGGACCTGCTGGCGCGTATCTTCATGGAGGCTCCGGTCATCGGGGACTTCCTGCGTGGAATTGGCGCGACCCCAGGCGACGCCATCGGACCAATCGCCAGCCTGATCCGGGCAGAGATGAAGGGCCAAGCAACCGAGCCTGACGGCCTGGTTGTCGTGATTGAACGACAAGAAGAATTGGCCAATCCCGGCTTCTATCACTGCACCATGCTCGCCAGAGAACTCCGTAGACACGGGATCAAGGCCGAGGCGGCTGCTGTCGAAGACCTGGAGGTGGCAGAAGATGCGGTGACCTTCCAGCGGCAGAAGGTCGCCGTCGTCTATCGCATGTGCGGCGAACAGCCGGATCCCGTGGGACTTTATCCCAAACTGGCGCCCTTGATTGACTCCGCAGCTGACGGAAACGTCTCGCTGCTCGATGATCTGGGAGACCAGATCGCCGGAAACAAGACGATACTCGCCGTCCTGTCCGAAGAAGTTGATGCGGGTCGGGTGCCCGAGCCCACCGCCACACTGTTGCGCAGCTTTATTCCTTGGAGTCGGATTCTAAGCGATACCAAATCCCTGATTGATGGAAGCAGTGTTGATCTGCTCGCGTGGTGCGAGGCGCAGCAACAAGATTTAGTACTGAAACCCGGTACCGGGTTTCAAGGTCGCGGAGTGACGATCGGCTGCGAAGTGGATCCGGCGCAGTGGCGAGAGGTGATCGAGTCTGCTATTTCCTCCTCGGAGGCCTGGCTAGTCCAGCGTCTCGTCCGGACCAAGCCGACGCGCATAGCGATTAGCCGGAGCGGAACGCTCACCCATGAGGAGAACTTTGTTGATTACGGCTATTACGTGGCCGGCGATGCGATCGGTATCGCTGGGATCAGGAAGAGTGCCCCATTCGGAAAAATGACGAGAAAGGTTAAGCCGCCAGTTTTCGCGCCACTATTCTTCGTTCAGTGACGGATGGAAGGCACCCACACCGTGGCTCATCAGGGCAATTTCGGCACGCACCCGGGCGGTCAGGAGCGAAGGCGTCAATCCGGTCGGGGGGACGGGCCCATCGCGCGGGACGGAAGTCCTGTCGCGTTGTACACCCGTCTTGCCCCCCAGGGGGAAGCAGAGATCGTCAGCTCCGCAGTGCTCGTACCTTCCCGCATCCTGGAGCTCGGCTGCGGAGCCGGACGCGTCACTCGCGCCCTGGCCAGCCTTGGCCACGAGGTCGTCGCGGTCGACGAGTCCCGTGACATGCTCGACGGGTTCCCGGCGCTCAACGTTCTTTCCCCCGTCGAGAAGATCCATTCTTCGATCGAGGGCCTGCGATTGGCGGCTTCCTCGTTTGATGGAGTCGTGCTTGCCTCGCAGCTCATCAATACCATCAACGTCGTGGCGCGTAAAAGTATGCTGGATACCTGCCGCCATCATGTACGCCCGGGTGGTTCGATCGTTATACAGAGGCACGACCCGTCCTTCCTGAGAGACCCGATCGACCGCAGAGCCGGTAAGAACCGTTTTATCGTGCGGGACATTGAGCAGTGCCCTGACAACGTGGTGGGAGGCGTTCTCGAATACCACGTCGACGGCCATATATGGACCCAGCAGATATGGGTGCAGAAGCTCAGCGATGACGACCTGGCTGAATGTCTGCGCGATTCCTCGCTTCGCCTTGAGGAGTTCCTAACGAGCGACAGGACCTGGCTGCGGGCGACGCCCATCTAGAAGAGACCGGTGTACGTGGCGCTACGAGACCAGCCACGGCGACCTGGGGTAGGTGCCCCTTCGAGGATGGCGACGTTACCTGGCATGCTCCTCCGGCGGGAGGGACAGTCGCCAGTGATCGGCGTGAATGACACCACTCAGAACTCCGGCAGCGCTTCACGATCGCTCGCGAGCTCGGGCCCAGCGGTAGGTGGCGTCGCCGCGGATCGGTACTTTCGGTGCCGCCTTCACGTAGAAAGCGCCCTGGACGTACCGAACTCGGGCCGCCGCGCCTGGGCCTTGCCCTTGTCCCGATCTCTGCTGGTCAGTGGGCCGCACGCTTCGCAGACGGCCGTAGCCCGAGTCGAAATGAACTGCCGTGTAGGGGAGCCAGGGCTCCTCGCTGGGTCTACTGCATGACCTGCAGATGAGGGTGGTCGAAGGATTCAGCGCACAGGTAGACCTGCATCGTGTAGCCGCAGCCGATGGAGATCAGGGCACCGATGCCGGCAAAGGAATCGTCGGCCGCAAACGCCACCTCGGTATCGACACCCTCGGCCTGCTCCTGCGCGGTCACCGCAGCCAGCGTCTCCGACAACGCCGGCGGAATCCACCTGCTTTCCCAGATCAGCGCCACCCACCCGCGCATCATCAAGCCTGGGCTGGGACTGCGCAACTCAGTCCTCCTCCATGAACGCTGCTTCCTCGCCGTGGAGGGAGAAACTGAGCAACAGAGCATTCCCCTGCTGTTCCGGCTCTCACAAGGCCTGTCACTGCAGGCCGCCGGTATTGCCCTCTGGGCCTGCGAGAACAACGAAGGCGCCCTGCACCTCGCCCGTTACCTCGTCAAGCACCAGCGCACCGTCATGCTCATGATCGACGCCGACAGCCGCAACAACAAACTCCTCAAAGACGAGAGGCTGCGCCGCGCCGGCCTCGACCTTGCAACCCAGGTGTCCTACGTCGGTGAAGCCCAGGGGCGCAACGAACTCGAAGAGCTCTCCACCGACGAACAGTGGACCGTGGCGGCGAACCAGCACTGGCCCCGCCCTGCTCCGCAAACCTGGAGCCCCGACGACTTCGCCGCACACCGCGACGGCAAGAGGTTCAGTGAAGGCGTCTTCCGCATGATCAGGGACCAGGCACAGGAGCGGAGCCCCAGCGGCAAACCCGACATGCTCTACAGCCTCACCACCACTCTCCAAGGCGCAGAGGACGTGCCGCAGCAACTACGTGAGGTCTTCGCCCAGTTGCAGCAGTTGGCTCACTGACCCGTCTGCCGGTGGCTCCGCCGCCCGCGCATTCGTTCTTTACGCTGCTCGGCCGTGGGCGCCGTCCAGGCATGCCAGCCTGCCTCCGCAACCCATTGCCGGGCATGTCCGCGCGCCTCGATGCCGCACCACCGGCAGCCGCCAGGCGCCAGCACACGCTGAGCAGAATGCGGTGAGGACATGTCCTTCTCCCTTCCCCCACTGCTCATCTTCCCTCCTGCCACTGACAATCGCCTGGCACCCGCCCGCGTTGCGGAGGGCTGCCGCCCAAGAGGAGAAACCTTCCCTCAACTGCTGGCATACCCGCATATGGGAATCCGTTTATCCGGAAAACCATCCGTAACGTCTGCGCAGATGGTTACGGTCTGTGCTCATGAGGTTCCTGCACACTTCGGACTGGCACCTGGGCCGCCGGTTCCACGAAGCAGACTTGACCGACGCCCAGCGCACCTTCCTCACTCACGTGCACGACACCGCACGCGAGCAGCAGGTCGACGCGATCCTGGTAGCAGGAGACATCTACGACCGCGCGATCCCCAGCCTGGACGCCGTACGGCTGTTCAACGACGCCCTGAACCAGCTGGCCGATCTCCGCCTGCCGATCATCATGATCAGCGGCAACCACGACTCCGCCCACCGGCTCGGAGTCGGCTCACGGCTCCTCGCCCGCGCCGGTGTCCACCTGCGCACCGACCCGGCCACCGCCTGCACCACTCCCGTTCTGCTGGACGACGAGCACGGCACCGTCGCCATCTACGGCATTCCCTACCTGGAGCCCTCGCTGACCCGCGACGAACTCGAGGCCGACAAGACCCACCAGGCAGTGCTCACAGCGGCACTGGACCGCATCCGAGCCGACCTCGCCACCTACCCGACCGGGACGCGCTCAGTCGCCTTGGCACACGCCTTCGTAGCCGACGCCAAGCCCTGCACCAGCGAGCGCGACATCACCGTCGGCGGCCTCGACTACGTCTCCACGAGCGCCTTCGACGGACTCGACTACGTCGCACTCGGCCACCTCCACGGAGCCCAGACCATCAGCGACCGCATCCACTACAGCGGATCACCCCTCGCGTACTCCTTCTCCGAGTCCGACCACACCAAGACCCTCACCGTGGTCGACCTGCACGGCGACTCCACCGTCACCCTCACCCCCGTGCCCACCCCCGTGCCACGCCCCCTCGCCTGCCTGAAGGGCACCTTCCAAGACCTGCTCACCAACCCCGCCCACGAGCACCTGACCGAATCCTGGCTGCAGGTCACCCTCACGGACCCCGCCCTTCCCTACGAGCCCATGGCCAAGCTGCGGCGCCGTTTCCCGCACACCATGCAGCTCCTGCACAAACGCCCGGACACAGCCCAACCGGGGGACAGGCCCACCTACACCCAACGCCTCGAGGGACGCACCGACTTCGAGGTTGCCTGCGACTTCGTCAAAAAGGTCCGTGGCACCGACCCCACCCCCGCCGAGCACGACCTGCTGCGCCAGGCCGTCGAGGCATCCCGCATCCACGCCGCGCAAGAGGTGACTGTCTAAATGCGCCTGCACAGCCTCACCCTGCAGGCCTTCGGCCCCTTCGCAGGAACCCACACCATCGACTTCGACTCCCTGTGCACCGACGGCCTCTTCCTCCTCCACGGCGACACCGGCGCTGGCAAGAGCACAGTCTTCGCCGCCATCTGCTACGCCCTGTACGGCAAACCCCCAGGCGACCTGGACCTGCTGCTGCGCAGTCACCACGCCCCGGAGCACCTGCTCACCGAAGTGACGCTCGAGGTCACACTCTCCGGCCGCCGCCTGGAGATCACCCGAACCCCGCAGCAGACCAGGCCCAAGACCCGGGGAACGGGAACCACCACCCAGAGCGCGCAAACCACGCTGCGCGAGTGGAAGCACGACGACGTCTCGGGACAAGGCAAGTGGGAGGCGTCCAGCAAATCCCACCAAGAGGCCGGCGACGCGATCCTCACGCTGCTGGGCATGAGCCGCGACCAGTTCTGCCAAGTCGTTCTCCTGCCGCAGAACCAGTTCACTCAATTCCTGCGCGCCAAGGCCCCCGAGCGCAGAGAACTCCTCGGAAAGCTCTTCCGCACCGGCCGCTTCGCCTACATCGACCGCTGGCTCCTCGAGCGCAGCCGGGAGGCGGGGAAGACCCTCACAGCAGCCCGCAGCGAAGTGACCAGCCTGATCGAGCGCATCCACCAAGCCGCAGGCGACCTCGACCACGAACACCCAGACCCCACCAGCGACGATGCGCACACCCTGACCGGGCCTGTCCGCAGCTGGGCCACCGCCCTGGCACAGGCTGCAGCAGCGGACCTGGAGGGAAAGACCGAGCAAACAGCGAAGACAGCCACCGACCTGAGCATCCAGCAGGATCTCGAACTCACCGTCCGCACACTCCACCAGCAGCAGAGCGAGCACCGCAGTGCCCAAGAGCAGCTCGAGCTGCTCCAGCAGAAGGCACCCCGACAGCAGGAACTGAACGACCAGCTCGCCCAGGGCCGCCGGGCGGGCAAACTTGCTGCTGTCGTCCACGCGGCGAACACAGCGATTGCCGAGCACGACCGCGCCGCCCGCGACGAAGCCGGCGCCCGCAGCCCTCTGACCTCCGGCCACGCCGCGGCCACGGCCGATCAACTCACTGCTGCCGAACGGCAACTGCGCGCCCAGGCCGCCGTCGCCGAGGAACTCCTTCCCGAGGAAGCAACTGTTCAGCAGCTCGCTGCCGACCTCGAACATCTCGACGCCGAGCGTGTGGAATCCGCCACCGAGCAGCGCGAGGCCCGCACATGGCTCGAGCAGGCGCCCGCCCGCCGCACAGCCCTCACCGGCCGCATGGACGCCGCCCGCAGCGCCGAGGGCGACAGCCGCCACCACGCAACCACCCTCGAAGACGTACGCCGGCGCGTGAAAGCAGCCGAACAGCGCGACACCCATCTCGCCGCCGTGACCGAGGCCGAGCAGCACCTGGCCACCGCCCGCACCGTCACCGCTGAGGCCGCCACGGCTCACATCGACATCCGGCGCCAGCGTACCGAAGGCATGGCGGCCGAGCTCGCCGCGAGCCTCGAAGACGAGGCCCCCTGCCCGGTCTGCGGATCCTGCACGCACCCCGCACCGGCTGCCCCGCACCCGGGCCAGCCGACCCGCGCCGATGAACAGGCTGCCGAAGCCCGACACCTCAAGGCCCAGCAGGACGAGCAGGCCGTCACCACCACGCTGCAGCAGGCCCGGGAACAAGCAGCATCAGCAGCCGGAGAGGCCGGCGACGCCCCCCTGGCAGACATCCAAGCCCAGTGCCGCGCCCTTGAGGAGGAACTGACACAGGCCCTCAAGCAAGCGGCCGACTTCGGCCCAGCGTCCGAAGAACTCGCAGCCCTGGAACGCGAACAGGCCGAGATGACCCGCAAGGACACCACAGCCGGCGAACAGCTCTCAGCGCGCAACGCTGACTACGACCACGCCGCTGCACGGCTGAAGGACCTCACCACCAAGCTCGACGCCGTACGCGAAGGCGCTCCCACGGTAGCCGCGCGCGTCACCGAGCTCACCCACAGCGCTGACCAGCTCAAGACCGCAAGCGAAGCCGCCGCCACCACCACCCGCACCGTCCTGGAACGGGACGAACGCATCACTCACGCCACCACCGCTGCTCAAGCCCAGGGCTTCGACACCCTCCAGGCTGTCGAGCAGGCACTGCTCGACGACGATGCGATGCACACCGTCGAAGGAGAGATCAAGCAGTGGAGCCACCAGTGCGCTGCTCACACCGCCGTCCTGGAAAGGCCCGAGCTCGTACAGGCCGCAGCCCAGCCCCCCGCTGACCTTCAGGCCGCTGTCAGCCTGCGCGAAAGGGCCGCCGAGCAGCACACCCAGGCCGTCGCCGCCGCGGCAGGCTCCCGCACCCGCAGTGACAGCCTCACCCACCTCACCACGGAACTCGACACCCGCATCCAGCGCCTGGAACCCCTCCAGGACGACTACGACACCGTGCACCACCTCCAAGAACTCATCCACGGCACCTCACTCAGCAACAACGACCGCATGGAACTCGAGGCATACGTTCTGGCCGCACGACTCGAACAAGTCGTCGCCGCTGCCAACACCCGCCTGACCCGTATGTCCGACCACCGCTACACCCTCTCCCACAGTGACCACCGGGCATCCCGCGGCGGACGCTCCGGCCTCGGCCTCAAGATCACCGACGCCTGGACCGGCCGCGACCGCGACACAGACACCCTCTCCGGCGGCGAGTCCTTCTTCGCCTCCCTCTCCCTCGCACTCGGCCTCGCCGACGTCGTCACCCACGAGGCAGGGGGACGCGCCCTGGACACCCTCTTCATCGACGAAGGCTTCGGCACCCTCGACGAAGACACCCTCCATCACGTCCTCGACGTCCTGGACTCCCTGCGCGACCACGACCGCACCGTCGGACTGATCAGCCACGTCCCCGAACTGCGCCGCCGCATCACCCACCGCCTCCACGTCCGCAAGGCCGCCAGCGGCTCTACCCTGGCCCTCATTACCGAAGCAGCCGAATAGCCCTCAGGGTGCGGTGCAACAATGCCACCGCACCCACCAGCCCAGCCCCGGAGCGGCGCATCCCATGGCTACCGCCGACCTCGAACTGCGGCCCCACCAGGCCGAAGCCGTCACCGCGGCCGTCAAGACGCTGCGCATGCATGCCCGGGCAAGCGTGGTGGCCGCCTGCGGTACGGGTAAGACGCTCATTGCTGCGCGGACCGCCGCACGCCTCGCCGCCCGCAGCCGGGTTCTGGTTCTGGTGCCGACGCTGGATCTGTTGTCCCAGACGGTCCGGTCCTGGCACGCAGCCGGCCGCAAGGGCCGTGCGGTGGCGGTCTGTTCGGCACGCCAGGCTGTCGAGCATCCCTCGGCTGGCGACATCCCCATGACCACGGATCCGGGCGAACTCGCCGCCCTGACCCCGGCCGACGCCACCGGGCCGGTGACCGTCTATGCCACCTACGCCTCGCTGCCCACCCTGCTGGCCGCCCATCACAGCCACCGGCTGCCAGCGTGGGACCTTGCGGTCGTTGACGAGGCGCATCGCACCGCGGGCCGGCTCGGGAAAGCCTGGGCCGCCATCCACCACGACGACCAGGTCCCCGCCGCCCGCCGCCTCTACCTCACCGCCACGCCCCGCATCTGGGACCCCGACAGCGACCGAGGCGACGACCCCGTCGCCTCCATGGACGACGAGACCCTGTTCGGCCCTGTCGCCTACCGCCTCACCCTCTCCGACGCCATCGACCTGGGCCTGCTCGCCGACTACCAGATCCTCGTCCCCGTCGTCGACAACACCGACCTGCGGGACTGGCTCGCCACCGGACCCGGCGCAGGAGTCGACGGCCTGCGCCTGGCCGGCCGTCAGGTCGCCGTCCTGCGGGCCATCCGCGACCACCGCCTGCGCCGCGTCCTCACGTTCCACCACCGGGTCGCCGACGCCCGCGCCTTCGCCACCACCCTCCCCGACACCGCCGCAGCCCTCCCCGCCGACCTGCAACCCGAAGGCTTGTGGTCGAACTGGGTCAGCGGCTCCCACCCGCCCCGCGTCCGCCGCCGCATCCTCCTCGACTTCGCCGCCCACACCCACCCCGAACAGCCGGCCGTCCTCGCCAACGCCCGCGTCCTGGGCGAAGGCATCGACGTCCCCTCCATCGACGCCGTCGTCTTCGCCGACCCCAAGAACAGCCCCGTCGACACCGTCCAGGCCGTCGGCCGCGCCCTGCGACAGCCCCCCGGCGCCGGCAAGAAGGCCACCCTGATCGTCCCCGTCTACCTCACCCCCGACGAAGACCCCGACGACCTCCTCGGCGCCGACGCCTACACCCCCCTGTGGCGCACCGTCCAAGCCCTCCGAGCCCACGACGAGCGCCTCACCGCCCGCCTCGCCGACCCCCGCACCAACCGCCCCACCCTCACCTCTGACGAACCCGGCGACTGGCTCCGCTTCGACCGCCCCACCCAAGAGGAAGAAGTCGCCCTCGCCCTCACCCTGCGCGTCCTCGCCCCCAAAAGCGCCGAATGGCGCCGCGGCCTGAAAGCCGCCCGCCGCTACCACCGCACCCACCACCACCTCGACGCCCCCCAGGCCCATGAAGACGACACCGGCTACCCGCTCGGCCGATGGCTGACCTGGCAACGCCACCTGCACACCACCGGCGCCCTCGACACCGCCCGGGCCACCGCCCTGGAACGCCTCGGCATCATCTGGAGCCCACGCCAGCAGGCATGGGAACGAGGCCTCGCCCACGCGGCTGCCTACGCAACGCTCCACGGCCATCTGGCCGCCCCCGTCGACCACCAGCATGACGGATTCGCTCTCGGCCGCTGGCTCGCCACCCAGCGCAAACGAGCCGACCAGCTCACCCCCGCCCGCACCCAAGCCCTGCATGACCTGGACCCTCAGTGGAACCCGCTCTGGTCCCTGACCTGGCAACGCGCGTTCCACACCGCCCGCTGGCACCGCGAAGCCGGCCATGTTCTGACCGACGTGCCCCGCGACTTCGTCACCGACGACGGACACCGCCTGGGGGAGTGGCTGCACACCCAACGCCTCCACCCCGGGCGCCTCCACCCCGGGCAATGGCGACTCCTCGCCGACCTCGGCCTGAACCAGACCGCTGAACAGCCCCCCGGCACAGGCAAATTGGCCGCCCGGAACTGGGACAGGGGCCTGGCCGCTGCGCGCGCTTTTCACCATCGGGAAGGGCACCTCGATGTGCCTCAGCGGCACATCGAAGTCCTCGACGGCGAACCCGTACGCCTCGGGCAGTGGATCAGCAACGCCCGCCGCCGCAAGGAGCGTCTCCCCGCTGACCGCATCCACGCACTCGATGCCCTGAACATGCGCTGGTAGGCGGCACCGATCGGCGGTCGACCTCGAGCGTTGGAGAAGTCAGCGAGCCGGGAGCCAGCCCTCTCTACCGGAGCGATTGCGCTCGCCTGACACCATGGCCCTGCATCGTCGCCGGCTGTACCTGTCGGCGCGGCTGTGACGGCACCCGTACCAGGAATCCACCCTCTCGGAACGCCGACAACGCCACTGAAGAGGGCTGGCAGATCAACAGACGCGTCACCATCGGCCTCACGTGCCAGGGATGAGCTCGTTGACCCACGCCTGCGCCGCTGTGAGGTCGGGTGCCGTTCCGGCGGGGGTGTAGGCGAAGCCGTCCCATTCCTCAAGGACTCGCGGCTCGGTGGGGCGGAAATGGCCACCGCCGCCATGGAGCGGGCGGTGGCGTCGGTAGACGTCCATCGGCGGACACCGACGTCTTTCGTACGGCCCGAGCGGGTCGCCTTCGTCGAGGCACGGGGCCGCGCGGGACGGCTGATTCGGCGGTCCGGGACGGCGGTGCTTACCCATGTGGTCGATGGTCCCAGGCCGCGATCGGGGTCGCACGGGTGTCGGCGAGACCGCGCGCACATGCCGTGGGCGGTCTGCTGAGCGAACTGCCGCCGCGCAGGGAAGGCTTGGGTGCGCATGCCGGTGAGGGATGGGAGGGGGTGTCCGTGGCCGTGGGCAGCGGTGGGGATTCGGCGCTCAAGCGGGCCAGGCTGGTGCGGAACATGACGCTGGAGGAGGCTGCCGATGCGTTGAACGTGATCACCGGGGGTGCGGCGGACGCGAGCCTGATGAGCGCGTGGGAGTCCGGGCGACGGCGTACGGGCAAGCGGAACCGGGCTGGGCTGTGCCAGCTGTACCGGGAGCGGCCGGAGGTGTTGTTCGCGCACCAGGACGGGGCGGCCACCAGTGTGCTGGAGACCTCTGGCACCGCGGTGGTGGTCAAGGTGCTCACTCGCTGGACGGACCTTGTCGAGCCGATGGCCGACGTAGTGGCGCAGGCGCGCGAGCAGCTGGTTGTCACCGGCAGCCGGAGCCGGGAGAAGGCGTATTTGGCGGCGATTGAGACGGCCGTGGCCCAGCGGCCGGACCTGGTCCACTACCGGGTGCTGTACGGCCCGCCGCGGCACCAGGCGCTCGTCGACCACCTGGAGCGGCTGCTGGAGCTGCGCGACCCGTCCGCTCGCTTCAACGGCGTCAAGACCCTCCACATCGGGCTCGTGGAGGCCGATGTGGCGCTGGAACGCTTCTTCGTCGCCTCCGAGACCGCCGCGGTGGTGCCGCTGCCGTCGTTCCACGGGGCGAACGGGTTCGACTGCGGGGTCTTACTCAGCCGTGAGGCGGCGGTGGGCCTGGTCCACCATGGTCGTGAGGCGTGTGCCTCGGCGCGGCCGGTGGAGACGATCGCGGCCGTCCGCATGCTGCCGGTACGGCACAACTAGGGGAGAAGCGTGAGCGAGAACCTTCACCTGGCTACCGAGGCCCGCATGGCGTCTGTGGCGGAGCTCGCGAGTGGGCTGATCCGTCGGCCGAGCCGGGCCGGGATCGACGACTACGGGCCCGTCCTTACCGTCCTGGAGGACTGGCTTGCCGCCCGCTCCCTGCCCCACAGGCGTCTGCACGGCAGCTCCGGTGAGCTGGTGGGCCTGCTGGTGGAGATCCCCGGAGGCCGGACGGGCACATGGTGGGCGCTGGACGCCTGCGTTGACACCGCCCCCTACGGAGACGAGACCGCCTGGTCCTTCTCCCCGACCTCCGGCGACATCCGTGGGGACTGGTTGCTGGGCCGCGGAGCTGCCGACTCCAAGCTCGCCGCGGCGATGTTCTGCCACATCGCCGCCGACCTGAAGCCCCGGGCCGAGGCCCTGCACGGCGGGCTCGCCGTGCTGCTGGACGTCGACGAGCACACGGGAGGCTTCGGCGGCGCCCGCGCCTACCTCGCCGACCCGCGGGCGGCGCGGCCGGCCGGAGTGATGATCGGATACCCGGGACTGGACGAAGTCGTCGTCGGCGGCCGGGGCCTGTGGCGTTCCACCATCGCCGTGCACGCCCCTTCCGGACACTCCGGGTCCAGCCGGACCGTGGTCGGCGCCATCTCCCGCGCGGCCCACCTTGTACGCCTCCTCGATGCGGCCGAACTGCCCGGCGCAGATGCAGGCTTTCCGCTGCCGCCGAAGCTGTCGGTGACCTCCCTCCACGGTGGCCAAGGCTTCTCGACCACCCCCGATCGGTGCGACCTGAATGTCGACGTCCGTATCACCCCGGCTTTCGATGCCCACGACGCCGAGACCCTCATCCGCAAGGCCGTTGCCGAGCTGGATGCGGAACTACCCGCTCCGAAGCCGACCGAGATCACCCCGGTTGCCACCTGGCCGCCTTTCCGTCTGGCCGACGACGAACAGCCTGCCGCTGCACTCCTTACCGCCGCCGCCGAGGCGGGACTGGCGGTGCGGGCGAAGACGGCGGGGCCGTCGAACATCGGCAACCTGCTGGCTGCGGAAGGTATCCCGGCCACGGCCGGCTTCGGCCTGCCCTACGAGGGGCTGCACGGCATCGACGAGCGCGCCCACCTCGCCGAGCTGCCCCAGGTCTACTCCGTCTACCAGCGGGCCGTCCTCCGCCTCCTCCGAGCGGGCTGACGCGTCCCAAGCACGTCCCAACTCCCTCCCAGATCCACTCCCAGCAAGTCCCCAACTCCGTCTCTAGGAACAGATCTTCGATCGCGGTGACATGGAGGCAGCACCACCTCCACATCCACCGCCGACACGGAAGACCGGTCATGGCCGAGCACGCGAAGCGTGGCGTCATGTGCCACGGCGCGCGGCCACTACGGTCCTGGTCGGGGCATCGCCGATTCCGCTCAGGCGGCAGCCGACCGGGCTGACTGCCTGACTGCACGGGAAGGGACAACGCATGACGACGCTCGCACCCGAGGTTCCTTGGGCGATGCAGCTGGTCACCGACCGGCTGCCGGACAGCCCGCCGTCCTACGCGAGGGTGACGCTCGATGGGGCCACGCAGACCGCCCGCTACACCGACGCCGCCGGCCAGGTGGTGGAGATGGGCAACCACGGCACCAACAGGACCACCGGCACCGCCTCCACTTCCGGGGGCGGCGACGGGCAGAACCCGCAGCCGCAGACCCAGGACGACAACACCACCGACTACGAGTCGGACTGACCGATGGCCTCCACCGTCCTGGTCGTCACCGCGCTGGAAGACGTCACCGCGGACCGGGTCATCGCCGCGCTGAACGAGCGTGAGGTGCCCGTCGCCCGCGTCGACCCCGCCGACATCGGACCCGCCCTGACCTTCGCGGCCCACATCGAGGCGGGGACGCCCACGTGGGGCGGGCGGCTGCGTACGGCAAGCCGGGAGGTGGAGCTGGGGGAGGTGGCGGCGGTCTACTACCGCCGCCCCACCCCCTACGCCGCCCGGTACGGGCATCTGCCCCCACAGCAGCGGGACTTCGCCGCCGCCGAGGCGAGGCACGGGCTCGGCGGCATACTGAACAATCTGCACGGTGCGACGTACGTCAACCACCCCGCCGCCATCACACGCGCCGACTTCAAGCCCGCCCAGCTCCAACGCTTCACCGAGCTCGGACTCACGATCCCGCCGACCCTGGTCACCAACGATGCCGAGGCCGCGCGGAAGTTCGCCGCCGAGCACAGCCGCGTCATTTACAAGACGTTCCGCGGCCTGCCCCGAGACGAGGACGGTCACACCGGCGCGATCTGGGCCCAGCGCGTCGACCTCGACACCTTCGACGACACGCTCGCCGTGACCGCACACCTGTTCCAGGCCGAGATCCCCAAGACCAGCGACGTACGGGTCACCGTGGTCGGCCGCCGCGTCTTCGCCCAGCACGTAGCCGCCCCGGACGGCGCCCTGGACTGGCGCCGCGGCAACTGGGACGACCTGACCCACGCCCCCACCACCGTGCCTGCCCCGGTCGAGGCCGCGCTGCACCGCTACCTGGACTCCTTCGGCCTGGTCTTCGGCTGCTTCGACTTCGCTCTGACCGGCGACGGGGATGCCCCGGAACACTGGACGGCGATCGAGTGCAACAGCAACGGACAGTGGGGCTGGCTGCCCGACGCGCCCGCCATCACCGAGGCGTTCGCCGACATCCTCGAAGGGAAAGGAGGCGGTAGGCCATGACGATGCCCGCCGACCTTGAGACCGACGCCGCGCGGCTGCGCGAGGCGATGGCGAAGGCCCTCGCCGAGAAGGACGTCCTCACCGATCCAGCCTGGCGCCAGGCGGTGGAAACGGTGCCCAGGCACCGGTTCGTGCCCGGCTTCTACCTGCCCGCCGACGAGCGCGACAGGCAGGGCCTGACTGGGAACCGGTCACCGCCGAGCCCGACTATGGCCGGTGGCTGGCCGCCGCGTACTCCGACACCACGCTCATCACACAGTTCGACGGCGACGAACCCGACTGGAAGAACCCGATCGAGCGCCACGGCGGGGCCCCGACCTCATCCTCCACGCTCCCCTCCCTCGTGCTGCGGATGTGGGCCGACGCCGACCTCCAAGAGGGCCACACGGTGCTGGAGATCGGCACGGGGACCGGCTACTCCACCGCGCTGGCCTGCGAGCGTCTCGGCTCCGCCGACGTCACATCGATCGAGGTCGACGGCCGCCGGCTGGAGACAGCGGCGAGGGCGCTGTACGGCTGCGGCTACACCCCGACCCTGGCAGTGGCGGACGGGCTGTACGGGTACTGGCCCGAGGCACGGTTCGACCGGATCGTGGCCGCCTGCTCGTTCCGCGCCGTACCGCCCGCGCTGCTGGCCCAGGCCCGGCCAGGCGGGAAGATCCTGCTCACCCTCTCGGGCTGGCTCTACGGGTACGCCCGCGTCCTGCTCACCGTCGCCGAGGACGGCACCGCCGAGGGCCAACTGCTGCCCGGCACGGTGTCGTTCATGTCGGCGCGTACGCACGCCGCGCCGGCATTCGGCAACCCCGCCCACTGGGCCGCGGGCCTCCCGGACAAACCCAGGGCGGCCCGGCACAGCCCCAAGCGGATCACCGCCGCCACCGAGGAAGCGTTCCACCTGCGGTTCCTCGCCCAGAGCGCGGTGCCGGACGCGCAGATGACGACGGCCGGAGAGGTGGTGCACCTGGTCGACGTGGCGACCAGCTCGGCCGCCACCCTCACCCCCCACAACGGCGGTTGGCAGGTGCGCGAGGGCGGCCCGGTACGGCTGTGGGAGCGCATCGAGCGCGTCCTGGACGCCTACGACGAGGCCGACCGGCCGGGGCCGGAGACCTTCACCCTGCACGTCTACGACGGCGGGCAGCATCTGCGACACCCGCACATGTCCGGCCTGCCGCTGCCCAGGCCCTGACGGACCGCAGGCTCCAGGCGCCGCCCGGGCGAGGAGAGTGACGGCCTTGCACGGGCGCCTGGCACGTTCATCGGACCCCTTCCTGGCCAACGACCTCGGAGATGTCCAAGGCGTTGTGAAAGATGACGCGTTGGTGCGATGTCGAAAGGCGAATTCACGGCGACGAGCCGCCCCCAACCACGGTCGCTAGCCCGTTCGGAAGCCAAGGCGAACACCAGACCCCGGACACTCACTAAGCGCCCGGATGATCACTGCCTAGAATCCGCCCCCCTTCCCTGATCGACGACGCTTGGGAGGGGCCAGCTCGCGAGCGGCCGAGCGCGCATCGTCCAAGAGATGCCGCTCGGGAGAGCTTCCCGACCTATCGACGCCCGACATCTCAAGAGCGTTGGCCAGGTCGGACAAGAGGCGCGCGAGGCGCTCCGGATTGTCGGCCCAGCTCATCACAGTCTCCTTCCTGGAGTGATGACCGAAAGGGTCGCAGCGGTACGAGCACCATGCCTAGGCACGTGTAGATCAGCAGATGACGTGTCTCCAGTGAGCCTTACCTCCCCATTGCACGGCAGCCTGCGCCGACACAACGAAACGCCGCTCCTCGTCCTGAACGTGGGCACAGTGCGGCATTGGCAGCACGCTCACCACAACAGCCGGTACCGGTCGACGAAGCCGTACAGGTCGTCCTCCTCCGGGACGCTGCCACCCTGGAGCTGATGCCTCCCATCCTGACCAAAGACCGTGCGACGCCAGCTGTTCACGTGGCCTTGGTTGCGGCCTCCATACTCCCAGCGACGCTCTCGTCTCTCCAGCCTGTGGTGATCCGGTCGAGCTGCGCGGCGAGATGCTCGATGTGGTCAGCCATACAGCGCAGCTGCAGGGCACAGGCCCGGGCGCCCCGAGCACCGACTTCCGCGTCCACGGAGCCGGCCCACAGAGCGATGACCGGGGGACTGTCCTGCGCCTGAGACTGAAACAACTGCGCTTGCAGGAACTCTCCCGCGCGATCGCCCGGCGCCCCGAGCGCGGTTACGGGACCAACATGGTCGAGACCTTCAGGCGGACCGGGGTGATCCAGGGAGCAGTGACCACCCAGCCCCTCACATCCCCTGCGCGCGCCCGGATTCTGCTGACCGGCGAGCCGTACGGCGAGCGTGCTGAGACCTTGCCCGAACGCGTATGCCGCCGTACGCAGGCGCTCCACGTCCGCAGGAGTCGACACTCGAGAATGGTCCCGTCGACGTCTGGGCACACCTCGACCACCCTGGGAAAGCCCGGCTCGGCGTCCCACTGGACGAGCTCTGCCGAGAGGCCGACCGTATCGCCGCGCCCACTCGCACGCTCACAGCAGCCGACCGTGAGGCCATACGCAGAGTGGGGACCACTCTGGTCCGTCGCATGATCAACCGCGCAGGCACCTGCCAACTCCGGACAGCCAGCCCCCGCTGGCATCGCCGTGGTCATGAGCTCGGTGCCCGGTACGCGAAACGAGCCTGAACCAGCCAGCCCCGCAGCTCCTCGAGCACATCGAGGTGAGCCCGCACCCGGGCAATGACGTCAGCGAGTTCGTTCGGGCCGAGGATCCTCCATGTACTCGTCCTGAAAGACCTCCAGATTGACGTGCGGAACGGTGCGTTCGGGGTTCTGCGAGTAGGGGTAGACGGCGATCTGCCCACCGAGCACCACGGTGTCGACCGTGCCCTGCTCGGCGTCCCAGATGGAGAGCGTCATCTCCGCCGGCTCGCCGATGTAGTGCGCGAGATCCTCAAGCGCGGCGCCCTCCGTTACGTCCCTGGTGTGGTCCACGACGCAGCCCCTCGGGCACCAGGTGGCAAAGCTGCCCTTCTCCTGACGCTGAATCACCAGGGGCCGCTCGCTGTCGATGTCCAGCGCCTGGGCGAAGAGCCAGGCAAGGACACGCTCACGGGTCTCCGGACTGAGCGAGCCCAACTACCCACTCGCGCTGTACGTCCGTTACGTTCCGGAGGAGAACGCCGGGGATGGTTCCGTAGCCGGGCGTGCTGTCACCGATCCGGACACCCAGGGCGGAGAGCCGGGGGAGTAGAGGCTGGCCATCTTCGTACGCGGCACGGCGCGCGTCAGCAATGTCCGGGGGAGGGACGGCTGCAGGCGCCTTGCTTGCCTCTGGGAGTGCAATGGACATGGAGGTGCTCCTTTTCTGTTTCTGTGCAATGACGAGACCGAACTGCCAATGGACCGCAGTCGTCCGAGCCCCCAAGTGCCCAGGCAGACAAGCCCCTTACACGGGGAATGCCGCCGGCGACCTATTGGCAGAAGGTGAGCGGCAGGCCATCAGGCCGACGACGCGTATGAAAGACGACTGATAGAAGAACCGCGGCAAGGCGCACGTAGGTGCCAACTCAGCGATGACTCAACCCGCACCCCAGGACGCGCGCCGCAGGAGCTACCAGGGACCAACAAGGCTGAACGAACTGCCGTATCCCCAGACTGACTTCAAAACCCGTCAGCGAGGGATCCCCGCAAGACAGGAGCACTCGATAGACGGAACCCCCAACAGATCACGTTTACCCAGCGCAGAACCGTTCCTGGAGCCGAAGGGCGCCAGCCCGAACGCCTCCGGCCCCCCAACCAGGCGTCAGCCTGGCAAGCCCCGCTCTCAACGCTCTCTCCGCTTGGCATCGCCAAGCGGCACAACACATTGAGCAACCCTCCCCGCCAGGGGAGGGGCCAACTCAAATAACCATGTAGAAAACCACTTTGACATCAACCCGGCGCCGCCAGGCGCCGGTCCCAACTCACACACCCAACGATTCCCCCGTCAGGGGGAATCCATCAGCCTCATCGGCCGACATCGTCGGCCGCACCAACCCACGCTCACGCCGCCAGGCGTGATGCACCGTCACCTTACGGGCCGTCAGGCCCGAGTTGGCCCGTCAGGGCCAACTTAA